>NZ_CP066369.1:4258251-4575397 GCF_016406305.1 Shewanella putrefaciens
TTGCGACACAGTCACCTGTTCAAGCGAATCGCTGTTACCCGAAGCCGCATTACCATAAGGATGGGCACCAAATACCAGCTTATCGAAGTAACGACCAATCACCGCCCGTGGGCTTTCTTTATCTTGCTGCAGCCCTGCAATCGAGCGTTGCTTGAGTTTATCAAACTCGGCGGCATCAAAGTCTGGGGTTAACATAGCGGCGCTAAATAAACCCAGCATCACATCGGTATCTTTCGCCATAAAATCGGCGGCAAGATAACTGCCTTCTTTATCGGCTTCGGCACCTAAACTTGCGCCGAGAAAATCCACTTGCTGCTCGATATCCGCCTTAGATTTACCACCCGCACCGAGGAGCAAACCTGCAGCCGTCATCTGCGCCACGCCTGCGGTAGTGTCATTGACTGCGCCGGCACGTACCACGGCATTTAAGGTAATTAACGGCACTTCGCGCTGGGGCATTAAGTACAGAGTTAAACCGTTATCTAACACAAACTTGTCGTAACTTGGCATCACAAAGCTGCCAGTCTCAACACGTTTGGGCGCCGAAGTTGACGCGCAGCCCGCAAAAACTAAACTTGTGCCTAATGCTAATGCAGCCATTAACTTAGACGGTTTTCCGAGTGATACCGCCATAAGTGATTTCATTGCAGCTGATTTCACTACTGTTGATTTCGCTGCGGTTGATTTCATTGCCATCGATTTCATTGAGAGGACTCCTCGGTTGCCGCCAGCACAGCCACAGTGCGATTCGATTTACGTAAATAGGTTTGGGCAACTCGTTGAATATCTGCGCTCGTCACCTTGTTATAGGCTTCTGGCGCATTAAATAGCTTGTCGTAACTGCCAAAATACATCTCATAGGTGCCTATGGTGTTGGCCTTGCCATTTATGGTTTCCATCGCACGATAAAAATCCATCAACTTGATATTTTTGACTTTATCCAATTCTTGCTGGGTCACGCCACTCGTCGCAATCGCATCGATTTGCTCAATCAACGCGCGCTCCAACGTCGAGGCTTTCACCTCAGGTGTGGCAACGCCCATCACATAGAAAAGGTTAGGATCGACCGACATAGGCATATAGGTTTGCGCTTCTAGCGCCACTTGTTTATCAACCAATGATTGATATAAACGCGAGCTATTACCTTGGCTTAAAATCGAGCTTAATAAATCCAGCGCATAAAAATCCGCGTGGGTCGCCGCCGGAATATGGTACGCCAACATCACATTAGGTGTGCTGACCGAAGCCTTTTGCACAAAGGTACGGCGCTCACCCTTTTGCTCAGGCTCAACGGTACGGATTGCTTTAGGCGGCGTTTGCGCTGGGATCGGCGCAAAATACTTGTCTGCCAAGGCTTTTACTTGGGCAAGCTTCACATCACCGGCAATCACGACCACGGCATTGTTCGGTGCGTAATAGGTTTTATGGTACTGAACTAAATCTTCCAACGACCAAGCGGCGATATCCGACTCGTGACCGATCACCGACCAAGAATAAGGATGGGCTAAAAAGGCCACACCTTTGATTTCGCCTTCGAGGGCATTCCAATTAGAGTTTTCTAAGCCAGTGGAGCGCTCCGACTGCACTACGCCACGCTCGCTTTCCACCATTTCGGGATTGATATCTAAGTTAGCGATACGGTCGGCCTCGAGGTCGAACATAGTTTCGAGCGCATTGGCGGGGAACCAATCGGTATAAACCGTCATGTCTTCAGTGGTATAGGCATTGTTCGCGCCACCTGCGGCCTCCATAGTGCGGTCGAACATTTTTGGGCCGTACTTTTTCGAACCGTTAAACATCATATGTTCGAAAAAGTGCGAAATACCGGTAATACCGGGGACTTCGTTACGGGAACCCACTTTCCAAAAGAGATACATATTGGCATTGGGAATTGAGGCATCTTCTAGCACCATGATTTTCATGCCATTTTCTAGCGTGAAACTCTTAATGTCTTCTGCCGTGGTGGCCTGTGCTTGGCTTAGGGGATTAAAAAGTCCCATGGCCAACACCAGAGCCGATAGCGTGCGCTTCATCTTGTTCGCTCCTTGCTGTAAAAATTCACATAAGAGAGCATATTGCTTAACAAATCAAGCGCGGGATGCTTATCCCGCACCGATTTTTTGTAAGCTCAAGTTATACCGAAAAGCCGACGGAATAACGCAGCTTAAGTTTATTGGCCATTAAGTGCAGTCAAAGCCACTTTAGTCATGGCCTCAACCCCGACTTTTAGCGCACTTTCATCCACATAAAATGCCGGTGAATGGTTGCTGGCCGCGGCTTCTGGATCAGTGCCCTTTGGCGTCACCCCAAGGAAGAAAAACATCCCCGGCGTTTCTAAGGCGTAATAAGAAAAGTCTTCAGCACCTGTGATTAACCCCGGTTCAATCAGCATCTTATCGCCCACAACACCGGCAAGCACAGGCCGCATACTGGCGACTAACTCGGGATTATTAACCACCACGGGATAACCAGGATGGATCTCAGTAGTCGCGGTTGCGCCAAGGGTTTTCGCCGACAGCTCGGCCATTTCAGCTAAACGCAGTTTGATATCGGCGCGCATGGGCTGGTCGAAGGTGCGAATCGTGCCAATCAGCTCGACTTCATCGGGAATAATGTTAGAGCGAATACCACCATTAACCGCACCAAAACTCACCACCGCCGGCGCTTTAGTGATATCCACCTGACGGCTGACGATCGTTTGCACGTTAGTGATAATTTGCGCCGCAGCGACGATAGGATCGACCCCATTCCAAGGGCGCGAGCCATGGGTTTGGCGACCTTTGACTTTGATGGTAAAAGAATCTTCACTCGCCATCGCCGGGCCACTGCGCAGGCCAATCATGCCACTCGGCATGCTCGAGGTCACATGCATACCAAACACTTGATCAGGATTACGTTTCGCAAATAATCCTTCTTTTAGCATTAACTCTGCGCCACCCTCTTCCCCCTCTGGCGCACCTTCTTCGGCGGGTTGGAAGATAAACATCACATCGCCCGCGAGGCTGTCTTTCACTTTGGCTAGGCTTTCAGCCACGCCCATCAACATTGCCACATGGGTATCGTGGCCACAGGCATGCATCACCCCCACCTTTTGATCGCGATAGGTATCGGTCGCCTTTGAGGCAAAGGGCAAATCGACCACTTCAGTTACAGGCAGTGCATCCATATCGGCGCGGATCGCAATCAATGGCCCGGGTTTACCGCCCTTTAAGATGCCGACAACCCCTGTATGGGCAATGCCCGTTTGAACTTCTAAACCTAAGGATTTCAGATGCTTTTCAATAATCTTGCTGGTACGAAACTCACGATTAGACAACTCAGGGTGTTGATGTAAATCGCGGCGCCAGTCGATCACCTTTTGCTCCACCCCCGCCGCCAACTTAGCCGCATCCGGCATAGCACTGGTCGCCGCTTGCGCCGAACTCAAACCCGCGCCCATAAAGCTCAAAGCTAAAGCCGAAGCGAGCAAGGTCTTGGGAAGACGGGATTGGTTTGCAGCAGATTTAAAGCCGAATGTTTTTTGGATCGCGGATGTTGAGATAGCTAATTTTGCGATAGCTAATTTTGAGATAGATAGTTTTGAGATAGACAGTTTTGATACAAAAAGTGATACAGCTGGTGATACTGAAGGTACAGTCATAGCGATAGCCTATTGTTGTTTTTATAAGCTACCTAAACTACACGGACAAAGAGGAATTGTTAATAGATTTAATGATAAAGGCAAATAACACAGTTAAAGGGCCAAATCCTAATGATGCTTCATTAGAGGCCATAATAAGTCGTCATTCCCGCAATGCTTCTGAGCGGGAATCCAACGTAGAGCGGGAATCCAACGTAGAGTAGAGCCAGCCCTAGGAAAAAGGTAAAACAGATTAGCTACTTGTCGCTCAACAGACTCAGCATTTATCCATACTTTCACCTTTAACCCAGCTCTGAATAAGTTTAGTGGTATCAGACCAACTGTCTGACATACCATAAGCTTCGACAAAGGATGGACAAGTACTGAGTGCACTGATATCAACACGCATTTGATAGAAGCGATTCCAGTTGGCATGTACTACCGAGGCTAGTGTGACTGTATTTTTTCCAGTATCTAGTTTCTCAATAAATGTATTACTTGTTCCACCAACAATTTCTTGCACTCCATGAGCAAAACAGCGATTCAATTGTTGCTCTATAATTGCAACGGTTTCTTGATGGCTTTTGTCAGAACAAAACGAATGCTTAGCCTTTCCGGCCGCTTTAATTTCATCAACAGACTTAGGGACTGATACACATCCCGCTAAGGTCATGACCAAACATATAGTCAAACACTTTCCCATGATATCTCCGTAACGTATTAATTTTTGTATTGTAAAATGTATGCTCAAAAACAAGTTACGCAACGTAACATTAACAATTTCCATTGACTACAAAAATAAATGTGATCTTAACAACTAGAAAAATAAATCAGGGCATACATTAAAATACCCATCCCATACCTGTTCATCAAGAATGGGGCTGGTAGCTCTATGTTGAAGAAGAACATGCGATATTACTTCTTTATAAAACATAATTCTGTCTCAGCGATTAAGCACTGCCATTACAGTGACACGCAGCCAGCCCGTCCATGGATGCTCGACCGCCCCGTCCATGGGGCGGACGGTCACCTCCATGACAGTGCTTAATGCCGTTAATTCTGGCGTATATCTGAAAGCCCGCATTTTCCGGCCATGCATAAGCTTTACCCCTAGACCAGCTTTAACTTTGGGTGACTCGCTAAATTTACAAAAATACTGGCTCGCTCGCTAAGGGCTAGTCATGTCTGCACAAAAGTCACTTTCAAAATACGACCTTTAGACCCTCAAATTCTCAACCAACCATTTGCATAATAAAGTGTCAACAACCAGCATCGGGCTTGTTCAACACTTGCCAAGCGTCATAAAAATGGGTCGCGGCTACACGCGGCCTATCTTTATTTGTTATAAATCTATAAAACACAAAGTGAATTCCTTTTCAGAGACACTAGCTTGCTTAACCTTTACGTGACTAAATTCCGTACGGTCAATAATATTTTTGATGCTTTCAGTTAACGAAGAGTCTGCGTTAACCCCTACGATTATTTCCTCTATTGCATCAGCGGGAAAATTAAACAAATGAACAGCAGGAGCAGTAAAGTTAATAGTCGTATCTGCGTCAGGTAAAACAGCGCACATTCTCCATTCTTGCTCGTACTCCCAGACATTTGATTTTAGCAAAAACATATCCGTCCCATTCATATCAACCAGTGACTTCGATGGCCGATGAGCCAAATATTTTACTTTCCTCAAATGATAGAACTCGTCCTTTTCAGAACGCTTTCGATTGAAAAATGAATGATTGGAGTTAAAACCTATGCAGTATCCACGATGCGATTCGGCATAGTGAGACCACATGAGCAAATTATCTGGCTTTTCAGTTAAACTCAATACGCCAATAAGCTCATTAGACTTTTCAGACAATATCGTAGATAACTGCTCTTTTGCCTTATTCATAAGGAAGCTAAACAGTAGCGGGTTATTCTTAAAATATGAAACGGCGAACTCTTGAACTTTAGATCTTGGGATTAAATTTAGAACATCTTCCGGCACTTTAGACAACTCGGAGTCAACTAAACTCTCTAAGTTCTCTACCACATAAGCATTTACATACTCATCAGACGCAATACTACTTATAACTGGTTTGAATTCAAACGGGTCGTTGAACGCAATAGGAGGAGAAAAACGAATAGCCCTATTCTTCAAAACATCTATGCGATCAGGATGTAGATATTTATATAATTTCAAGAATCACCTTTGTTTTATAACGTGGAAGTTAGGAGAAGCTGTCCCTCTCGGCTGTAGTATTAGGCGTGTTTTCGCACATTAATCAACTTGCTCGCATCAACTACTACTTCATACTCAATTGATTGTTCTGAAAACAGGACTTGATCCCTCGCGCATGTTGCTTCTAAAACGATCCTACGATTTCCTGCAAACCAGATTTGGTGTTGATAGTGAGTGTACGCAAAGTCTCTGGCTACCTGTAATGAGGTGGTCCAAGCCTGACCGAAAGAATTGTTCTCGATCTCACTAATATCGCAACCACGATAAAGGGTTAGCTCTTTATCAAGTGATTCAATGTCATTTGGGAACAAGACTTCTGTAAGCTTTATTTTAGGGTGCCAGCATTCATTTTCTTGGCGAGTATAAAGCTGATGGAGTCCATTGTACGCATAACACGAAAACGAGTGTCGCAGCGCATCAAAGACCTGAATCACATTGTTGTCGTCTATTTTGTCGACAAGTTCGCAGAAGTGCGAACGTATAAATTCTTCAGCCTCATTGTCTTGGCTGGGAAACAAATAATGCTTCGTCCCTGATGCTTCAAATTTCTTGATTGCGGCGATGTATTTAGATATTGCCTCAATCGCAATGTCTTTGAACTCGGCAAAGAAAGGTTCATTAAACTTCGACTCAATTGAGTCAACAACTATCTTCATGCTATCAACCATGAAACTGTGATCCGCTGCACTAAACACGAACTAAATTCCCCACTAAAACACCTAACGTCTTAGCATTTATGCCCTGCGTTGTTTGCAGGGCATAAATCGCTTGTTGACAAAATCACATCACCATCGCATTGATTTATCATTAAAATTATCAGTTCGATCATTTTTATTGGTAGTCATTTGGAAGCATTGGGCTGGCAGTTCTCGATTAAAAAAGGAGCTTCATTCTGCCTTTGCGATTAAACCGCCCCTCCAGTGACACTCAGCCTGTAGTCGCATAGATGAACCTCCTTGTGCGGAGCCGCATGCATTGGAAGTGGATGCTAGATACCTCCGGCTACACGATTATGCTAAAGTTCTGCTTCATAATTATGGGCTGTTTTCTTAAAGGAAAAACCAATACTATGATAGAAATCATGGGACTTCTCTCTTTGAATGTTGGAGCGAACAACCACTTTTTTAAGCCCCAAATTCCTAGCCCAGTTTAACGCTGCGAATACTAATTTTTGGCCTAAGCCAAGACGACGATATTTTTCACCGACAATCAACCCTGTAATTTCTGATTTAAAGCCAGTTTCTAAAGATATTCGTTTTTCTATTACAAGCCAGCCAACAACATTTTTTGAAGCGCTTAAGACTACAAGTACGTGGTGATTTTCTGAGTTTAACAAATAACTCAACCATTCTTTGGACATAGCTTCATCTGCAACATAGCCAAGCTCTGTAGTTAACCTTGATATTTCTGCGGCGTTTTTAATTTTAGCTTCACATATATTTATGTTCATGCTCATGTTCATGTTCATGTTCATGTTCATGTTCATGTTCATGTTCACCATATTGCCCAATCTCTTAGTATTAATGCACTGTCCTGTTTACAGTGCATTAATCGCTTGTTTACTAAATATCAAATATGGCCGCTACCACATCCATATAAATGGGTATGAATGATGCTATAGGAATTTGCTTTTTTGCGGTAGCGGTATTTTATGCAGTTTTATGGCTAATTAGTTGATATCTATAGCTGAGTTCTGCGCGTAAACCAGACTAGGTAAGCCTAGTTCCAGATTTTACGAGCACATATTTAAATCTTGCCCTAGACGTTTTCTACCCACCCAGTTAATTATGCTTGGATTATTCATGACAATCTCTGCGGGAATGTGCAGTTAATGAATGGATTAGCGTCAGCGTATTTTGGTCAATGGGCAGATCATTTAATTCTCGCTCAGCTAACGGATCGAAAGAAATCGCGATAGACTCGTGACCCGTGGTAAAAAATCCGTGTAATTCATGCTGCCATGGTAGGGGAAAATCAAGTGGGGGGAGTGGTGCATTGGCCGTATGGAACCGCCACAGATTAACTAAACCATGGGCGTTAACACAGTAACATTTTTCCAGTGGCGAGAACTCCTGCTGCAGACGATTAGACTTCACCATAATGGCGATATTATCGATAAACGAGGTCATATCCTGATTGATTATGGCGGCTAGGCTGCGCAGCATCGCCATGCTGTATTTCGAGTCTTTTAGGTTTATGAGTTGATGGCGTAACTTATCTGTCACGGCTGTGACACCTAAAATGGCATATACGGCATTACAAGCCAAGAGTGTCACCTTATGTCCCGTTAAAAAAGGCGGCACAAATCGCTGTTTATAGGCTGTAATAGTAGGTAAATCATGGATGGCTAGTGCCGCCAACAGGGGCCAAATGTGTAGGCTATCAGTCCCCGAATGATCCCCACCCCGCACTAATCGCGTTAAACAACCAAAGCGCCCCGCTAATGTCAGGCCGTTTATAAATTCATCAAAGTTATTAAAGGCCACCCGCTGGATTATGGCTAATTGGGTTAAATCATTTTCTATGTAGCTGATGCGATGAATCCATTCGTTAGCGGCGAGATGGCGACTCTCTTTTACGCGCTGCTGTAGGATAGCGAGTTTGACGACTTGAGGCTCAGTTGATTGCTCGTCATTTTCTGCCAGTCTCTGCAATGCGTTTAGTGCTTGGTCTCTGTCTTTTTTAGGATAGCTTTTCACATCATACCTCACTTCATCTTGCCCTGAAGTTCAACTTCAATCATAGGTTTACTCGGCCTATAGAGTAATAAACGTTCATTTTCGTTATCCTTAATCCTCAATTAATTCATCTGGATATAACGCGATTTGCGCTAGGGATTGTTCAAACAATTGGCTTAGATCTGTGCTAATAAAGTCCATCATATCGGGGTCATGGGTGTATGCGATCACTTGCCCCATTCGGCCTAGTGCCGAGGGTGAATGATCCGCAATCAAGAGCAATGTGCCACCCCCAAATTGAGCGAAGGGCAACCAACCTTCTTGATACCATCCGGATTGGATTTTAGGATCCCGAACTTCTGGCTCGTGGTAATCCACATAGTGCTGAGCCTGTTTTTTCATTCGGTCACGATATTTAAGTGACGAAGCTAATGACAAAAAATCATACCGGCAGAAGTAGTCTTTTCGGGCAAATACCGTGATCCACTCGTTGCCACCATTGGCATATCCCCAAAGCTCCCTGAGCGGGGAAACAAGTTTAAAACCTAATTGTTTTTCAGCTTCATCTAAGGCTGAGTTGGATAAACCATGATTCAATGCGAGTGTTTGATTCACGTTGGCGTAGAGAGCGCTCAATGCCTGTAGATAGGTCTTAACGTCCATTGTATTTACTCCTTCATCCTGACACTTAGCAGCAGTGTTAATCCGTTTGCTCTATAGCGCTCGCATATGCATTTATGGGAATTTATTTAATCGAATTAGCCACATAAATTAGGGCGCTTTATGGGTTTCTTTATACATTTCTTTATAAAAAAATACGACGTCTTTATCGATGATTTCTAATCGCCAGCCATAGTGCTGGGCGAGCCATTGGAAGGTCGCTTCGGCGTAAAAATTGATATGAGTAGGGTCATTTTTATAGTGCCAACTGGCAAATGCGGTTTGATTTTGTACGCGCTTGGTCATCACGGCCAAAATGCCCTTGGGTTTTAATAGGCTATCGAGTTGGGCAAGCAAATCTGCGGCATTGCTTACGTGCTCTATCACTTCGGTTAAGGTAATAAAGTCGTATTGGCGGGCTAAGGTTTCGGGGTGATTGGCGTAATAAAGGTCGTAGTTCTCAATCCGATAGCCACGCGCCTTGGCCATCAAGCTCAGTGCTTTACCTTCGCCGCAACCAAAGTCAAGGCCCACAGCCGATGGGCTAACACGACTCAGTAGCGGCTCGAGAGTGCGGTTTAAAAATGTTTGATAGCCAAGATCATGGGGATGATTTTCATGCTTATCGTATTCGGCCTTTTCAGCCTCGGCCGAAAGATAATATTCGGCAGGCACGCTAACCAACTGACAAGTCTGGCATTGGTGGTAGCGGCGCTTTTTATCGTGATGATAAACAACTAAGTCAGCGCCGTGGCATAAGGGGCAAATATTCAACAACAATTCCTAGTGGTAATCCTAGAGGTAAGAGTAGTCACGCAAACAACCGCCAAACAAGTTCCCATTAAACGGCGGAGCAGTGGCCGAGGCTATCACTCAGGTTTAGGGATTTTACGCTCTTTTGCGGCGGCTTCTTTCGCCTCACGTAAATATTTTTGCTCACGTGTTTCCCTTTCGTCGAACTGTTTTTGCGCCTTCAGCTTTTGCTTTTCTTCCCAATCCGTTGTTTTCGATGATTTTTGTTTAATTTTCTCTTCTCGCTCGTTTGTCTCTTTAGCGGCTTGGCGGGCCTTTTCTAATTGGGCTTGCTCTAGTTGTTGGGAGTCTGTGCGCGCCTTATCGGCCTTTTGCTCTAAGGTTAACCGCGGTTTTTGTGCATCTGCCGCACTCGCAATGGGAGTGATGGCACCAAAGCACAATGCGATAAAAGCGACTATTTTAAACAGATGTCCCATTTCCTTGCTCCTTGTCCTAGATCGTATCAGGGCTAACAATGGGTCAAACATAGCATAAAATTTTATAAAACTAGGGTTGCTCAGCATGATTTGCATTAGAAATAACAGAAGGAATAAATCTTAAACTTTCGTTATTTATTTTTATATTTGAGTGAAACCACGATTCGGTTTATTTTTAACCCCGCTCGAATGGTGTACTATTTGGGTTAATTTCGATATGAACGAAAGACCTAGGGAAGTGGGATGTGACCTTATTTGCGTCACCAGGGAGTATCCTAAATGATTAGATGGCAAAACTTGCTCGATAAACTCAGTACTGATGATCCCGTATTGCAAGAAAGGCTATCTTTTTGGCGCACACATCCCCATCAAGAGCCTCTAGCCCTTATTCAAGGCTTTAGTTTTATTAGCGCCAATCGCGCGACACTCACGTATTTTGGCACCGAGTATGATGCCTTTGTGAACGCAACTCCCTATGATTTTTCACCTAGGATCCAATCATCTGGCCGTAACAGCGTTGAATCGGCAAGGGAAATGATCCTCGAAGCCATTGCAGGCAATCATGTGGAATTTAACTGGCTGCACCTGAATCAACAGGGTAATGAGCTGCCAACGAGGATCAATCTGTATCGCTGCTACCTGCAACAACAACCCGTGATCCTCGTTGAGTTACAGGCACTTAATCGCCGAAATCAAATTCGGGAATCCATCTCCGATGGTTTTGCCCATATTCCCAAAGAAATTCTATCGACCACATTAGAAGAAAGTGCGGAAGCGGTTTATATCACTGATGCGGACAATAAGGTTCTCGCCGTAAATAAAGCCATGTGCCGTATCTGCGGTTATAGCGCGGAACAACTGATTAATAAAACACC
This sequence comes from Shewanella putrefaciens, assembly GCF_016406305.1. Classification (NCBI taxonomy): domain Bacteria; kingdom Pseudomonadati; phylum Pseudomonadota; class Gammaproteobacteria; order Alteromonadales; family Shewanellaceae; genus Shewanella; species Shewanella putrefaciens. Next base: position 4,269,540 of record NZ_CP066369.1, read on the forward strand.
GGATTTTTTAGAGGCACGTAGCCTAAATGTAGGGGAAGAAACCGAGTGCCAAATCGCCTTAAAACAGAGGGGATCATGGCAAGGTGAAACCTTAAAAAGACGTTCCGATGGGAGCGCTTTCCCGGCATGGCAGAGCAGCCGAAAAATAGTGACGGATGATGGAGCACGGTTCCACGTTAATATTTTTAGTGATATCAGCACTAAAAAGCTATTGGAGACCCAACTCACCACCCGTGCCATGTATGACACTTTGACTGGGCTACCGAATCGGTTTCATCTGAAACAGATCCTCAATGGCGCCCTTGAAAATCTCAAGAAAGATCCCCTCTCCTTAGGGGCGTTGATGTTTTTAGACCTTAATGGTTTTAAGAATATCAATGACAGCTTTGGCCATTCTATGGGGGATAGGGTGCTACAGTTAGTGGCAGCTAGGCTCGAGGCGGGTTGCATTGACAAGGCCGATATCGCTCGCATGGGTGGCGACGAGTTCACCTTAGTGCTGCAGGATTGCAGTTGTAAGGATGAAATCCAACTGTTTGCAGAGCAAATTTTGAGTTTATTTGACAGCCCCTTCGAAATTGAAGGCCAAAAGTTTTTCCTTGGTACTAGCATAGGGATTGCGCTGTTTCCGACCCACAGTGACCAAGCGGGACAACTGATCAGCCTCGCCGATACGGCCATGTACTGCGCCAAAAAGAGCCAGCCACACTTAGTGTTTTATGATAAGGCCATGAGCCAAGCTGCTGAGTTAAAATTAAAACTCATCAACAACTTAAGGCACGCTCATAGCTTAAAACAATTCACACTCGCCTATCAGGCCATAGTCGATTTGCATACAAACCTACCCGTGGGGGCCGAGGCCCTGCTGCGCTGGCAAAAATCACCGACCGAACATTTTGATGCCGCAGAATTTGTACCACTGTTAGAAGAAACGGGCTTGATTGTAGGCATAGGCCAATGGGCACTCGAAGAAGCCTGCCAGCAGGCGGCGTTGTGGCGCGCCCAGTATCAGTCCGATTTTAGAATTTCAGTCAACGTCTCGCCACTGCAGTTAGAACATGTGGATTTTGTGGGCCAAGTGACCACGGCCCTAGAAATGTCGGCGTTACCCGCCAATGCACTCATCTTAGAAATCACCGAATCGGCACTGCTACGCCAACCCGAATTGGCACGGCACACCCTAAAACGCATCAAAGATTTAGGCGTCAGTATTGCCATCGATGATTTTGGAACCGGCTTATCCTCTCTCAGCCGCCTAGGGACGTTACCTATCGATAGCGTGAAAATTGATGCCGAATTTGCACTCAGATTAAGTGATATTTCAGGGCAAAGACTCTGCCATGCCATAGTGCAACTTGCCCAAGCACTCGGCATTAATTTTGTAGCAGAAGGGATTGAAACACAAAGACAAAAAGATATTGTCACCGATATGGGACAAGGCTGCGCACAGGGCTTTTTATTCGGCTATCCCACCTCAGTGGAGCAATTCACCCAAACGTTTTTGGCTGAAAAACATATCGCCTAACACCCTAATAAATCGACTCATACGTCAACTAATACATAGACTAACACATAGTCTCGATAGCCTTGCCAGCACACCATAAAATATGGAATTACTCCCCTGCAAAGCAATTGGCTGGCAAAGCTATCTCATCATTTGCACTGCAAATGAATCGCAACTATTAAACCGTGTTTTGTCCTAAGTTAGCGTGATCTGAATAAGATTTTAACTATTTTAATTCGCATGGAATGCCAAAAATGTGAGGCGTGAAAACCACTTGCCTATGTTGATTTTAGGTAGCGCAGTTGCACATCGGGCGGCATTGCCTTAATCCGTAAATCCACCATCAACTCAAACACCTCAATCAGGGGTCGAATGTCGAGTTCTGCATCCAAGGCACTAAGCATATAAGCACTCGCCTCTAGGGTAGATAGACTATCGCTGCGACTCGATTTGCGGATCCGATAGCGCGACTCATAGCCCTCGGCTAAATGCACCGCCGGATATTGAGCCAACCAAGGGTTTAACTGCAATATTTTAAATGCCTTACGCCAGGTACCATCGATTAATAACAACACACAATCGGCGGGAATCACTTGAGTTTCAACGCTCACACTCTGCGGCGAGGGGTAAACAAGGTAAATCGGCTTATCACATAGAGCCAGTTCACTTCGCAATACGGCAAAATCGTCATGTGTTTCACCAACATAAACCCGTGTATTGGGTATCACTAGGCTTAATACCCTAACGCTATTCTTTTTATGTTCCACCTCAGAGGGATGCTGCAATATCAAAAGTTGAGTCTGTGGATAGATAGGTTGCACATGGGCGCACAGGCAAGTATTGAGTGGATAACGGCAAGTGGAGCAATAGTGGCGGGTCAAGGCGGCTTCTCAATAAAACATTTAAGAAGCAGTATAGCAGCTTGCAATGAACTGAATAATGTTCCCTTTACCCGTTGAATCAAAAGCATTATTGACATTTTGTTAACAAAGTGTATCTTTCACGTTCTAGGACGCAACGACTGATATAAATAACCCATAAGAGCGATGAGCCGTTTTAATGACTATGAGGGTTAGTTTCAGTCAACATTACTAAAGGAACAGCAATGCTCGTTAATCGACTTCATATCGCCCTCTTATTCGCACTTACCAGTTCAAGCGCCTTCGCCGCCACAGATAGTCCATATCAACATGATGCTGGTATCACATATTCTGCCTCAACCGACGAATTCAGTGAGGGCACATGGAATGCGGATTATCGCTATTACTTCACCCCAGTTAGCCAAGATTCAGCGCCCTATGCACTCAGTGGTTTTTTAGCGCAATCATCTAATATCAGTGTTGGTTATAACGTTAGTGAACATTCCGATTTCTATCTCATTAATGGAGAGTATGTTTTTGATTCAAAATGGTTTATTGGGCTAAGTTATGGAATGATGGATAGTGATTATCAGGAGACAAATAACTACGGTGCCAAACTCGGTTATTACTTTAACGCCAATTCGGCCGTTTACCTGAAATATTCTACTGATAATACTGATCTTGCCTATGGGACATATTATAAAGGTGAAATTGACGTCGACACTGTGGGCCTTGGTATTCGTAGTTTTATTCCATTAGAATCAACAGCAGGCGTTGACCTGTACGCAGACTTAGGCTATTCGAACCGTGAGAGTTCATCAACTTTCGACTTTGGCAGCGATTACCATTATACGAGTAATGACACATCTTTGAACCTCGGCGCACGTTGGTTTATCAACAAATCTTGGGCCGTGGGAGCAAGTCATACAATCCAAGATGAGGATGATCCCTCAACCATTTATACTTCTTATTACTGGCGTATTACTGATTTTATCTCCGCTCAGACAAGTATCTCAAAATTCATTGATTCAGATGCAGATGATGTCTTCATAGCCCTAGGCATCAACGGACGCTTCTAAAAAAATGCCCGTAGCTAAGGTCAAATAAGCTACGGGCAAAGGGTGTCTACGATTAAGCAGTTAGGTGATGTACAGTTAGCCCTGTAGGATTAGCCGAACGACTAATGCTCCGCGGCTAACTGTTCTTGATGCCAGTGATCGAATCGGCTTAACGCCATCATGGAAAGCAATCCAATAGAGAAAACCCCCATCACTAACGCCACCGCATAGGGCGCAGTTAAATCCGTCTGTTGTACCAGTCCTGCGAGAATAGAAGCGCCACTCATCTGAATAAAACCTAACATGGCCGCAGCAGTGCCCGCACGCTCACCGAAAGCCGACAATGCCATGCTAGTCGCGGGGCCGAGTAAGAATGCAAAACCAATACATAACAACATCATAGGCAACATAAAGGCAAAGGCGGCAGCCATGCCAGTACTAGGGCCAAGCAGCTGAGCGGCAATAATCAATGCCGCCGAGAGCACCAATAACCATAATGCGAGGATCGCGGTTGGGCGATTACCTAACTTACGGATCACCACGGGCGCCGCAAAACAGGCCACAATATTGACGACAGCGTTCAGACCAAACAGGCCACTAAATGCCAGCTCAGACACCCCTAAATGGCCAATCAGCCACACGGGTGAGTAGGACACATAGCTTAAAATCGCCGCCATAGCTGACATACAGGCAAAGGCATAAAACAGAAAATGCGTGTTACTCAGCACTGGCTTATAGCGCCCCCAGCGATACAAAGGCCCAGTCGTCACTGTATTAGCAGGGCGAGTCTCGGGTAGGCGATAACCAACGACTAACATCATTAAAATGGCGTAAAGGGTCATAAAGACGAAGGTTGAGCGCCAGCCAAATTGCATGGCTAATAGTCCACCTAAGGTAGGGGCAAGTGCGGGGATCACGCAGATGGCACCATTTAAGTAACTGTAAATCTTGGCGCCTTCCTTTTGAGAATAACAGTCACGCACCGCGCTAAATACCACTATCGAAGTGGAGCAGGCCGCTAGACCTTGCAGCACACGGGCAATTTGCAACCAATGAAATTCAATGGCAGCGGCGGCCAATAAGCTACTTGTACCGTAGAGTAACACCCCAAACAGGGCGACGGGACGGCGTCCGTAACGGTCCGCCAGAGGGCCAATCAGCACTTGGCCTAAACCCATAGCAAATAAAAACAATACTAGCGTTGACTGTACTTCACTGGCTGATACGGCAAATTCTGTCGCCATGGTTGGCATAGAAGGTAAGTAGATATCAATGGCTAATGGACTTAACAGCACCATAGACATCAGGATAGGTAACAGATTGCGCCGCATAAATATTCTCAGTTAAACAGGAAGGCTATTTCAGTGGGCGCTATTTTAAATAACTCAAGGTATGAATAGAAATGGTATAATTTCCAAAGTGAATTTCCCCTGAGGAATATCTATGAATCTCGATAACTTAGCCAGAATCGATCTAAACTTGCTGGTCATACTGAAAGTGCTGCTCGAAGAGCAAAGCGTGACTCGCGCGGCCAGCCGCTTACATATCAGCCAGTCTGCTTTGAGTAAGAGTTTGAATCGCTTACGGGAAACCTTAGATGATCCCCTTTTCCAACGCACGGCGCACGGCTTAAAACCCACGGCGCACGCCCTTAATCTGGGGCAAAAACTGCCTAATATTTTGCAGGATCTGTATCAATTAACCCAGCCGCCCACTTTTAACCCTGCCAGCAGCAATCGACAGTTTTCTTTTGCTATGGTGGAAAGCGCCTATGAGACCTTAATCCCCTACTTTATTGGGCCATTACTCAGTAGTGCACCCAACATTAAGTTGGATTCCTATGTTTGGACTGAGAAATCCATGCAGGATTTACAACAAGGGCAAATTGACTTTGGTATTTCCGGCAGAGACTTACACCCGCTTGCCGATCCACGGATGGACAAATTGCCCGAAGGCCTTGCCTGCCAGACATTATTCACCGACGAACAAGTGTGTTTAGTGCGTGAAGATCATCCGCTGATGGCCGCATTCACCTCAGCCCAATGGAACCTCCCCCTTTACCTCGATATGGCCCATGTACAAGTACGTTGTGAGGGCAGCGATTGGTGGGCCTTGGATTACTTTCTCGCCGACCTTGGCCACAGGCGCAAAATCAGCACCACAGTGCCCGACTTTTACGGCGCGGCCAGTGTGTGCGCCCACAGCGATTTGATTTTTACCTTACCCTCGAGTTTTGCACGCCACGCCTGTCAGCTTTATCCACTCAAGCTACTGCCCTTACCCTTCGAGTTTATGCCTATGGCCTATGTGTTGTTATGGCACCAACGTAATGATGAAGACCAAGGCCATAAGTGGATTAGAGAAACCATTTGCCAGAGTGTGTCTACACTTTTTCACCCCAGTGAAATGGCTTAAATCTAGGCTTAAGTGTAAGCATAAAAAAGTGTGGACATAAAAAGTGTAAGCATAAAAAAGCCCAGCAAAGCAAAGCTTTGCCGGGCTAACACGACTCAAAAATCCTATAGAATAAAGGTCGCCACTTGGGCATTCAGATCATTGGCACGCTCTTTTAGCCCCCTCGCCTGGGCTAAATCCGCCATGGCAGACTCAGTGATCTCATCGGTCACATCTTTAATCGCTACGGTATTTTGCGTGATCTCCCCGGTGACCTGTGTTTGTTCTTCTGCGGCTGTGGCTATTTGGCCCGCCATATCGGAAATCACATTCACCGCTTGGGTAATTTCTTCTAATGCCTTCGCCGCGGCGTTGGCATCTTCAACGCTGTGACCCGCTAACGCTTGGCTGCTTTCCATCAGACTGACAGCTCTGGCGGTCGTGCGTTGCAGGGTTTCAATTGTGGTATGCACTTCTTGGGTCGAATCTTGAGTACGGCGCGACAATACCCGCACCTCATCGGCCACCACCGCAAAACCACGCCCTTGCTCACCCGCACGGGCAGCTTCAATTGCGGCATTGAGAGCTAACAGGTTTGTCTGTTCGGCAATCCCTTGAATAGTCGCTAAAATGCTGGAAATAGACTGGGCGTGACGGCTTAAATCTTCAATCACATCCGTCGCTTGAGCGACCTCATCCGCAAGGGAATTAATAGAGCTACGGGTCTTATTGACTAACTCTTTCCCCTGTAAGCTGCTCGCGGCGGATTGCTGCGCCGCCGTCGCCGTGTTTTCGGCATTGGCGGCAATTTCATTGGTGGCACTCGCCATTTCCGTTACCGCCGTAGCGACCATAGCCACTTCCTGTTGCTGGCGTTGCAACTCGGCAACCGATGTTTGTGTCGTCGCTAGGCTGCGCTCGGCATCGGCATCTAACTCGGCGGCTAAATGACGAATATGGCTGATCAGTTGATGCTGACTGCCCACAAACCGATTAAAGCTGTCGGCCAGCACACCCACCTCATCTTGGCTATCAATTTCAATGCGTTGCGTTAAATCACCGTTACCATCGGCAATACGGGCGAGGGCTTGTGATACTCGGCTCAATGGTCCGAGTAACATACCCACTAACCAGGAAATGGCTAATACACTCAGCAACAACACCAGTGCCGAGAGCCCAAGTTGGGTGAGTAGCAGGTTAGTCAGTGGCGCTTCAAGGGTTTCCCTATCGAGCACTAGGACCAATTCCCAATCCGTATTGGGAATATCGACACTCCAGACGAGCTTGTCGCGGCCTTCATTCTCAAAATACATAGGCAACAATGCGCCCGTCCTACGGCTCTGTTCTGGCAAGCTTCGATTGAGCTCATTATCTATTTCGCCTATAGATCTCATTGACTTAGCATGATCTTTATAAGCGATAACTGTGCCATCTTTGTGCATCATAATGGCGTAACCGTTAGCGGGGAGCGTCATGCGATTCACGCTTTCCACTAGGCTTGCTATCGATAAATCACCACCGACAACCCCCTGCGAAGTCGCCTTAGCCATAGTGACGACTAAGATGTTATAGGCCACATCCATATAGGGCTTAGTGAGGATAAGGCTGCCTTCATTCATGGCCTGTTTGTACCAAGGGCGGGTTCGTGGATCATAACCCGTGCGATCAATGCTCGGATCCGAATCCAACATTTGCCCGGTTTGCATACCATAATAGGTCAGTTGAAAACGCCCAGAAGCCTGCGCCTGTTGTAATGCGCTCAAGCTATCGCCTTCGATTTTGTTGGCCAGCGCTTCGACTATGTCCTGACGTCCGGCTAACCAATCCTGAATACGCTGTGCCTGTTGATCCCCTAGACGCTGAACTTGCTCTAAGCTGTTTTGCAGCAATAACGCTTTTTGGCTGGAGTAGCTTTGCCATGACAACAAACCAATCACGAGTGAAAGGGCTATCACGACTGAAATCAGGATCTTTTGTTTAAGCGAGTATGAATTCATATGGGCGTCTATTGTTAACAAAGCACAAAATCAAGGATGGTGGTATAGATTGCTGAGCCTCGGCAGTTAATGGTAATAAACTTACATTACTAACGAAAACCCATCAAAAAATTGGTCAAATTTTCGCACATTTTATATAACAAACAAAGCAATGCCGATAACCAAGATAATAAATAATTACACAAAAACAGAATATTAACTTACAAACTCGCAAGATAAACACAGAGATCACCTTAAATTTACATTCATACTGCTATCACAACAAAAAGTCTCGATTGATGTAAAAGAACGTAAATTAACCAATATTAACGTGACCGAATCCGTTTATTTATTGCACACTGATTTTCCATTGCTTGGGTCGTGTTGACGTTTCACGCTGATACTAGCGCCGCTTGACGGACACTTATAGAGCGACATTCAACATACAGTCGCTGTCGTAGCTGAAACATCAAACCGCCCTTAATAAGGAGTTCTTATGATTTATCAACAGTTCCAACAGAGCCCACTGCAAACCCGAATTTCTGGCCCACGGGCCTGGTTAGCCATGGCTGTCAGTGTCAGCCTTATTTGCTTATCACTGTTTTTATTGCCATTTGTACTGTTATTTGGGGCTATTACCCTAGGCTGTATAGTGTTGTTTAGCCGCATTTATGTGGCGCGCCACTTAGCCCAATTGAATCGAGCAGCCCAAGCAAGGGCAGCCCAAACGGCAGGAACACAACATGATGATTCGATACAGTTAGTGCGTGAACCCCATGCCGCGCATTATCGGGGTCGCACTTTTGAGCATCAAGAGGATGAGCGTTAAGCGCTAGTGCTAAGTGCTAAGTGCTAAGTGCTAAGTGCTAAGTGCTAAGTGCTAAGTGCTAGCATTAAGTGAGGGTAAGCAGGTCCTTGGCGCGTTTCAGGCTGTGGATCTCTGCGCTATCACGCGTCACGTCGAGTACTTTATCAATCTGCAATGCCAATGATTGCCACAGAGGCTGGATAATATCCGCCTCTTTTTGATTGGCATGGCGCCGAGCCAAATTGAGCAAGGCTGCCGCACCCACCACATCTATACGACCTAAAATACCATCGGCGAGGGCCATGCTCAGCTCAATCATCGCGGGCACACTGTGACCATATTTGATCACCTCACGTAAATAATGCTCCGCTTGGGTAAGATCGCTATCGAAAGCGTTATCATCGTGGAGCATATGCTGGGCGCGGGAGAACATAGCATCCAATTGTCCCTGCTCGGCGGCCTCGGCCATCCAATGCTCACTGGCGATAGGATCCCGTTGACATCCCTCACCATTGGCCAGCATAAGCGCTAAATGGTATTGGGCATGGGGGTAACCTGCCTGCGCCGCTTTACTAATAAAATGATAGGCTTGGGCAAGATCATTTTGCTGATAATGCAGCACGCCTAAATTGGCCATCGCCTCGGTTTGTTCGCCATCCGCCGCCAGCTGTAAAAAGTGTTTCGCTTGGGCCAAATCTGGCTTAAATGACTCACTGCCGACCAGATAAAAATAGCCAAGCAATGCCATCGCATTGACGACACCCGCTGCGGCCGCTGCGGCTATCGCAGCTTCACCTTTAATCGTATCGGCTTCACCCTGATAGCCATGGATTAAACTCACCCCATGCTCATAGAGGGCTTCCATATGTGTTGGGGCAGCAAGGGCAAACCAATAGGCAGCCTTTGCAAAGGTATCACTGGCTTTTTGGGCAACGTCCTTCACAGCTGAGTCATCGTTTTCAGTACCATAGTACTGTTCGACGAGGGCAAGCTCTTGTTCCTTAAGCATTAATGCTTTAGTTTTAAAAGAAATCCCCACAAGATACTGCGCCTTGGGATCATCCTCCATCACAGCGCGGTAGCAGAGTTCTTTTACGGTGACAGAATCACTGACCTCATACCGATACTCCGGCGCTTCACGGCCAGTCACCTTAGGATACAAGTGCTCCACCAAGGCCAACACGTCCTTAATGGCTTTTTGGGCTAAGGCGAGTAATTGCTCTTGGGTAAGATGGTATTTTTCAGGGTGGGCACCACGGTTGCCATCGGCGCGCAGGCGATGCAAAGCACGGGTCGTTTTAACATCGATAAGGCGTTTTTGGTTTAACTGCTCTATGCGGTCATAGAGATTTGGGCTGGTAAAAGAAACTTCCTTACCCTGCCTAAGCAGTTCGGTGAGCTTATGGGTAAAACTACGAATATGCAGCAGTGACTGAGTTGGCACATCCCGCACATAATTTTTCGCACTGAGGTAATCATCTAGGAGAGGGGCCGAAAAACCTTGGATAAACTCACTATCCAATATCACAACCTGAGTCCCCATACATGTTTACCTCAATCCGATGTATTAGATCCGTATCATTCTGCGAGGGGCTTTTTAGACACCATATACAGGCGAAATAATGCCAAATTGACGAATAAGCCAATGAAAGACATGAAGGTATCCGCCAACATTTGCACAGGTAAACCGCCTAAGGCTGCAACCCCAGAGAGTTGGCTACCAATCACAGAAAGCGGTAAATACAACATCAGTAATGCGATTGTTTTCAGTACGATAGGGCCGCTAAAACTAAAACTCGCCTTAATGGCCTCTAGGGGCGTTAAGCGTTCGACCACGACCATAAAGTTCACATAGGCTAAACGGGCGAAGAGGTAAAAGCTGATCACTAACCCCACCAGCCACATAGGGCCAAAGGCCGCGAACAACATTACCGGCGCTAAAATTGCGAGCCCCGAAAATACCCCAGCCAGCAAGAGCGGTGGCACAAAAGGTAAACTCGCCTTTAACACTAAGCCCGCCGAAGGATTATGGCCCTGGGAACGCAGCTCGAGGTATAGGGTTAAGGCGGCAATTAGCACTGAAAACGTCAGCAATAGCAGCATCATAGCTATCATATGCGGCGCGCCAAATTGCGGATTTTCCAGATCGACTTTGCTCATCTCGACGCCTAACCATAACTGGATCCCAACTTGGATCAGCAGCAAGGGCACCGTCAGCATGGCAAGCTGCACGAGGTGATTACGGAAAAAATTATAGGCTTCGGTCAAAATTGCGGATAGTGACATGCGACTTTCCAAAATAATTGAAATAAATTAACACTGTGAATTGCCGCTAAGAATACCCAAAATCCCTTACCAATGCACAGAAGAAATCACTAGTGTGGCCCTTAAATCACAGAAAACTACTGCAACAAAAGTGGCAAACCCGTTAAACTGTCTCCCTTATTGCGCGCAAAACCCCAAAGGACGCCCTCATATGAAACAGACTCTCACCCTCTCACTGCTGCTTAGCAGTTGCATTTTAGCCGCGCCAACGAGTGCCGGATGGTTAGATAATCTTACTGGTTCTCAAACAAAAACCCAGGCAGCAGCCACCAGCACAGCCACTCAATCCAATGAGCTGGTCGGCACTGTGATGTCACAGTTAGGCTTAAATCAAACCCAGGCGGAAGGGGGATTAGGCAGTTTATTGGGCTTAGCCCAATCTAGCTTAGGCACGAGTGATTACTCAAAATTAGCCGCCAGTATTCCAAATGCCGATAGTCTCTTGGCTGCCGCCCCTAAGCTGGATGGCAACTCAGGCGTATCAGGCCTGTTATCTAAGGCGGGCGATCTGGGCTCATCATTACAAGGCGGAGCCATGGTATTAGATGCCTTTGAAAAACTTGGCATTTCAAAAGAACTGGCGATGCCGATGATCGATATTGCTAAGTCCTACCTTGAAACCAATGGCGCTGAAGGCACCTCAGATCTATTAATGAAAGGCTTAAATTCACTGCTGTAATTCAGTCTTAACTCACCCTAAACGATACAAGGTTTAGGGTGAACTTTCCCCGCCTAATCGACTCTACTTTATATTCCCTCAGTATGAGAACCGCCAAATATGATCGCGAAATTAAGACGATTTATTCAATCACACACTCAGGCGATAACGCCCGAAGACAAGGCACATCAACTGAAGCTAGCTGCGGCGAGTATGTTGTTAGAAGTGGTGTTTGCCGATGAGACCTTGGCACCTGAAGAGACAGCGCTATTACCAAAACTGCTCACCGAAACACTTTCGATGTCAGAGCAAGATGCTAAGGCGTTGATCGATGAAGCCAAGCGTGTGCAAGGCAATGCAACATCATTGTTTGAATTTACTAATGCGATTAATACCGAATTTAACCTAGAGCAAAAACAAAAACTTTTACTCGCCATGTGGCAACTGGCCTATGCCGATGGACAGCTATCCCACTACGAAGACCAAATTATTCGTCGCACTGCGGATTTGTTGTACCTCAAACACAGCGAGCTAATCCAAATGCGCAATCAGGCAATAGCGGCATCGCACCAGCCAGAGCAACCACCCAAAAGCCCAGTATAAACCGCAATACTGGGCTATTTATGTTCTTCATAGATCAATCTATTCGGGCATGACTAAGCTTTGTTTACGGCTAAGATGGCTCTTCTGCCACCAGAGGAAAGGGGCCACCAGCAATATCAGCACAAACACATAGGCCATACTCGCACCGAGGGCAATACCCAGCGCTAAACAAAAGCCACACCCCAGCACAACTAATGGCAAATTCTGCCTTGGTAATAATTTTGCCGCGGCTAACATCGCCATTAAATAGATGATCACAAAAACCCCATTGCTCCAAGCGATCAAATGCTCTAATTCCTGTCCCGTTAGATAGGTCAGCACTATCACGCTCGCCATTACACTCAGTAATGCCGCTAGGGCCCGGATCGGCACTCCATGGGCATTTTTAACGGCAAAACAGCGGGGTAAAATACCTTCACGGCTAAAGCTCCAGACCAAGCGTGCCGCACTTGCCGCATAGACGTTGACCGTCGCCAGGCCACTCGCAATACCTAAAACACCTATCACTTGGGCGCCGTATCCCCCTAATAACGCATCGAATACGCCGATCATGGCGACACTCTTCTCGGTCGGCACGAGCAAGAGTAGTAATGTACAAGCGACATAAATCACCCCCACTAACACTGTGCCCATCATCATAGCGGGGATCATATCCTGCTGCGGACGACGAAAATCATCGGCAAGGTGTGTCATGGCTTCTATACCGAGAAAACTCCAAAAAGCGATACCCGCAGCAATCATCACAGTTGGCATTTCTGGCATGCCATGGCGGGTAATTGAGGTGAGTAGTCCCTGCTGGAAACTGCTCGCGCCAAACAATATTACCACCACGGCAACGATACAGAGAGTTAACCCAAACTGCAGCTTAGCCGACACTTGGATCCCACGTAGATTAAGCAGAAACAGCCCTAGTATCACTAGAATTTCGGCACCGACCTGGGACCAACCTTCGAGGGGGATAAGTGCATTAACAAATTGAAATGTCATCAAAATGGCGGCCGGAGCCCCCATAGGAACCACAAGTAAAAAAATTAAGCCTATGGTGCGACCCGCGGTGCGGCCAAAGGCTTTTTCGACAAAGTAGGCAGGCCCGGCGGCGTGGGGAAACACACTGGCTAAGCGCCCAAACACTAGGGCGACGGGAATGATGGCTAAGGTCAGCAACAACCATGCGACAAGCGCACCCGAGTGTGCCTTCTCGATAGTCATCTGCGGTAAAATAAACACCCCTGTGCCCAGCAAAGTGGTGGCCATTAGGCCCGCACCTTGCCAACGACCTATAGTTCCGCTATTTGGATTCATCTGCTAATATTCTGTGGTTTTTGAGCCGTCAGTATAGTGAAATTTTGTCCCACAATCTGCCGTCATTTTCAGTGTTCTTGGCATTCAATACAGGCAAAATGCCGGATAATTAGCATATTTCCGTCATATTGACGGCAACGCTTAAAAACTCCGCAGAATTAGCCAATACTCTGACTTTATAACCCTATGGATTTTAAGATGTTAGCCTACGCCCTCGCCACCCTAGGAGCCCAACTTGGATAAGTTCGATACCGCGATTATTAACAGCTTACGTCAAGATGCACGCCAAAGCGTGTCGCGCATTGCCGAACAAGTCAATCTGTCCCGCAGCGCAGTTGCCGAGCGGATCAAAAAACTGGAGCAAACGGGGGTGATACGGGGCTACCAAGTATTACTCAGTGAATCTCAAAAAGAGGGAGTGTCGGCCTATTTTGAGATCCAGCACCAATGCCCGCGTTGCGCCGATGTGGTGCCCGTATTTCAGGCCATTCCAGAGGTGATCACCTGCCGTGGAATTTCTGGGGAGATGGATTTGCTCGTCTATGTACACGCGCCTTCGATGCGACGTTTGCACGAGATCCGTGAATATATCGATACCCATACGGATATCATCAAGATAAAAACCCATGTGGTGATGAGCGAGTGGATCAATAATTTGGGGGAGTAATAACAAGAAACGCCACCCCTAAGGAATAAAGGTGGCGAGGCCCTTGTGGAGGCAGGGCAAAATACCTAAGTGTCAAATATGGCCTCCTTTCCCAGCGACCTCCCTGTTACAGCGGACAGTGACAAGATAATCAACCCTCAATAACTCAGCCAGTGCTATTGGGAGTGCTATCTCACAGCGTTTCCTTAGACACTGCTTTTCACTATCCACCGATATCCTACACACTCGTATTCATTTGCTTGTAAACACTTTTCCTCTTTTTTAGGCGACCGTCATCTGGCCGGTGTAGAGGATAAAGTTCCGTAAAAGTAAAACACCTATCAGACTCAAGCACGCAGTTCCCGCCACATAGGCCCATTTACGCTTCGAGGTTGCCGTCATAAACAAGTTCATCGCAAGCGGCCCAGACAAACCAAGACCCACTATGCCTATCCAGAATATCCAGCCCCAGAAGCCATATCCTATGGCATTGAAGGTCGCCAGTTTACTTTGACCGCCGGATAGCACTAGCCCCATAAAGAAGGTGAAAATCAGCACTATTTCTACCAAAATCAGCGGGATTTCTACTCTATGGATAAAGTGGACTTCCTTAGCGTTGGGGTTACCATTGAGTAGCACACCGCCCAGTAGGGATGATGCCGCCCCCGAAGACAGTCCCGATGCCAAAAACAGCAGTGGCAACACAGGATTTTTCAACATAGGGTAACCAGGAAGGGCCGATAACAGGAATCCCGTATACGCCCCTAACGCGAGGGAGAAGATCACCAATAAGCCTGTTATGGTTGCCTCAAAGCGGGCTAAAAACGCCGTTAGCTTAAGCACTATTGGGAAGCGATTCTCACACCAAGCATCGATAGGTTTGCGGAAAATAAGGCCTATCCACATAAACATAAACACTTGGTAAATAAGTAGAATAAGCACACCCATCGACATCACAGACGTTGGATTATAAAACACCAAAATCTTCCAGAAATCGAATGGCTTAGTCAAATCAAGCACGAGAATGCCAAGCCCAGCCATCACCGCCACGGGAGCAACAATACAGGCTGCCTGCACAAAGCCCGACTGATAGGCATTATGTTTAAGCACAAAATGTTTGAGTAATACCGCAAAGAACATGGCACCTGCGGATGCACCTGCTAAAAACAGGTAAATCGCAATCGGCCAATGCCAGACTAAGGTATCAAAATGTAGGGCGCTCATATTGCCACCTCCCCTGATTTAGCCACGATTCGGAATAACTTAGGCCGAGTGCCGAGATCAACCTTAGCGCGTTGGGTCGGATTGGCCTTAAGCACTTGCACCACCTCAGAGGTCGGGTCTTTTAGATTGCCGAACACTAATGCCTTTGTCGGACAGGCTGCTACGCAGGCGGGTTGTTTACCCTGGGCGAGATTGGTCTCACGGCAGAAGTCGCACTTATCCGCAGCATGGGTAACAGGATTGATAAAGCGAACTTTGTATGGGCAGGCCGCGATACAATATTGGCAACCCACACATTTCCATGAGTCCACCGAGACAATCCCCGTTTCCTTATCGATAAAGGCGGCACCGGTCGGGCACACATTGACGCAGGGCGCATCTTCACAGTGTTGGCAGGATGTACGGCTAAAATGGTAAAACTGATCAGGGTATTCACCATAGGGGCCGGTTTGCTCTATCTTGAGTCGTGAAACGCCCTCTGGCACATGGTTAGTTTCTCGGCATGCCACCTCACAGGCTTGGCAACCAATACACTTAGTTTCATCGTGGATGAGTGCGTATTTCACACTTGGCTCAGCCTTCACTTCACCGGTGGCATTCACTGTGGCGAGCAGTGTTGCACCAGAAGCGCCGGCGAGTAAGGCACAAGTACCTTTGAGAAATCTTCTTTTTGAATTTTCCATAACCTTACTCCTGCTGGCCTGTATGGCAATTGCGGCACAGCTCACTGCGAACTTTTGGCGTCATATCGGCCATAGGTTCAGTTGGACTATGTAGTTTATGGCAGGCAGCACAGGGCACCTTTTTAGCGTGTACATTATGTGTCCAATCTGCATCACTGAGTTTTTTCTTGGTATGACATTTTTGACATACTCTAAGCTGTACAGAGAGTTCTGACCCCTCCTGCGCACCAAAGACCACGAGGTCATTCGGTTTTTTAGGGTGGTCACCCTTTTCTCCATGGCAGCTCGAACAGGTCATTTTCATCGCATCTTGGCCGTGATGCCCTAACATTTGACCGTTACGCTTATGACACTTCATACAAGCATCACTGTTGATTTGATTGGCTGGCTCAGCACTCGTTGCGGCAAAACTCAATAGTAATGCTGCAAGACCTAAGCGTAACGACCACAGCCATTGTCTTGTAGACATAGGAAGTCCTCACATTTGTCTATGGGGGAAGAGAGAGGGGAGAGTCAGGGTTCGGAATCCTCCGAACCCGACGGTCACGTTCAGACGGCTAACGCTTGCTTTAGACTTTGAGGATCCCACTGTTTATGCTGATTCATTTCAATAAAGCCAATATTGAATTTGCTAAACAGTTTCTTCAGTGGAGAGTTGGTCTCCTTACCAAAATCACTGATCACCATTTTCACTTCTGATGAGTCATGGTCGATCAACACATAGTCGAGTCTACATTCATGGTTTAAATCAGCATCATGCTGGTCCATGTCAAATACAGTGTCTAATGGGACATTACAGCAAACATCGTATTTGCCTTCGACTACGGTTTTTAGTGATTTAAAAAAGTTGAAACTCTGTTTATCAAATAACACTGGTTTAAGTTTCATTTCATGATGTGCCTCATCAGGATCTGCTCTAAAAAACTTAATGCAAGTCATGACAAACATAACAAACACGAAAGGTACAGCAACGAATAGTACGAAGTACATAAACGCATAGCTGAGAATGACTGAAGTATTCATATACGCCTCCAAAAACTAATTTATATTTTTGTTATCTCCTTTAAAGCAACTTCAGTATTATCGGTAATCACTTTTGTTTTTTTGACTTATGTCACACTTGCAAATAGCAATTTAAACATAAACAACAAGTTAAGACATGCCACACATTACTACTTAACGCAAATCTTAAATTCACATATTGATATTAGTTAATCAAAAGAATGAAATTCATATAGCTAAATATTAAAAAATGAAATTTCAAATTGCCTTAAAAATAACTTTTTAAATATAAAAAATAGAATTTACGCACCCGATTATAGGCTAGAATAATATAAGATCCTAAACTTGGGATGTGATTCACATTCCATTGATTATTTGGCACTATACTTAGTTGCAAATTAACGTATTCATTCAATATTAAGGAATATAAAAAATGCATATTAGCAACATGGATTGCCTCGATATTTTGAGTTTGAAAATACTTGTTTCATTATATGAAAACAAATCTGCAACCTATGTATCTAAGGCACTTGATATCCCCGCCCCCAAAATAAGTCGCAGCCTTAAAAATCTGCGAGAAGTTTTTGGTGATGAATTATTTATTCGGCGCAAATATGGTTTATTCCCAAATGAGTTTGCAACTCATTTATATCCTATTGCCAAAGAGACCATTCAGTGCACCGATAAATTTCAAAAAGCACACGCCGCTAATACCAGCCATGTAAAAACCCATGTTGAAATTGCCGCACCGGGATTAATCGCCTATGCCTTCCCTAAAGCCCTGATGCAGGCGATTAAAGAAGAACAAAAACAGATGCATATCAACATTACCCCTTGGTCAATGCATACCACCCAGGACATTATCAATGGCGATACTACCTTAGGTATCTGCTGTAATAAGAGCACCGCCGACGTTGCCGCCTTTGGCGATAAACTGCAGACGACCACTTTGCATCAAATGGATAAGGTTTATCTTATCGCTAGTCGTAATCACCCGATTTTTAAACGGGAAATTACCCTAGAGACCATTGCTGAATATCCCTATGTGAATACCGATTTTGGCAACCCGAGCACCAATCTCAGCCCATACCAAGAGTTTTGTATCAATAATGGCATAAAACTCAATACTGAAATTACCATTACCAGTATTTCAAGTTTGTTTGAATACCTAGGGGAAAGCCAAACGATATCCCTATTGCCCTATAGGGTTATCTACGAAATGGTGAGTGACATACCTGAATTGCACACCTGCCAATTGTCGCAACTCGAGGCAGAACGCTTATACGCCAGCACAGAGGTGCCGACTATTTTCCTCGTCCAAAAGAACCTGCCCAACAAGAACAATGATGATCTGGCGTGGTTAACTGGGCAAATTAAGAAAATTGTCGATAACATCATCTAGCTAAAACTTAGATTATCGCGACCCTTTACACTCGAGGTGACAGGCATCCCCTGCCTTAGCTTAGGCTCCACCTCCCATCCTATGTGCCTGAGATTTGTTAAGCCGGGCATACATCTTAGGGCATAAACGCGTTACACTAAGCCCATCTTTATCCTGATAGATTTAGCTATGCGAACCGAAAATACCGCCACTCTCAATCTTATTTGGGGCGCACTTATTCTTGAGGAACTGGCACGGCTTGGGGTGCAACATGTCTGCATGGCGCCCGGCTCGCGCTCAACACCGTTAACCCTAGCGGCGGCAAACCAAACCAAGCTTAAACGCCATTTACATTTCGATGAACGTGGACTCGCCTTTATGGCTTTAGGTCTGGCAAAGGCCAGCCGTGCACCAGTCGCCATCATTACCACCTCTGGCACTGCGGTGGCAAACCTGTATCCCGCGATTGTTGAAGCTTGGCTGACCCATGTGCCTTTAATCGTCTTAAGTGGCGATCGGCCGCCCGAATTACTGGATTGCGGAGCAAATCAGGCCATAGTCCAACCGGGTATTTTCGCCAATTACGCCAAGCAAGTGAATTTGCCCACACCGGATGCCCATATTGCGCCACAGGCCCTATTAACGACTGTGGATGAAGCCGTCGCGAATCAAACTCGCCCGGTGCACTTTAACTGCATGTACCGTGAACCTTTGTATCCGAGTGAGCTAAATGCCACCATTCTCGATGCTGACTCGCCCTATCTCAGGCCATTACACACTTGGCTACAACTGGCGCGTCCTTACACTCAATATGGCAAGTGCAGCCAAGTCAGTAGCCCGAGTGATGATGCTATTATGCGTTTTGTCCACGGTAAAGGAGTGATCATCGCGGGCACGCTCACTCCAGAGCAAGATCCGCAGCAACTCATTGCCCTATCGCAAAAAATTGGTTGGCCATTGCTAACCGATGCACAATCCCAACTGCGACAACATCCTGCAGTAATAGGTAATATCGATCAATTGCTGCAGCACCCTAAGGCGCGCAATTTATTGCAGGAAGCGGATCGCGTGCTGGTATTCGGTGGCCGCTTGCTGTCTAAGCGCTTGATTAGCTACCTCGCCGAGCAAAATTGGCACAGTTACTGGCAAGTGTTACCCGAGCAGGACAGGCTAGATCCGAGCCACAATGCGAAACATATTTGGCACGCCAATGTGGCGCAATTTGCCGCATTGAATTGGTATCGCTCTTCCTCGGCAAACTGGGCGAATACGTTAATCACCTATAACGATGAATTGCATAATTTATTTATCCGCAATATCGATCAAGGGGAATTTGGTGAAGCCCAGGTAGTGCGCGCCATCGCCAACAGTCGCCCATTGGAGCAACAGCTTTTTATCGGCAACAGCCTGCCAGTGCGCTTATATGATATGTATGCGCCTATCAGCTGTTGCACTGCCACTACTTTTACCAATCGCGGTGCCTCTGGTATAGATGGCCTACTCGCGACGGCCTGCGGTATTGCCGCCCACGAGGGCAAGCCAACCAGTTTGATCATTGGTGATTTATCCCAATTACACGATCTTAATTCGCTGGCCATCGCCAAGAGCCTAACCAGCCCGCTGGTGATCGTTATCCTCAATAATGATGGCGGCAATATTTTCAACCTATTGCCGGTACCCAACGAGCAAGTGCGCAATGATTATTACCGCTTAAGCCACGGCTTAGAATTTGGTTATGCGGCGGCGATGTTTAACCTTCCCTATAATCAAGTGGATAATCTGGCGGATTTTCAGGATAGCTATAATGAAGCGCTGGATTTTCAAGGCGCTTCGATCATTGAAGTCAGTGTGAGTCAAACCCAAGCCAGCGACCAAATTGCTGCGCTCAACCTGTGGGTGAAACAAAGCTAATGCCAACCTTAGCCCGTTACGGTGAAACAACCCTGCCGACCTTAGTGTTGCTCCACGGCTTTTTAGGCACTAAGGCCGATTGGTTGCCGCTAATGCCTAAGCTCAGCCAGCACTTCCATTGTGTGTGCTTGGATCTGCTGGGCCATGGGGATAATCAACCTAGCCTGCCCGCGCCAGAAATGGAGGACGGTTTTAGTTTTTGTGTCCAAGATATTATCGCTAGGCTCGATAGACTTAACATTAGCCAGTTCCATCTCTATGGCTATTCCCTCGGTGGCCGTATTGCTTTGCACCTTGCGAAGGCCCATCCCCAGCGATTACTGAGTTTACTGCTTGAATCCTGCCATCCGGGGCTTAAAGATCCGCAGGAAAAAACCGCACGAGCCAAAAATGATGCCCTTTGGGCAGAGCGTTTACTCAAGCTCAATAGCAGGGACTTTTTACATTTGTGGTATCAGCAGGCGGTATTTGCGCAGATGAGCCAAAGTTGCCGGGAAAACACCATAGCCATGCGTGCCAATATGCTAGATAAACATCCTAAACAGGCACTTAAGGAGATGTACTTAGCCACATCACTCGCACGCCAAGCCCCCATGTGGGATGTACCCGCCATGCTGTCCTGCGAATGCCATTTCTTTGCCGGTAGCCAAGATAGCAAGTTTTACACCCTCGCACAGGAGTGGCAGTTGCACTCACCTATCCTAGTGCATTGCATTCTCGGTGCTGGGCACAACATACATCAAAGCGCACCGGCAAAATTAGTCGCAACGCTCTTGGCATTACTCACCCCTGAGCCTCCCATCACTGCCACATAAATCTCTAGGAAAGATATGATCTTAACTTCGCTTAGCCTATATCAATATCGACTACCACTTGATGTCTTACTCCCCGTGGGTAAGCAACGTATCGACAGCCGAGCGGGATTAATATTACAGGCAAGCTGCAGTGTTGAAGGCAAGCGACACCAAGCCCAGGTCGAAATCGCTCCCCTATCGGGCATCGATATCGACCAACAAGCCTTAGTGGGATTTAGCCGCGAAACCTTAGCCGAGGTACAAAGCGATTTAAGCGCGTTACTGCCAAAACTCAGTGGGCAAAACATAGATAAGCTACTGGAATACGCCGACAATAGCCCCTACCCATCAGTCGCTTTTGGTTTAAGCCTGTTGCATGCCAAGTTAATGGGCAAACTCGACGCTATCCGCCCAGTTACCGCCCAAATTCCGCTAATTTATCAGCCGACAGATGCGCCTAAGAGCCTGCTCGATAGCAAAATCGCCGCACTCACAATGGACATACATTCGGTAAAAGTCAAAGTCGCCCAGACCTCCATCGAAGATGAACTGCGTCTGATCTATGGGATTTTAAGCACTCGGCCCGATCTTAAACTGCGTCTAGATGCCAATCGGGGCTTTACCTTAGAGCAAGCCATCACATTTGCCGCAAGCCTGCCCCTAGACGCCATCGAATATATTGAAGAACCTTGTCAAAACCCACAGGATAATCTGCAATTTTATCAAGCGATTGGCATGCCATACGCCCTAGATGAATCCCTCAACGATCCAGATTATCGGTTTGCAATACAAAATGGCCTAGCTGCGCTCGTGATCAAACCTATGCTGCTCGGCACCATAGAAAAACTCGCCGATTTAATCGATACGGCGCAAAGCTATGGCGTGCGTTGCATCTTAAGTTCAAGCCTTGAGAGCAGTTTAGGCATCCAGGATCTCGCGCTGTTAGCGGCAATACTAACCCCCGATGAAATTCCGGGGCTAGATACCTTAAGCGCCTTTAGCCAAGATTTGTTGGTATCCTCGGGCAAAAAACACTGCCTCACACTGTCGCAGCTTGAACTCATTGCTCAACACAATATTGATAATGTAAGCCATTGATACACAATAGTAATGGAAAGCCATAGCGAGTTTGCAACTACACAGGAAGCCTAACGTGTCATTTGTCCATGCCCCTAAATCAAATGCGATCTCCCCAGTTCACCAGGCTGCGATTGACTTTCCACAACAAACCGCCATTAAGCTTGCCGGGCTGGATATCAACTACCACACCCTAAGCCAACACATTATCGCCCTGAGTGAACACTTGACCGCCGCGGGTATTGACGAGGGCGATGCAGTGGCATGTATCTCGACCAATAACCTGACCATGATTTGCCTCTATTGGGCCTGTGTCGATATCGGAGCAATCTTTTTTCCCATCTCGCCCCGCTTCCCCATC
The DNA here is from genome assembly GCF_016406305.1 of Shewanella putrefaciens. Classification (NCBI taxonomy): domain Bacteria; kingdom Pseudomonadati; phylum Pseudomonadota; class Gammaproteobacteria; order Alteromonadales; family Shewanellaceae; genus Shewanella; species Shewanella putrefaciens. The sequence goes on from NZ_CP066369.1 coordinate 4,292,107, forward strand.
GCTCAGGTTCAAGGCTTAATCGATACCCACAAGATCCCGTATTATTGGAGCGAGCAGAACGCAAAGGTGGCAAATGCCCATGAGTTAATCCTTACCATTAATGAGCTGAGTCAAACGACAACCCGCCATCATCAAGTTAAACCCTTTGATATTAACCGCCCCGCCAATGTGATTTTAACTTCAGGTTCGAGTGGCTTTCCAAAGGCGGCGGTGCATTGTTTAGCCAACCATATTGCCAATGCCGAAGGCGCCCGCAGCTTAATTCCACTCGAACAGGGCGACGCTTGGCTGCTCTCCCTGCCTTTATTCCATATCGGCGGCCTTGCGATATTGAACCGCTGCGCCTTAGTTGGCGCCTGTGTTGTAATGCCAGATCAATCGCTCAATCTTAGCCAGCAGATTGACCAAGATAAACTGACCCACATGTCTTTGGTGCCAGCACAACTGAGCACGTTATTAGCCGATACGAACAGCCAACTTAACAGTATCAAAGCCCTATTGCTCGGTGGCGGCGCAGTCTCGATAGACTTACTCGAACAGCTTAAGCAACGTAAGATTGCGAGCTACACAAGTTACGGCATGACAGAAATGGGCTCGCAAATCACCACTGGCACCGCTTTAAATGACGGTAGCAGTGGCAAATTACTCCCAAATCGTGAGCTGAAAATTACAGATGGGGTTATTTGGGTTCGCGGCGCATGCCTGTTTATGGGTTATCTGACAGCCAGCGGCATAAAAGAAAGTGTTGACCCCGAAGGTTGGTTTTATACCAAAGACAGGGGCAGATTGGACGAAAATGGCAATCTGCACATCCTCGGCCGCATCGACAATATGTTTATCTGCGGTGGTGAAAATATCCAACCAGAAGAAATAGAAGCAGCCCTAAAACAGCATCCCGACATTGATGATGCCATCGTCTTCGCACAGCCCGACCCCAAATTTGGCAATCTCCCCGCCGCGATTGTACGCGGAAAAATCATCGGAGATATGACCACAATCGAAACTGAACTCGAACCATTTCTCGCCACTAAAATCGCCCGCTTTAAACGCCCAAGACAGTATTACTCTTGGCCAGAAAATGCCGAACAAACAGGGCTTAAGGTGAACAGAAAAGCCCTAGTTGCACAGGTTAAAATACTAAAAGTCGAGTCTAGGTTATTGTAAAAGTTCAATGTCTAGCTTGGCAGGCAAGAAGCGTTCAATAAATGTCTGCTCATCAATAGGACGAGAAAAACAAAAACCCTGTCCCGTTGTACAACCGAGCTGTTGTAATAATATCAGTTGAGAATTTGTTTCAATGCCTTCTATCACTAACTCCATATTCAGCGCCTGAGATAAAGCAATCACACTGGAAATTGCAGCCTGACATCTTGGTTCAATACTAAGCTCACGCACAAAACAGCTATCCAGCTTGATTTGTGAGAAAGGTAATTCACATAAACGCGCTAATGAAGAATGTGCAGCACCAAAATCATCAATAGCTAACTCAAACCCCTGCATTCGCAAACGGATTAAGTTTTCCATATTAACGGCTGGGGCGGCAAGCAGACCCGTCTCAGTGATTTCAAGAGTAATGAATTGGGGATGAATATTAAACCTCTTGACCATATCGACAATTCGATAAACAAGCTTGGTAGAATTGAGTTGAGATATATCGAGGTTATAAGCCAGAGACATCTGACTATTGTTCTGCTGCAGGCGCTGCTGCAAATGACAGCCTTGCTCAAACAATTGTAAGAAAAGCTCATCCAGTAAACCATAAGTTATCAGCGGTTCAATAAATACTGCTGGGCTTAATATCCCCAATTGAGGATGATCCCAACGAGCCAGCATCTCTGCCCCCTTTAGACTAAATCCTGTGACATCAAATTTAGGTTGATAGAAGCCAATAAACTGCCGCTGATCTAGTGCGGATATAAAATCATCAAGTTCAAAATCTCTAGTTGAACCTGCAACTGTGGGTGGGATCATCGCTTTCTTTTTCTGAGACCGGCTAAAAATAAACTTATCTAGTATTCGTTGTAGATTATCGACTGAAGGACACTTACCCAAATCTCCAAGATATTCAAAATTGAGCATCTTTATCATCTGTGATACAGCCCGTCTCAGTTCCATATCTATACAACTAAATAAGGCGACAGAAGCAATGTTGTATTTAGCCTTAGCCTTACGCAAAAATGATAGCCCATCAATACCAGCCATCATCAGATCACATACCACAATGTCGGCACTATGGTGTACATCGAGCCAAGCAAGTGCATCCCGTGCAGTACCGAAAGCGTATACCTCAACATCAAGAAAAGATGCAAGATTATGCTCAAGAACCGCACGCTGAAAGGGATGATCTTCTAAAACAATCACTCGAACCTTACCCATTAAATATCCTTTAAAAATTTCAATATATCAGAACAAAAATGCCATACGTGTCCTTGCGACTGCATTACTGCAACTCCAAGTTACAGATAGTCAACTATAATATAGAGCGCCAAAGCACTCATGCCTACGATACAAACTGCAAACAAATGTTAACTAATAAAAGAAAATGAGAACATCTATGATTAAATCAGTCTCATTTCTATTATTTTACGATAATTGTTAAAAAGAAATTGCTGATTAATATGTAGGAAAAATCCCAATCCCTAGGTTTTATTTCACTCTAATGGATTACAAAGGATAAAATCTGTACTCAACAGTTATGGAGTTAGATGAATGAAGAGTAAAATATTAATAGTTGATGATCATCCAGTTGTAGTTTTAGCACTAAAAATTATTCTAGAGCAAAATGGGTTTGAGGTAGTTGCAGAAACCAATAATGGTGTCGATGCGCTTAAATTAATAAAAACTTTGTCTCCTGATGCGGTGATTTTAGATATTGGCATACCCCAACTAGATGGACTAGAAGTCATCGAAAGGTCAAGAAAGTTACCCCAAAAATCGCCAATATTAGTGCTCACGGCTCAGCCATCTGAGCATTTTGTCTCCCGATGTATTCAGGCGGGAGCCTCTGGTTTTGTCTCTAAACAGAAAGATATGACCGAAGTCACTGGCGCACTGCGAGCCATACTTTCAGGCCATTCTTATTTCCCTCTCCTAAGTAATAGCAATGTGATAGCAAGATCAAACCTGGATGAGGCTGAACTCGTAAAAAAGCTTTCAACTCGCGAGATGGTTGTGCTACAGCAGCTAGCCATCGGGTTGTCCAATAAAGAGATAGCTGAGCGTATGCTATTGAGTAATAAGACTATTAGCACCTATAAAACCCGGCTCTTAGAAAAACTAAACGCCAAAACAATAGTTGATCTTATTGAAATTGCTAAAAGGAATAGCTTAATATGAAGAATGTTATGTACATTTTAATATTGAGCTTTATAACGAGTTATTCATTTTCACATGAGAACACACATAAAAACTATCAATTATCCAATTACCCTAATAACACGAACCTACCTATTCAGTTATCATCTGAAGATCAAAAAAATCTCAATAATTACCAAACATTAAATATTGGAATATCTGCTCCTGACTACCCACCATTCGATATGACAGCCAATGGTGAACAAGAATCCTATAAGGGGATCAGTGCTGATTACTTAGCGATCATAGCTAAAGTGCTAAATGTAAAAGTCAATATTAAACGTTATCTGTCTCGAGACAAATTAATTACCGCTGCACTCAATGGCGATGTTGATTTAATTACTACTGCCAATAAATATGAACAACTACATGGTTTGATATTAAGTACGCCATATGTTATTGACAAACCATCGGTATTTAGAAATATTCATTTAGGCGAAAATGAGACGATTAAATCTATGTCTATGGCCTATGAGTATTTGCCAGATGAGGCAATAACAAAAATTTACCCCGAGCGGAAATTAATCAAATTTCCATCTCGACAAGCCGCTATTGCCGCCGCCGCACTTGGGCAGGTTGATGCGGTGATTATTGACCAAGTATCAGCTAACTACTTAATAAACAACATTTATTCAGGAAAACTGCGATTAGACACTCACTTACCATTAAATTCATATGGTAACGCATTTGCTTCCTCTGCAGCTAATGAAGCATTAATAGATATTATTAATAACGCTATCAGTAATATCTCGTTAGAACAGCGAAAACTGATCAGAAAGCGCTGGAGTGGCGGTGGAAGTACGATTCCATTTCCCTCAGAGTTACCCATATTTACCGCAGATGAACTCGCTTGGTTAGAAAAAAATCCGAAAGTAACCATTGCCATTAATAAATATGCAGCCCCAGTAACCTACCTAGATGATGCCGATAATGCCGAAGGATATGGCATTGAAGTGTTAGAGTTAATACAAATCTATTCTGGATTAACCTTCGACTACATAGTGAATAATCGATTTTCAGAGCAACTGACTTCTATTCTGAATCATAAAGCAATGATAGCAATATTTTCACCCGATGAGGACATGAACAAGAGGATTAGTTTCACTAGAGATTTCTCAAATTCACCCTATGTTTTGGTAACTCACAAGCAGGCTAAAAATATTGAAAATGATATCATCGTAATTCCAGATGGTGTTTTAAATATCAACATTCTCAGAAAAAACTTCCCTAATGCAGATATCATAATTACTGATAACTATTTAGAAGCATTAAACAATATCGCTACAGGTTCAGCTAACACAACAATTGCGCCTATGGTATTAGCGGATTTTTACGTAAACAGTTATTTTAGCGATGTTTTAGAAGTGAGTAAAATCATAGATGAAATACCCGAGGCCTTAGTCAGTTTTGCAATAGCTAGCTCAAATCCTCTATTAAAAAGTATTCTTAACAAAACATTAGCCGTCATTCCACCTGATGAGCTACAAATGGCAGAAAACCGTTGGCGTCGTAATGCGTTACCTGCGCGTCAGAGTTGGAAAGATTATAAATATACTATTTCGACAATCATAATTGCTTCTGCAATTATGATCTTAATTTCAATCATATGGGCGCTATACACTCATACCCATTATCGTAAACGTCTATTAGCAAAAAAAGAACTTAATCAACAACTGCAATTTATGCAATCCATTGTAGATGCGATCCCTCACCCTATTTATGTCAGAAATAAAAGACGTGAACTCACTATGTGCAATGAAAGCTACTTAGCCGCTTTTGAGGCAACGCGAGAAGAGTTGCTGCATAAAACTACAGTGGAGGGCATAAACCGTTCCCAAGAGGCTCCCGAAGTCGATAGAGAATATATGCAAGCCTTAGAGGATGGCATTGCTGTATTTAAGGATAGGGAGCTCCATATAAATGGTAAAAAATACAATATTTATCACTGGTTTAAATCTTACGGGGATGAGACGGGAAATGTTGAAGGTATTATTGGGGGCTGGATAGATGTCAGCGATCGAGTCAGACTGATTAAGGAATTAGAGCACGCGAAGGAAGTTGCAGATAGTGCAAGCCAGGCAAAAAGCACTTTCTTAGCCATTATGAGCCATGAAATTCGTACACCTATGAATGCTATTATCGGTATGCTGGAACTGGCATTAAAACGTGCTAATACGCAGCAGTTTGATTTCAATTCAATTAAAGTTGCCTATGATTCAGCCAATGGGCTACTCGAGCTTATTGGTGATATTCTGGATATAGCACGCATTGAAGCAGGCCAACTGACTCTTTCACCCATTCGTGCAAATCTGAAAACCATAGTGACTTCTGTCGTACGGGTTTTTGATGGTTTAGCAAAGCAAAAGGGGATCAATTTAGAGTTAGACTTCGATCCCGATATCAATAAGGATGTGCTAGTCGATCCTATGAGGATAAAACAAATCCTTTCTAACTTAATTGGCAATGCGATCAAGTTTACTGACAGTGGTCTCGTTACGATAAAAATCCAATCGGAAAGCTTAATTAATACAAAAAGGAGCATTCTATTTACTGTAACTGATACCGGCATTGGCATTTCCGAAAAAGATCAACAGAAGCTATTTACTCCTTTTAGTCAAGCCCATGGCACAACTAATACATATGGTGGAACTGGTCTCGGACTGATGATATGCCATTCTCTTTGCGAAATGATGGGAGGAAAAATAACCCTTGAAAGCTATCCTAATCAAGGGACTAAAATTAGCATGCGACTCACCTTAATCCAATTTGAGGAAGACGCTTCAACCGCAACAATGCACACTCCTATAGATATGTCTCCCATGATACCTCTGGATATTCTCATTGTTGACGATCATCCCGCCAACCGCTTACTGCTAGCACAACAACTCACTTATCTTGGCCATAAAGTGGACGAGGCTGAAAATGGGGTAATGGCGTTAGTAAAATTTGAGGATAAGCAATATCAAATGATTGTTACCGACTGCAATATGCCAGAAATGGATGGCTACGAATTATGTAGAAAAATCAGAATAATAGAAAAAAACTTTTTATATAGCCCAGTAATTATTGGTTATACGGCCAATGCTCAAAAGGATGCTAAAGAAGCATGCTTAAATGCAGGGATGAATGACTGTCTTTTCAAACCTATTAGTCTTGCTGAACTTGAGAAAATGCTCAGACATTTTTCACCAGAGAAAGAAATCATGGCAGCACCCCATTTTGAAGCGACATCGGTAGAAAAATTAACAGGAAATAATACTGAATTAGTGGATAAATTACTCCGCGAGTTACTGAAAAGCAACCAAGCTGACTTAGCTGCCTTATATAGAGCTTTTAAAACTCAAGATCTTAACTCAGTGAAGGAGCTTGCCCATAAAATTAAAGGGGCAGCAAGAATTATTGATGCCAAGAGATTAGTTGCTATTTGTGAAAAACTTGAGCATCCCCATCTCTATGGGGATTTAAGTGCACACATAGCACAATTAGAAGCGGATATATTCGCCCTTGAGGAAGAAGTAACGACCTATTTAACTAAGCTATATTCATAAGAGTATGGCCCTATTTAGATATACGATTTAGGGCCATAAACTCACTCTATCTTTGCTGAGAACAGTTGAATGTTACCATCATCATCAACATACTCTGCTGTTATAAACACAATATCAGAAGCTAATTTAGCATTATCAGGCATATCCACTTCCGTTGCGGAAAATGGTGCTAACATACCACTGTAAATAGAATGTTCTTTCCCATTTATAGTTGCTCTTATATTTTGATAAGTCACAAAATAGGGAGAATTATTTTTTACCTTTATCATCCCACTCTGATAAAAAAACTGCTGCAAACTTGGGATCCTGTCAACGGTCTCATTTAGACCATCCGGCCTAATAAACACTTTCATTTGAGTCCGTAGAGCGACGACTAATAGCTGCCCTGCTGAGTCGTTCATTTGCTTCAATGGTGAAGGAGGCACTTCATACAAATTTAGCCAATAGAGTTGTTCTTGATTTTCTACAGCATGCTCTGAAATGTTAAGTAAACTTATATGCTTACTTTCATTTTTAGCCAATTTCAGCAGGCCTGGGTTGGGTAAAATTGGCGCGTTTGCCACTTCAGGGCCAGAGTCTGGATCGCCGTCATCCACCCACAGTTGCACCATCACAGGGTATTCATTAACATTTACCAATGACAATCCCTGCTCCCTGTCTGATGCCATAAAAATGATTCGACTCTTATCCGCAACTACGCCAGCCATTGCAACCGACATCATAAAATAACCGAGGAATAAGCTACTGAACCCGAATAAGTACTTCCGCTTTTGCATAATATTTTCCAGCCGTAGGGTTTATCCCAGGTAGCTTGCCAAAAACAACATGATAGCTATCTAGATATTGGTAACTATTGCCTGTATCGCTAATACGATTTCCAATTAATGGTCGCCAACCATCCTTCCAAGCCTGATAGTTTTCTTCTAAGCTAGTTCTATTTTCAAAATTTAAAAATGGTTGTTCGACACTATCGGCACGTTCCAACTTGACACCTACTCCTTTTGCAATATTAGCTTCACCATAACCATTGCTCACCAAATAGGTTACTGCATCTGCACTCGATAAACCCAGTGATCGCGCCGCTTGATAATTAGTTGTATCAATTTTGAATGCTATTGCATTAGCATTTACCGCTGGTCCATTCATATTAGCGCTCGCTTGGCAACGGTAATGTATCTGTATCTCCGCTTCGCGTGCAATTCCACGATTTAATTCATCAATAGTGATTGTCGGGAATAACACATAAGGTGTGACACTGGTGACGGCACAACCTCCAGCCCTTCTGGTATATAATTGTTTATATAAACTAATATTCCCTGGCCAATTAGCATACCAACCAGGATAATGACTAATATGATCAACCCCTTCCGTAGGATAGGCAAGACCAGGCCCTCCAAAGGCAATATAGGCCGCGGGTTGGTTATAACTATAAGCCGTGGTTTGGGTATATCCCCTCACATCGCCTATTCGAAATAGCTCTACCGTTATATCACTAAAATTTTTTGCCTTTACGAGTATTCGGCCTTGGGCATCACGATCTAGTCCCCGTAGCGGGTTATACTGCCATCGTCGAGAAAAATACTGACCCGTTGAGTTATTTTTAACCCTAGTGACAAGGTTTTTCACATAGGTACCATAACCCCTCTCAATTCCATAAGCAGCACCATCTTCATACATTCCGCTAAAAGCGTCATCCGCATTGACTGAATAGATTTCATAAAGACTATATTCATCCGCAGAATCACACCGAAAGAGCACTTGTTCAGGATTATATCCACCTTCTTGCCCATAAGTGGTAAAAGGGACAATACTCGCACCCAATAAAGTGCCATTGGGCTGGAAGCTTTCATCTGTAATATTAATCACTGGTAAATTCAGCATTCCTCGATTGGCATCAAACGCTCCATGCCATAATGCTGTTTTACCATACTCAGGGGCGACATAATAAAAATCTGCCGGATTTGTTGTGGTCGTCGATATACGGTAGCACGTTGCCATAGCGTGATCGCTAATAAAAGTGGCAAACACAATAGATCCCACAGCTAATAGCCGACCTAGATTGAACTTAATCATAGTTTTTATCTCAATTAATCCGCTCACATAGCGCTGGCATTCTTAATAAAGTGCTATCACGACTGCTATCGAGGACATAATCAAAGTGACATTGTTGATCGGGCTTATTTCCCCAATTTACAGTCAACTGACCACTCGGTTTAGACGCTCTGATATAAGCCATACCAGCCTGTCCAACCATGCCCAATACTAGGCCATCTTCGTCCACGACTTCGGCACCAATAGGGATAACATCGCCATTGACTTGCTGAGTCATAAAGACGACGGCTATCCCGTGTCGAGTCTCGAATTTCATTTTAACGATAGCCCCGGCATAGGGCGCAATAAGTTGCTGTGTATCAAGGAGTTCTGTACTACTCAACATTGAACCATTATCGAGTGTGATCCGATTTGACCTATATGGTGTAAGTGAAGGAACAATAGCATAGCCCTTACCATCAATTTCAGTGCCCCAATGATTAGTAATACTTGCTCCTTGTGCCCCATCTGCTTCAACTATCGCAAAGGTGTCCGTTAAATTCTGGCTCAAGGTCGCACCTCCAGAGTGTATAACAACGGCTCCACTAATCCCTGCGCTAGCTTGTTGGTATGAGTCAGCAATAGAATAACTCCCCGATAAAGTGGCTTGGCTAAGACGCTTCTGGGTATTGACACTAATGCTTTTACTGGAATCATCTTCTCGCTGAAAAGCAGCGTTTAGACCATATGTCCAAGTCTTATCATTTGAAACTATTCCAGATGACCCAATATTATAATTATGCCCCCCCTGGGATGAGTGACTATACCCAGTGTTAAGCATATTTGACTGACGACTCCCTAGTGGAATAGATAAAGTTAAACTCACTAAGTCCTCTTTTGTTCTACCAACATCACCACCATTTGTGTCATCAAATGGGTAATTCACAAACCCACTTTGTATTGGTAATTGGCTCATATATTGGCGTGAAAACGTTAAGCCTAAGTTCCAAGAACCTAAACCAACAGAATATCCCAGTTGCAATTGATCATCATCGTCACGACCGTCACGGTATTGGCGTTTAGAACCACTCACATAAATAAAACCAAACTCATCTAAGCTCTGATTTAAGCTCAAGGTCATTTCTGTTCGTTGTTTATAGGTTTCTGATTCAAAAAAATTGTCATTCTCGAGTGCCTTTCTAATCCCTAAAATATCGCTCAGTTCCCGATATGACTCCGTAGAATAATGGTAACCAGCAAGTGAGACTGATGTTCCTGAACCAAATGAATGACTATAATTGAGGCCTAGACGCCAGCCATTTTTCCAGTCATCGAGACCAAACTCATTAGAAATCCGAGAACTTGAATGCACTGTCGTTAAGCCAAAAGCTCCCCATTCAGTACCAAGGACGGTACCAAGACTCAAAGCTAAATAGTCATCCGCTATACGTCCACCACTGTTAAAGGTTAACGTATTGCTCAGACCATATTCATAGACCAAGTCAGCAAAATAATCACCTGAGCCTATATAATCAACTTCACCCACCGAAAGTGCATATTGGGAATGGCCTTCACGTAAGGAACCTGGTACTGCACTAAATGGCACAGTAAAGTTTGATAGTTTGCCATCAGCTTCTGTCACTTCGACAAGAAGATCTCCCTCATAACTGGTTGGGTATAGGTCATTAATAATAAATGGTCCCGCTGCAACCGTTGTTTGGTAAATACTGATACCATTCTGTTTGATCACTACCTTAGCTGTTGAATTTGCAAGCCCTCGTACAACAGGTGCATAGCCACGCTGTGAATCTGGCAACATACGGTTATCAGTCTGTAATTGCACCCCCGTAAAACCCAAGCTACTGAAAGTACTGCCACGGGTATAAGCGTCACCGAGCAACAACTCACTCTGCGTATCAGATAGGGCACGTATGGCATAGGTCCGAATCGAATTAAAGCTCTCCTGTGAACTTTGATCCGCCTCACTATAATGGTAACTCGACTGGTTTCTCAGACGCCATAAACCAAGATTCACGCCCGAATTTAGTCCAGTGTAAAACGCGCGCATATCACTGCCAGTATCACGACTATTCGTTTGATAAAAATTACTGTTATAGTTTACAAACCCTGCAGTTTCACCCGCATCCCATGATGAAGAATCAACAAATCCCCTTGGTGTCCGCTGTAAATAAGCTTGTGGTACAGTAATTTCTAGTCTTAATTTTTCAGAGTCAAACTGGGTAGTCACCCCTGCGACGACCGCACTCGGCAATGCACATTCAGAATTGATCAATTCAACTTCATTAATATATTCTGAAATAACATTTGATTCCTTCCAGAAATTTAAATCCAGACATGGGAATATTTTTTCAGCATCGCTCAATTTAAAATCTATAGTTTTCCGGTTTAAAAAACTACCATTTACATATATATCTATCTGATACTTACCAGGTAACACACTTGAAGTGTTATTAAAACGTGATATATAATCACCCCCATAACCACCAAATAAAAATTTGTCATCAAAAATAAACTCTTGGAGAGTTTGATTATCATCAAGCAATTCATTTGCTAACAAACTCGATGAAAAACACAGTATTATATTAGAGAGAAACACGAATACACAAAAAAATTTATTTTTTGCTGACTTAGAATTATTCATAGGTTTTACTACTACCGTCTAGGTTTCGCCTCGATCATATATTCATTTTTAACCGCCCCCCCATAATCATTCACAAGAGTGAACTCTACTTTAATAGGGTATTTCAAAACAAACTGTTGATTCTTAACTTTCACTGTCTGCTTTGATTTAGGATCAACCATATTTATAGGTATTTTTAACTCTTGATTACCCGCCGTGATTTTCATATCCACAAACGAGGCAAAAAATGCCGAACGATTATCAATGTCAACAAAGATGCCATTGTCAGCATATTCAACATCGAAATGCATATGTTTATGTATATCGGCTGAATGAGTAGTCAATTCTGTTGGTCGATAAAAAACTTTAACTCTATGCTTTAACATTACAAGCATTTGGTTTTCGCCCAAATTATCCTTAGATACTGGGGGTATTTGCAGAAAATTTAGATAAAAAATACTCTCTCGATCATTTGGTAATTCATCACCACTGTAAATTAATCGAACTAGCTGTCCTCGCTTGGGTTCCATTTTAAAGATTGCCGGCAAGGTGACGAATGGTCCATCGGCATTATCTGGCGTTGACTCAGGATTATTAATATCCGTCCAAATCTGAACAACATTAGGGAATGTGTCATTATTTGTTAGCTGGACAGTACGCTCTTTAGCATCACTCGGATAAATCACGCGGGTATTAGTCATAACTACACTAGCATCTACGGAACATCCATATACCAGTAGAGAAAGAAACAGCAATGAACGCAGGTATGTAGAAAATAGAGACATTATTATTCCGTAAAGTAGCAGTAACTAGGGGCTCACTCATAACATAAGTGAGCCAAACATCAAAAAATTACTGGTAAGAAACAGCGTATTGAACAGAGCCCGTCACGCTACCTGAAGTGGCAGTACCAGTTTCAGTGATATACTGCACAGCAAAATCATAAGAAGCAGAAGTCGCAGCAGCATCCAGATTTAAACCAGCGACAGTTGCACCACCAGTTAGGTTAATACCAGTACCACCTACACCATCCAAAAGTTGTAAAGCAACGTTTGTAGCTGTCCCGGTGTTGCCTAAATTACCTGCCCCAGTCACGCTGTTACCAACGAAAACAGTGTTAATAGGTAACGCTTGAGCGGCGGCAGTACAACCACTCACTGCGATAGTAAAAGCGGTTTCGCCTGCTGTTGCTCCTGCGCTAGCGAGATCAGCTGTAGACACTGTTGGTAGCAATACTGTTGGATTTGAAGCATTACCATTAATTGTCACGTCACAGGTTTGGTCAGATACTTCACCGATAAAAGTGATGGTGTTATTAGCTTGAGCATTAGCACCAAATAATGCGCCTGAAACTAGAATAGATAGTGTTAATTTTCTCATTAGATTTCCTACTTCGCTTGTTAAACATCAGGTTGTGGCTCATCAGATAAGCTGGCCTCATACTACAACTGCCACTCTTGGCGTTGTATAGGGTTAAACCTGTTGGCGTGTAGGATATTTCCGATAAGTTAATCATCTGAACAAATAATCCTTCAACTATTTGTGCCTTTATCTTAATCACACGATGTATTACATCAGAAGTTTATATGGCTAGAGAAAGCCATTTTTGATAATCAGAGGATTGTATCGCTTGTGACTGGACAATCAGTTGGGTAGTTGGAGTTTGATAGGGTAAAGAGCAGCAACTATAAATATACATAAGCCGCTCTTCTATTGTGCCTATTAATTATAATTAAGTGAGAGTAATACTTGACCTTCTTCGACTTTATCAAGAGTTGAATAATTAATTTGCTCAAAGTCTGTCAGTATTGCAGATCTATCACCGACACTCATGGTCGTAGTTAACAATCTGGTCTGTATGGCTAGTGTGGTAAATTGATGGAGGTTTTGATCATAACAGGAAATACTAGAAAAGTTTGAGTAACAACCGGGTTCAGCAATCTCGCCTTGAAAAGTGAGAGTATTAAATTCACTCTTAGCTGCTGAACCGAAACTTAAACTCACACTCAAAATAGCACCGATAGCAGACACAACACTTGATGTTACCTTTAGCATATTATCACCCGTTCTGGTTTGTAGGACACGTCCTAATTATCGACCAGAAATAGATGAACTTAAGTTTATTTCATTGAAGAAAACGGCATAATTTATGCTCGCAACATCATACCTTATGCTATTGCCTTTTAGATCACTGAATATTTCATTTTAAACAAATAAATCCTCTATAGAAAGCAATAAAAACAGAGTAAAATATAAAAATGGAATCTTAGTTATAAGTTATGAAAAACAGAATTCTCCACTCGTATGACTCAATTCAGGAGTAATCTCAGAGACAACACGATTTTTCCACTGGGCATAAAAAATAATAGAAACATTATGGGGAAGTAACCACCTGATTTGAGCATCATCCACAAAGTAATTAACTTGCATCAAATCTAATAATCTAGTCAGAGCTAAGGTTGAAAATTGACAAGATATGACATCTGAGCCAATGAAGTAGTCCAACTCCAAATCTGCCTTTTTATAGGGCATCCCCTTACACAACAACCAAAATAAGCTCTGTTGATACACTTGAACTGCACCGTTTATTCGAAATGCCGTCCCCCACCCAGGCTCAGACGAGAGCGCTAACCTAGTGATCATTGATGACATAACTATTCGCCTTTTAAGTTATAAAAAGCCGCAAAGTGAGCAACTCTCGTAAGCTGGTAAAATCCTTTAGTACAAATTGCTATCCATATCAATGCAAGCCTTTGCAATCCACCAAACCTTCCTTGCTCAATATCCTTATCAATATTACTTAAGTCCATACTCACGATGCGGAGGAACAACAGGGATCGATACTCAGTATCGAAAATAACTTTCGAATTGAGGCTCAAAAGTTAGTGTAATGATACATATTAATCGCAGTCACAAATGTAGGATAAATCTGATGTGATATAGTGAAATCAGCCATAGTATCGTACGTTTGGAGATGATTGGCCGCTAATAGCAAAATGCATTTTAAGAGTTGGTGCGAAATAGTTATTTGACCCATAAAAAAACCTGCCGCTGCAGGTTTTTTTATGGCTAACTCACTTTAGATTAAAGCGAGATGCTAATTAGGCTTCCATGCAAGCCTTAAGTTTGTTCATGGCATTTTTTTCAAGTTGGCGAATACGCTCAGCCGACACTTGGTAAGTCTCTGCCAATTCCTGCAGTGTGGTTTTATCGTCATCTAACCAACGGGCGCGCAGGATGTGCTGGCTACGTTCGTCTAAGGTTTTGATGGCCGATAATAAACGACCTTGGGCATTGGATTCCCAGTTATCGTTTTCGATGTTTTCGGCTAAGTCCGACGAATGATCTTCGAGATAATGCACAGGTGCGAAGTCCTGTTCATCATCGTTATCATTGGTCAAGTCAAATGCGGGATCTTGAGCCGCCATACGTGATTCCATTTCGGTCACGTCAGCCTTAGAGACCCCTAGATTTTGAGCCACCATAGTGACTTCTTCATCGCTAAACCAACCTAAGCGTGTTTTCGCTTTACGGATGTTAAAGAACAGTTTGCGCTGTGCTTTAGTGGTGGCGACTTTAACAATGCGCCAATTTTTCAGCACATATTCATGTATTTCGGCTTTAATCCAATGCACCGCAAAGGATACTAGACGTACGCCAACATCGGGATCGAAGCGTTTTACCGCTTTCATCAGACCAATGTTGCCTTCTTGGATCAAATCCGCCTGCGGCAGACCGTAACCTGAGTAGCCCTTAGCAACATGCACGACAAAGCGTAAGTGCGACATAATCAGTTGCTTTGCTGCTTGCAGATCACCCGTTTCCTGCAAACGCTTGGCTAACTCATACTCAGCCTCAGCGTCCAGCATGCTAATGCTAGTCACTGAATGGATATAAGCTTCTAGACTACTACTGCCCTGTGGGACTGTCAGTGCCATTGATTGCGTTTGAAAGGTCATTCGCGCTCCTACTTTCTTACTAATTACTTATCAAATATAAGTCGATTGCATTCCAGAATGATACTAAACCACCTCTAGAATGAGCTGACGAACTATCGGCTAATTGACAGAGTATGTCAACCTTCACTCGTCTAGGGGGTTACTTTTACTCATTTAAGGCATTACTTTTAGCCCGATTGAATAGACATTGCAAGTGAACAAAAGTTCATCGGCTGAGGATTTTATCCCATTATTTTTAGCTTAACCGCATGATATCTAAGAGGGCTCTATCGCCCTGAGATGTTGTCTTACGGATAGATAAGAACCCAGCCACCCCAAAAAAGAGGCTAGGCCGACTAATTGTAGCAGCTCAATAAAGGTGAGTGACTTCATTTCAAGCTGACTACCGTATAGCCCCAATAGCTCGGCAAGGGCGGAGTCGAGATACCAAACAAGTAAGTTGATGATAACCCAAGCCAATATGCCGCCTATTACTCCATACCAAATCCCTGTATATAGAAAGGGGCGCTGGATAAAGGATTCGGTTGCCCCCACTAATTTCATCACTTCGATCTCGGTGCGACGGTTCATAATCGCGAGGCGAATCGTATTACCTATCACCAATACCACAGCCAAGACCAATAATGCGGCAATGGCCATTACAGTACGTTCCAATAAGCGCACCACGGCCTGCAAACGCTCAAGCCATTCAATATCCAAGCGGCCAAAGCTAATCTCGGGCTCGCGCTCTAACTTAGTCAATAATTCGCGGGCACCTACGGGCGTGGAGTATCTTGGTGTCGGTGTCACAGTGATCACCGCAGGTAATGGATTTTTATCGAGGTAAGCCAAGGCTTCACCAAATCCCGATAAACGCTGAAACTCCTCTAGGGCCTGGTTACGGTCGATATACTGCACTTTATCCACTTCGGCATAGGTGCGAATGCGTGTCAGCAGGCTCTGGATAGTCTGGTCGCTGCGGTTTTCATCGATAAATAATGAAATCTCAGCGGCGCTATTCCACGAACTGGTAATAGTCTCGGCATTTTTGACTAAGACCTGCAATGCAGCCGGCAAACTTAAACTGACCCCCAATACGGCCATGGTCATCACGGATGAAACGGGGTTACGCCATAACTCACCCATACTCGCCATCGCCTGCTGCACATGGCGAATAAAGAACATCACGATTCGGCCCGAAATGGGTAATTTACTGCGGGTTAGCTTAGCATTGTCACTCATAGACCCTCCCTCGGCGCTGCGGGCCTAGTGTGCACGCCTTGATGTAGTTCTTGGGAACCTATCATGCGGCCTTGTTTTAAGGTAAAAGTGCGATATTTCATTCGCGCAATCAACCCCAAATCGTGGGTCGCAATCAGCACGCTGGTGCCTGCATCGTTGAAAGTTTCAAACAGGCGCAAAATATCCATCGACAATTTAGGATCTAAGTTACCCGTGGGTTCGTCGGCGAGCAGCAAGGGCGGTTTGTTCACAATCGCACGGGCGATGCCCACACGCTGCTGTTCCCCTCCAGATAACATAATGGGGTTATGGCGTTCTTTACCATATAAACCCACCATATCGAGCGCACCCGCAACCCGCTTGCGGATCTCACCGTGGGAAAAACCTTCAATCACTAATGGCAAGGCGACATTATCGAATACACTGCGGTCCATCAATAAATGGTGGCTTTGGAAGATCATGCCAATATTGCGTCTTAAATAGGGCACGTGCTTAGCACTGATTTTAGCAATATCGTGGCCGTTAATGGCAACCCGCCCCGTCGTCGCCCGTTCGATAACAGTGATCAATTTCAACAGCGTACTCTTACCCGCACCCGAATGACCGGTTAAAAATGCCATTTCACCTTGCTGCAGGTGAAAATTCACATCTTCCAGCGCCATTTGGCCGCCAGGATAAATCTTACTCACCTGCTGAAAATCAATCATAACTTAGCTATCCGCTTTTTCTTGTGTGAAGAGGGCATCGATAAATTCTTTCGAATTAAAGGTACGTAGATCATCAATTTGCTCGCCGACACCAATATAGCGGATCGGTATTTTAAATTTGTCCGCAATCGCAAACACTACGCCGCCCTTAGCGGTGCCATCTAACTTACTAACAGTCAACCCTGTGACACCAACGGCTTCTTGGAATAATTGCGCTTGGCTAATGGCGTTTTGACCTGTGCTGGCATCTAGAGTCAACATCACCTCATGGGGTGCCTCTGGGTCGAGTTTCTTCATCACCCGCACGACTTTCTTTAACTCTTCCATCAAATGAGATTTGTTTTGCAGGCGACCCGCGGTATCGGCAATCAATACGTCTATCTTACGGGCCTTTGCCGCTTGCAGCGCATCGAAGAGTACCGAGGCGCTGTCGGCCCCCGTATGCTGGGCCACCACGGGAATATTATTACGTTGGCCCCAAACCTGTAATTGCTCTACGGCGGCAGCGCG
The DNA here is from genome assembly GCF_016406305.1 of Shewanella putrefaciens. Taxonomy (NCBI): domain Bacteria; kingdom Pseudomonadati; phylum Pseudomonadota; class Gammaproteobacteria; order Alteromonadales; family Shewanellaceae; genus Shewanella; species Shewanella putrefaciens. The sequence continues at coordinate 4,310,078 of NZ_CP066369.1, forward strand.
GAAGGTATCGCCCGCTGCCAACATCACCGACTTGCCCTGGGCTTGATACTGTTTGGCCAACTTACCGATAGTGGTGGTTTTCCCCACTCCATTGACACCTACCATCAGGATCACAAAGGGGCCATTCGCATTTTCAGGCACTAGGGGAATAGCCACGGGATCGAGTGTTTTTTGCAATTCATCCCGCAGTAATTCGTATAGTGCCTCGGCATCTTTAAGCTGTTTACGTGACGCATGCTCGGTCAGGTTTTTAATCAAACGCGTTGTCGTTTCGACGCCGACATCGGCGATTAACAACTGTTCTTCGAGTTCTTCAAATAGATCGTCATCGATTTTTTTACCGCGAAATAGGCCAATAAAACCACTGCCGATATTTTCGCTGGTACGCATCAAACCACGTTTAAGGCGCGCAAATAAGCCTTCTTTCACTGGCCTTGCCTGTGGTTCCGGCTGAACCTCTGCGGTGGGAACATCTTGCTCTGCCTTAGCTTGAGCTTGCTCGGCTGCTAATTGTTCTGCCGCAAGACGTGCCGCTTCGGCCTGTTGCTCGGCTAAACGCTGGGCTTCAATTTGTGCTTGTTCCTGGGCGAAGCGTTCGGCCTCAGCCTTAGCTTGAGCTTGCTCGGCTGCTAATTGTTCTGCCGTAAGACGTGCCGCTTCGGCCTGTTGCTCGGCTAAACGCTGGGCTTCGATTTGTGCTTGTTCTTGGGCGAAGCGTTCGGCTTCTGCCTTAGCTTGAGCTTGCTCGGCTGCTAATTGTTCTGCCGTAAGACGTGCCGCTTCGGCCTGTTGCTCGGCTAAACGCTGGGCTTCGATTTGTGCTTGTTCTTGGGCGAAGCGTTCAGCCTCTGCCTTAGCTTGGGCTTGCTCGGCAGCTAATTGTTCTGCCGTAAGACGTGCCGCTTCGGCCTGTTGCTCGGCTAAACGCTGGGCTTCGATTTGTGCTTGTTCTTGGGCGAAGCGTTCGGCCTGCGCCTTAGCTTGAGCCTGCTCGGTTGCTAATTGTTCTGCCGCTAGAGGCGCAGTGTCTTGTGTTGGAGTAACAACTGGAGTTTCAGCACCGACCTCATCCTGCGATTTATCTTTACGAAACCAAGAGAAAAAACCTTTCTTTGCCATGTGTGATCCCAGCGCTCTACTTCAGTGTTGAATGTAAAATAAGACCCTGACGTTATACCAGATTGCCTTAGCAATTACGTCCAAAAAGTCGGCAATTAACTAAGCTTGTTAAGCCATCTCACCTTTTAGTGGGACTTTGATATAAAATAGTGGCCTTTATTAAGGTGGCATAGTCTACCACTTTCTTTCTTCAGGCAAAATCACGGGGGAGCTTTGATTAAGAACCGAGCGAGCAATCAGAGTGCAGCCAAGCAACCGGCGAGCAAAAATCCAGCGGCTAAAACCAAAATGGGGACTGGCCAAGTGCGGATTATCGCTGGGCAATGGCGTTCGCGTCGTTTACCTATTCATGATCTTGATGGTTTGCGCCCGACGACAGACAGAGTACGTGAAACCCTGTTTAACTGGCTCGCCAACGATATAGTCAATGCCCGGGTGCTCGACTGTTTCGCTGGTAGCGGCGCCCTAGCCCTCGAGGCCCTGTCTCGATACGCCGCCTATGCCAAGATTATCGAATTGCAACGCTCCGCCGCCCTGCAATTGAAAGACAATCTAAACACCCTTAAATGCGATAAGGCTGAAGTGCTCAATACCGATACCTTAGTGGTGCTGCAAAGGGGCTGCGATCAAGGTTTCGATGTAGTGTTTATCGACCCGCCATTTCGTAAGGGATTGGCAGAAAAGACAATTCAACTGCTAGATAGCCAAGCTTGGCTCAATGATGGCGCGCTGATCTATGTCGAAATAGAGTCTGAATTAACCACGCTGACTATTCCCTCTAGCTGGAAAGCCTTAAAAGAGAAGACCGCTGGCCAAGTGAGCTATCGTCTATATCAATATCAACCCGAAAACACCGCCGAGCCTATCGAAGATGAAAACCATGCCCTTGCTGATTAACTTAGGCAAAGCCATTACCCTGATCGCTTGGCTGATGATGGCCTACAATTTGGCGATACCATTTGAAGGCAAGGTGGCGATTATTTTGAATATTCTGTTTGCCATTACCTGCATGATGCATTGCTTTCAAGTCGCTATCTTTCACATGCTGTTTAAAACCTTGCTGCCATTAACTAAGCAGGATTATCTGCAAGTGTTTATCTTCGGCATTTTTAGCCTTTTAGCTTATCGGCAACGGGTGATGGGGGCCAACGAGCGGCAAAACGAGGGTCAAACAAGCTAAATAAACCTTTTTTTGAAGGCGCTTGGGCTAAGTCCCGTTATCCGAGTAAACGCCTTACGACAGGCGCTGACATCTTCATAACCCACACTATGGGCGATAGCATCAAAGCTAAGGGATGTACTTTCGAGCAGATCACATGCCTTTTGAATGCGAAGTTTTTGTAGGTATTCATTTGGCTTGAGCCCTGTCGCTTTCACAAACCGCCGCAGTAGTGTCCGCTCTCCCATACAAGCCTCCTGCGCTAGCCCTACCACGCTGATCGGCTGGCCATAATCGGTCTGTAATCGGTTCTGAATATTAAGGATCGGCTGATCGCCATGGTCTCGTTTCGGTAAAAACTGCTGATAATAGCGCTGTTCACGGCTACCAGTATCGATAACCAAATGCTTTCCTAATTGGCGCATTATGCTGACATGGCAAAACTGTGCAACTAACTCTAGCCCTAAGTCCACCCACGACATCATGCCCGCTGCGGTAATAATGTCGCCATCGTTAACCATGATTTTATCGATATCGAGTTTTACTCTGGGGTGTTGATGTTTAAACTCATCCACTAATCCCCAGTGTGTCGTCGCCCGTCTATGGTCAAGCAAACCCGCCGCCGCCAAAATAAATGCCCCCGCACAAGCAGAACAAATAATGGCACCTTGGCCATGCTGACGTTTCAGCCACGCCTGTAGCTCTGGGTTGTCACTGAGGTAAAACTGCGTATCGATACTCGGCGGTATTATCACCAGCCCATAGTTTTGATCGGCCCCAATCTCAGTAATGGCCAACTGTTCCACATCAAAGCGCTGCAAGTTCTGCGACTCTTTTACCTTGTCTTGCATAAACTTATTCGCCAATTGCAGCATCTCATCTAAACCAAATACTGCAGAAGTTAAACAACCGGGTAGCGCAAGGATGGCCACTTTTAATGCAGAGAAGGTGATTGGATTTGTCATTTTAGGCACCAAAGATGTCATTTCTGCCACTCTTAATGTTGCTTAATCTAACGCAAACTACCGCCATTACGAATTTATTTCACCGACATTGTTTATAGGAGAGAACCCATGACGACCAACAAGTCTACGAGGCAAACGGCTTTAATTGTCATCGATGTGCAGAATGACTATTTCGCGAATGGAGCCTATCCCCAATGGCAGATAGATGAGGCGTTAGCACAAACATTGCTTTGTGTTGAAAAGGCTAAGTTGCAGTCTATCCCAGTGATCTTAGTGCAACACTTGGCCGACAATAGCCAAGGTGACGCCCCGTTTTTTAACCCTGGCACCTTAGGCGTTGAAATCCATCCGGCGCTGCTCAAGGCGGCGCCTGATGCACCTATCATCACTAAACATTTTGCCGATAGTTTTGATAACACTCCACTGGCCGATATCCTACGGGAGCGACACATTACTGACGTGCTGCTATGTGGGATCATGACGCAAAATTGCGTCACCCATACCGCTATCTCTAAATCGGCAGAGGCTTATGCAGTCAGTGTTATAGCTGATGCCTGTGCGGCCCCAAGTCAAATGGTGCACCTCATTGCCCTGAGTGCGCTCTCCCGCCGAGTGACACTCATCAACAGCACAGAGTGGTAAACTTTCGGTTTTCGAGACAACAAAAAGCCCTCTGTCGAGGGCTTTATACTTTCTTAATCGATTGGCTAACAATAACCAGAGTTAATCGCTAAACCTTATCCCTTTGGATATGGGTGAGCGATACCTTTATGACAGTCAATACAGGTTTTTCTGTCTTCTGGGGCTTTCTTGAAGTTATTGCTGTGCATTCTCACGGCCATTTTGCTCATATTTTCTGATTGGTTTTCGTAAATACGGTTATGGCAGTTTTGGCAGGTTGAAGAATCGATAGCACGTAAATAATCACGAGCTAATTCAGCTTGTTCTTTACGGTTTTCATCTAACCAAGCTTGAGTGTTAAAGCCATCGATCGTTAAGAAGCCAATCACGTCCTTAGAAACGATGATCTTTTTCTTCAGGTATTGGAATGGTTCCTGCGCAATATGGCATTGCTGACACTGAACTACGATACCAGCACGGTTATTACCATGGGCTGAGGCCATAACTTCATCTTTCAATGAGTGCTGGCTGTGGCAGCTCATACAGAATGCGTCTGTGCTCGTTGCATGTAAGGTTGTTTGGGTTGCAAAGTAGCCCACAACACCGATAACAATACCGACGACCAGTAGCGCCAGGATTGAATATTTTGCGCTAGGTTTAAATAGTGCACGCCAGTTCATTACTCTATCTCCAAAAATTGCCAAAATTAGTTTTTATAAGACTAGTTTATGTTCTTTCATTTATTAGAAATTTGATTTTAAGCCTAAATCTACCGATTAAATTAAACTTAAAAGCGCAAAATGAGACCTAGCTCTAACTATAAAGACGACAATTAGCTAAAACCAACGACATAGAAGCCATAAAGCACTTCAACTAAAGCTAATGCAATCATCACATAATCGCAAGTTATCGATTTTCACGATTAAGAGCCCCATTAAGAATCCGCCGTAATAAAATCATTTTTAGAATACAGAAATGTGACTGCAGCGGCGTTTTATTTCATTATTTGATCTATATAACGAGATTGGCGCCAAGGGGAAATGAATGCCACTCACTGAAATGTGAGTTAACTCATTGCAGCATAATGACTCTATGCTAGAATCGAGCCGTTCATTATTTGGAATACTTATGCATCAAACACTCGGTCGTTACTTTTTAGTCATCTTCACTTTACTCGCACTCGTCGGGCAAAGTGTCGTGTCTAATGGTCACGCCATGGTGCCGCACACTATGGATATGAGTGCAATGCCGCAGGATATGAGCGCGATGGCGCATCATGATTCCACCCAAGGGATGGATCATGCGGCAATGATGCAGATGAACACAGAGACCCCTGCTGACTCCCATTCAATGGCCGACACGGATTGCTGTAACGATAAAAAGCTTCCCGGCGCGAAGCAGCATTGCTGTGATGGCGCCACATCATGTTCAAATGATTGTGGTCATTGTCTGACGATCTCGGTGGCTGGCACTCTATTTAGCCCACACCTTTGGCCAAGTGTGAGCATGAGCGATACCGCAATGGCCACTCCTATGCCTCATTTCCACTCTATCTCGTTATCTTCGGCCCTCAAGCCTCCGATAGCCTAGCCTCGCCGTGCCCTTTCAGGGCTAACAAAGCTAATTATTTATTTCGCCGTTTATTGTGGTGCGCCTACATCTTAAGCACCCAGAGTTAAGCAAAAACCGACTACTGAGCCCGTATGCACTTTGCATCGATTGTCCTTTCGTTTTGAATACCGAGGGATACGCTCAGCAGCGTTGATGCACTCATATTCGGCCACCAATCCGATGGAGTGAACAATATGAAAACCTTAACTAATCTTGCCTTAGTGGCATTTTTAATGACCAGCACCAGCGTGTTTGCTACGGCAACACCCCATGAGCATCACCACAACAACGCCAACCCACAGCAGCAAGCTCAAACCTACATTTGCCCTATGCACCCCGAAGTCACAGGCACTCAAGGCGATACTTGTCCTAAATGTGGAATGAACTTAGAACCTAAAGCCACGGAAGCAAAAACGGCTGAAGGAACAACGCACAAGGTGCACGAGCACCACTAAGCTAGGCTGGAGATGAGGCATATGAACCAATTTAACCGAGTAAAAAAGCAGGCCCCTAAGGCAGTGCTGCTTTTGAGCAGTTTACTGATGGGAACACCTTGGCTGAGTCATGCCCAACTGGCAAATACACAGGCCGAAACCGCAGCGACTAGCCCAGCCAATGAATCTAAGAACAACCCATTAAAGCAAGTCAAAACCTATACTTGCCCTATGCACCCCGAAGTGATCAGCCATGAGCCTGGCCGCTGCCCTAAGTGCAATATGTTTTTGGTTGAGCAGCAAGATGACGCAAATTCGGCTGAGCATGTCGGCCACCAAGCTGCAGATCATCAAGCCTCTGAGCATGGACAAACCTTAGCAGCCAAGGCTTCGAGTCCGGTATTCGACACTCCAACACCTAAGGCCGACAGTTTAGTCAAAACGCAAAACCACGTGACAACTATCAAGTACGTTTGCCCTATGCATGCCCATATCATCAGTGATGTGCCCGGCACTTGCCCAATCTGTGGCATGAACTTGGAAAAAGTCGAAACGGGTGGTAACACTCAGGAGATCAACATTCAGGTTTCCGGCAGTATGCAACAGGCTCTCGCCCTAAAGGTCGCCAAAGTCGAGCGTGATACCCTGTGGAAATTTGTCGAAACCGTCGGACAAGTAGACTATAACGAGAGCCAAATTACCCATATCCACGCTAGGGTCACAGGCTGGGTCGAAAAGCTCATGGTCAAATCCATGGGCGATACGGTCAAAAAAGGTCAGCTACTCTATGAGCTCTACTCTCCGGATTTAGTCAATGCTCAGGATGATTATCTACTCGCCTTAGATACTGCAAAAACCTCTGGCAACCCAAGATATCAAGATCTGGTGCGTAGAGCGGGATTACGATTGTCATTCCTCGGGTTTAATGATGAACAAATCAAGCAATTAGCCCAATCGCGCCAAACCCAGTATCGAGTGCCATTTTATGCCCAGCAGGATGGTGTTGTCGAAACACTCTCTATCCGAGATGGCATGTATATTGAGCCATCCACTGAGGCAATGTCGTTAGTCGATCTCTCAAAAGTCTGGGTGATTGCCGACGTATTCGAGAATGAGCAAAGCTGGATTGCCAAGGGGCAAAAGGCCGAAATTGCCGTCCCCGCCATGAATATCAGTGGCATCGAAGGCACGATTGACTACATCTACCCTGAGCTTGACCCTGTCACTCGCAGCCTGCGGGTGCGGGTGGTACTCAACAATACCGACGTCGATTTAAGGCCTAAAACCCTCGCCAAAGTCTCGCTATTCGGTGGCCCCAATAGGGATGTGCTCGTGATCCCGCAGGAAGCCTTAATCCAAACGGGTAAAGAGAATCGCGTGATAGTCAAACAAGACGACAATAGTTTTGCCGCTAAAGTCGTCACCGTCGGCATGATGAGTCAAGGCAAGGCTGAGATTGTCTCGGGTTTAACCGAGGGCGAGCGCGTGGTGATCTCAGGGCAATTTTTACTCGACTCCGAAGCCAGCCTCAAGGGCAGCTTAATGCGTTTAAGCAGCGGTCATCAGCACTAGGAGCGCAGCATGTTAAAATACATTATCGAAGCCTCCATCAGACAACGACTTATGGTGTTGATCATCGCCATCATGATCACCGTATGGGGCGTACAAGAGTTGCGCAAAACGCCACTCGATGCACTGCCCGATCTGTCAGATGTGCAGGTGATTATTAAAACCTCCTACCCAGGGCAAGCGCCTAAATTGGTAGAAGAACAAGTCACTTACCCTTTATCTACCGCCATGTTAGCCGTACCCGGTGCCAAGACGGTTCGGGGATTCTCGATGTTTGGTGACTCCTATGTCTATGTGATTTTTGAAGATGGCACCGACATCTACTGGGCGCGTTCACGGGTATTGGAATACTTAAGTCAAATCAGCAGCCGCTTGCCACAGGGCGTACAACCGTCACTTGGCCCAGATGCCTCTGGCGTGGGCTGGGTGTATGAATATGCACTGGTCGATCGCTCCGGCAGTTTAGATTTATCGCAGCTCAAAAGTCTGCAGGATTGGTATCTTAAGTTAGAACTGCAAAGCGTGGCGGGTGTATCTGAAGTTGCCACCGTCGGCGGCATGGAGCAAACCTACCAGATAGTGCTTGAGCCCGATAAAATGGCAATCTATAAGCTCGATATCGCCAGCATTAAAGATGCGATAGAAAAATCCAATAATGAGGCGGGCGGCTCTGTGGTTGAAATGGCCGAAGCCGAATATATGGTGCGCGCTAAGGGCTATCGCCAAACTCTTGAGGATTTCCGTGAAATCCCCCTTGGCATCACTAGCCCTTCGGGAACAGGATTATTACTCAAAGACGTTGCGACAGTACGCAAAGGCCCAGCTTCTCGCAGAGGTATTGCCGAACTCGATGGCGAAGGTGAAGTGGTCGGCGGCATTATTGTGATGCGCTATGGTGAAAATGCCTTAACCACAATTGAGGCGGTAAAGACAAAACTTCAAGAGCTAAAAGCAGGCTTACCGAAGGGAGTCGAAATCATCCCAACCTACGACAGGTCGCAATTGATTCTAAAATCCGTTGATAACCTGTTTAGCAAGGTCGTCGAAGAGATGCTTGTCGTTGGGTTTGTTTGCCTACTATTTTTACTGCATGCACGCTCTACTCTGGTCGCAGTCATTACTCTGCCGCTCTCGATCCTTATCGCTTTTATCGTGATGAATAAGATGGGCGTCAACGCTAACATTATGAGCTTAGGTGGAATTGCAATCGCCATAGGCGCCGTTGTGGATGGCGCAATTGTGATGATCGAAAACCTGCACAAACATTTGGAGCAGTTTCACGCAGAACACGACCGAGAACCCGATACCAAAGAGCATTGGCGAATCGTGACTGAAGCCTCGATTGAGGTTGGCCCTGCACTCTTTTTCTCGCTGATTATTATCACCTTAAGCTTTGTACCTGTATTCGCACTCGAAGCGCAGGAAGGCCGCTTATTTGCACCGCTGGCCTACACTAAATCCTTTGCTATGGCGGCCTCAGCATTACTGGCGATTACACTGGTGCCGATTTTAATGGGTTATTTTATTCGCGGAAAAATTCCGAGTGAACAGAAAAACCCCATCAGCCGCGTTCTGATCGCTTTATATAAACCCTCGCTGAATCTGGTACTTAGGTTTCCTAAAATCACCCTAGGATTAGCGCTTATTGCCTTAATCAGCGCTTGGTATCCGATGACACGTATGGGTAGTGAGTTTATGCCCGAGCTAGAAGAAGGCGATCTACTCTATATGCCAACCGCGTTACCGGGACTCAGTGCTGGCAAAGCTGCCGAAGTGTTGCAGCAAACGGATCGTTTGATTAAAACCGTTCCCGAAGTCGCCCGCGTATTTGGTAAAGTGGGCCGCGCCGAAACTGCGACCGATCCCGCACCGCTAACTATGCTTGAAACCACTATCATGCTTAAACCCCATGAAGAATGGCGCGAGGGCATGACTTTAGATAGCATCATCGCTCAACTACAACAAACGGTAAAAGTGCCGGGACTCACTAATGCTTGGGTGCAACCCATCAAAACCCGTATCGATATGCTCTCCACTGGGATAAAAACCCCCGTTGGCATTAAGATCACCGGCGCCGATGTGAACGAACTCCAAAGCCTAGGGGCAGAAATCGAGGCCATCCTCAGTAAAGTGCCGCACACTAAATCTGCCTACGCCGAACGCAGTGGTGGCGGGCGTTATATCGATATCACCCCAAAACTGGATGTTGCCGCTCGTTACGGTATGTCGCTGCAGGATATTCAAGATGTGGTGCGTTACGCCATTGGCGGTATGGATATTGGCCAGTCGGTGCAAGGGGCGGAGCGTTATCCTATTAACCTGCGTTATCCCCGTGAGCTACGCGATAATATCGAAAAGCTGCGTGAACTCCCTGTGATCACTAAATCGGGAAATTACCTGCCACTGCGAAATTTAGCGGATATAGAGATCACCGATGGGGCTCCTATGCTCGCCAGTGAAAACGGTCGCTTAATCTCTTGGGTGTTTATCGATATTGAAGGAACATCTATCGGCGAATACATTACCACCGCCAAGCAAGCATTAAATGCTGAGCTAAAAGTACCTCCACGCTACAGCTACACCTTCGCAGGGCAGTATGAGTATATGCAGCGAGTCGATGCAAAACTGAAGCAAGTGATCCCTATGGCATTAGCGGTGATTTTTATTCTGCTAATGATGACCTTTGGCTCCACTCTGCAAGCGAGTATTATCATGCTCAGCCTCCCCTTCGCGCTGGTCGGCAGCACTTGGCTATTGTATCTACTGGATTACAACATCTCAGTCGCCGTCGCCGTGGGTATGATTGCTTTGGCGGGCGTTGCCGCTGAGTTTGGAGTAATCATGCTGATTTACCTCAATAATGCAATTAAGCACAGGCAAGAGAAGAATAACTACCACACAGTTACCGATCTCAAAGAAGCCTTAATTGAAGGTGCTGTTATGCGTATTCGCCCTAAAGCCATGACAGTAGCCACTATCTTTTTTGGCCTACTGCCTATTATGTGGGGCGCAGGTTCGGGTAACGATGTAATGCAGAAAATCGCCGCACCTATGGTCGGTGGTATGGTGACGGCACCATTACTGTCGCTATTTGTACTGCCAGCACTCTACCTACTGATTTACTCGCGTAAACTGAACAACAAAGTTGAGCCCGTAAACTCGTCGGATATAGGCTCATAACGACCCAAGCTAAGTCACCTAAATCCCCTCAATACCTATAGGATTGAGGGGATTTTTATTATCAAATTGGCTCAAAAAAACCTAAAATCAGCACTCAATGTATGCCAACCCCATAAATTGCTCTTCGCTCAGGCAAGGATTCGCTCAATGACCCCATTCTATGCAGCTATAGTCAAAAAGCCCCTAAGTCGCTTATTCATAATGCTCTTATATGTACTAGGAGCATTGAGTGCTTACTCCTTCCCCGCCTTTGCCGCGCCCGCTAGCGGCGAGTTTATTGCCGACAAACGCTGTGAGCTCTTTCAATCGAAAAATAAACAGACTAACCCGGACCAATGGCAGAGCAATATGGGTGAGCGCTATCCCGTGCTCGAAATTCTCGGCAATAGCGTTAAACCTGATTGGCTGCGAGTACGAACCAATGCCACAACCTCGCCACTGCGCTGGATTAGCGGCGATTGTGGTCAATATCTGTCTAATATTGCTGGCAGTAATGTATCGACATCCGCAACGTCGGTGGAACCCGCGCAAACCACTAAAACATCGGATATCAACACAAAACATAACGAGAACCTTAAAACACCGAGCACCACAGAAAAACGCCAAGCCAATCAATGCCAAATCGAGGATAATTTTGATTCACACGTATTAGCACTAAGCTGGCAAAGCACCTTTTGTGAACTCTATGGCCGCCGTAAAGCCGAATGCCGCGCCCTCAGCCAAACGCCTGATTCAAGCCAGTGGCAGCACTTTAGCCTGCACGGGCTATGGCCGAATAGACAACAATGCGGCACTCGCTATGGCTATTGCAGCACGGTAAAACTGCAGCCGAATGATTTCTGTACTTATCCAGAATTTGAACTTAAACCATCGGTGCGCAAAAATTTAGAAGAAGTGATGCCAAGCGCCCGCTATGGCACTTGTTTAGAACGTCACGAATGGTGGAAGCACGGTACTTGCCGTAACCAAGACCCTAATGAGTATTTTTTGTTGGCAACCCAGCTGACCCAAGCGGTCAATGCCTCGGCATGGGTACAAAAATTCATCCATGACAACATAGGTAAGAATGTCAGTAAAAGTGTTTTAAACCAAAACTTTGATACAAGTTTTGGCCAAGGCGCCCACACAAAAATCAGCCTAGAATGTGCTAAGGGATTATTGAGTGAAATCCGCATTAACTTGCCCGAAGTCATTAAAACCTCTGACTCCCTACCTAGCCTACTCGCCAAAGCCAATAAGGCCAAAAAAGGCTCTTGCCCCGAGACCATAGCAATTGATAACCCCAATTAACCAGTATCACAGACAATAGACGCCCAATGGGCGTCTATGCCTTATCGATTACATTTGATCCAGTTTAATCACCGCAAATGTCGCACCTTGGGGATCGGTAATCACAGCAAACCGACCCACCTCGGGAATATCACTCGGCGGAACACAAATTTGCCCTCCCAAACTCTGTGCTTTATTAGCAAACACATCGCAATCTGCCACCACAAAATACGGCATCCAATGGGCAGGAATATCTCCCCATTCGGGCATAATCGTCATCATGCCACCGATAGATTGGCCAGCAACCTGCCATTCAATATATTCAATATCAGCCACTTGGCTGGTTAGTGCTGTCCAAGGGAAGATTTTGCAATAGAAGGTCTCTTCACTGAGGGGGGAACGGCATGCTAATTCGACCCAGCACAGAGTATTAACCTCGCCCTGACGACGGGCACCTATATGGTTTTTGGCCTGCCACAGAGCAAAGCGCGCGCCTTCGGGATCGCTGACCTGCGCCATGATCCCCGCATCACCCACAATATGCGGCCCCATATGCACTTGGCCACCCGCAGCTTGAATATCTGCAACACAGGCCTCAATATCTCGCACGGCAAAATAGATCCGCCAATGGCTAGGGATCTGCGCCTCTGAACTCGGTATTTGGTACATGGCGCCCAAGTCATCGCCATCTAGGTTAAACAGCGAGAAATGCCCCTCCGGAATAGGCATCTCAATTGCATTCCAACCAAACATGGCATGGTAAAATGCCTTAGCCCCTTGCCAATCGTGGCTTGCGAGTTCAACCCAACATGCATGTCCTTGTGCGTACTGAGTAATCTTCATTATTGGCTCCCATTTTTGTCTCAATCGTAGGAGTTAAGCTGGAGTTTTTCGTTCTGTCCAGTTTCCGAATTAAAAAGACAGGACTTAGGGGAAAGTGCAAAACAAAAAGCCCTCAAATGAGGGCGTTGGCGGCATAAACAAACTAGGAATATTGTGGCAGTAAATCCGCCATCGCCAGTAAATGGCAGGCCCCTGTGACTATGCCAAATAACACCACAAGGATGATCAAGGGTGTTCCACCTATCACTCTAAAACCTGTGCTGTCCTTGAATAGTTGCCGAGATTTATAGGCCATCAGAGCCGGCACTATCACTGCCCATACGGTCGCCGCTAATGCCGCAAAACCGATGGCGATCAGGAAACCATCGGGAAACAGCAATCCCAAAATCGTTGGCGGCACAAAGGTGACTAATGCGGTTTTCATGCGGCCTGAGCGGGAATCATCGAAGCCAAATAGGTCGGCGAGATAATCGAATAGACCTAAGGTCACACCGAGGAATGAAGATGCTACGGCCAAGTTGGCAAACAGGGTTAACATGCTGTTTAACCAGCTACTCGCCATTACCTCCGACAAAGCGCCCACTAAGATCCCCATATTGCCGCCCTGGGCGATAATATCGCTAAACTGGCTACGGGGAATATTGCCCATGGTGGCCACTAACCAACAGGTATAAATCACCAGCGCAATAAAAGTACCGATGAAAATCGCCTTGATAATGGTCGAGGAGTCCTTGCCGTAGTACTTCACTAAGCTAGGTACGTTGCCATGGTAACCAAAACTGGCGAGACCAAAGGGCAGTGCCGCCCATAAATAGGGAGCAAAATGCTGAGTGCCATCGGGCTCTAGCAGCTTAGTCACATCTATTTCAATCAACAAATTGCCGATAGCAAGGAAGAAAGTGATGATCATCCCACCGAGCATAATAGTGGTAATACGATCCACGGCCTTAGTGCTAATTAACACTATGCTCGCTAACACAATGGCAAATACTAATCCCGCCACACTTTGGGGTAATACTATTCCCATACCCTGCAAGCTGTGATTCACAATCGACCCGCCGCCACTAATGTAGGCATAGGTCAAAATATAGAGCACGAAGGCGATAGAAACGCCATTCACAATCCTCCAAAACTGCCCTAGGGTTTGTTTGGTTAAGGTATCGAAGCTGGCGCCGGGTTCAAAATGCAAATTGGTTTCGAGCAAGAGTAAACCCGACATCAACATGCAAAACCAAATGCCGAGTAACATAAAAATCGAATAGCCGAACCACATACCGGCACCCACCACGGGCAAGGAGAACATCCCCGCCCCTACGGTTGTACCGGCAATTATCATGGCGCCACCGAGCAAAGACTTACCTGCGGGCTTATGTTTAGCCGCATTCATATGATTTGCCATTAAACAATGTGCTCCGCAGTGACACTCGCTACAATCGTCTGTCTCACTGTGGCTCTCAATAGGCCATTGGCTTGATCTCGAATTCGCTCTACGTTGGATTTATCTCCCTCACCAGAGAAATAACCCAGCTCTTTTAGCTTAACACTCAGGGTGTTATAGAGTTTTTTATCGTAAAACTCAGGCGCGGTAATGCCGTGCAGCGCCCCTAGACGCTGGGCAAGTAGATAGCTTTCAGACTCAAGTTCCGAGCGTTCCATCTTAGGTCTATGGGCTAACAAATTGAAAATAATCGCATAACGCTGCAGAGTTTCACTCACAGAACCCGCAAGTAATAACAGCTGGCTAGTATGTTCCGTCACGACCGATAACCCCTCCTGCTCGGTCACTAAACCTTGCTCAACAAAGAGGTCCAGCACTTGATTTACATAGGCAGGTAAATCCTTAATGCCCATGAAAAGTTCGGCTTTTAGCAGCGGATAAAAGTCATTCACTATCCCGAGGATCTGCTGTCGCTGAATTTGCTCATTGTGGGTTAAACAACTCGCAATCAATGACGGGATAATAAATAAGTGAATAATGTTATTGCGATAGTAAGTCATTGAGGTCGCTTGATTCTCATCGATAGACACTATCTCACCTAAGGGATCGGCATTGATGGAGAACTTATTCAGATCCAATCCTTGTTGCACTAAATGCTTGCCATCACCTTCGGCAACCGAGGTAAACGAAGTGTAAGGCACACGCTTAAGCAGGGTCAGGTATAAATCTAATTGACGCTCGAGCAAACGACGCTCTAGGGCGTTTTGCTCCGATGCCAACAACACTAAACTGGTCAGGGTGACAGAACTGGCGGCCGCGGCATCGTTAATGCGCGTCATCACTCGATTCGCCAGCACGTTGACTGCTGGTGTTAACCAGCTCGGTTTTTGTTCTGGATCATCGGCAAGCTCAGCACGCCAATTAGGCGCCCGCTCATTTAAGAAGTTTTGCAGCGTTATAGGCTCACCAAAGTTCACATAACCTTGGCCAAAATTACCTAATTTACGAATAGCACCAAAGACTTGCCAAACAGATTCTTTCTGCTTTTTCTTACCGCTTAATTCTTTATGATAGGTGGCCACTTCCATCACATGGTCATAACCTAAGTACACAGGCACTAAGGTCACAGGACGTTCAATCCCGCGCAGTACACTGTTCATCGTCATCGCTATCATGCCGGTTTTGGGTGCCAACAAACGCCCCGTACGCGAACGGCCACCTTCGGAGAAATATTCCACCGAATAGCCCTTAGCAAACAGTTGGTCTAAATACTCACGGAATACTGCGGTATACAGCTTATTACCATTAAAACTACGGCGAATGAAGAAGGCGCCACCACGGCGGAACAGTGGTCCAGCGGGCCAGAAGTTGAGGTTAATGCCAGCGGCAATGTGCGGCGGAACCATGCCTTGGTAGTACAAAATATAGGATAACAGCAGGTAATCCATATGGCTGCGATGGCAGGGCACATAGACAATCTCGTGGCCATCGTGGTGCAGTTGGCGGATCTGCTCGGCGCCCTTGATATTGATCCCGCTATAGAGCTTGTTCCATAACCAAGTCAAGAAACGCTCTGCGATACGGACTAAACTGTCCGAATAATTTGCCGCAATTTCATCTAAATATTCAATCGCAGTCTCACGGGCTTGGGTTTCAGAAATCTTCTTGCTGGACGCTTCTTCCTGAATGGCCTTACGCAGGGATTCGGATTTAAGCAGCGAATGGAATAGCGCCTGACGATTTGGCAACACAGGCCCAGTCATCACCTTGCGCTGACGGCGGAAATGCACCCGCGCAACCCGTGCTAGCTTATGGGCGATCCCCATATCTGTGCCATGTTCGTCGGCCATATAACGCAGTGACACAGCATTGGAAAACTGCACAAAATTATGCCGACCTAAAAATAAAATCATTAAACACTTGCGCAGCCAGGTCGGATTTTCACGCTCCAATACCGCCGCCTTCATAGTGTCATCTTCTTTACCCGGCGTGCGGCCCCAATAAAGGCTGACAGGCACCAACTGTATATCCAGTTCAGGTCTTTCCTTATGCACGGCCAATAAACGCATAAAACACTCAAGGAAAGGCGCATTACTGGCACGCTCGCCGAATAATGGCTTGCGTCCTTCGAGACAAACGACGCGGGGAGCCACGACGCCGTTGGCCACTAAAGGTTCGTAGGGACTGGGCAGCCCTAGCTTGGCAGTGATTTCGCTCAATGCTGCGATATCACTAATGGATTCTGTTTTCATCACATAAGCAAGGGGTCTGGAAGCATCCAGATTCAGATCGGCAAAGGGATCCTGGGGCACCACAATAGTGTGCACTAAGTGTTTTTGGATCCAACGTAATGATTTCAACCAAAGAGAGTCTTGTTTAGGCATTATTCTTATGCAATTAAGTACGTTCACTGGTCCAATAGAATACCAGACTCTGGGGAACATTCGCTAATACTCTCCAATATCGTTAAAAAGTGGTTAATACTTGCACTACCAATAATACTGTATATACTAACAGTAACTGTATAGAAAAACAGGAACCACCATGAGACCCTTGACGCCACGCCAAGCTGAAATTTTAGAGCTAATTAAACGAAATATTGCCGATACAGGCATGCCACCTACTCGGGCGGAAATTGCTGCACGTCTAGGTTTTAAGAGCGCCAATGCGGCGGAAGAACATCTTAAAGCGTTAGCGAAAAAAGGCTGTATCGAGATCATGCCCGGTACGTCTCGTGGTATCCGTCTCCCCGCAGAGGAAGAAGAAGTCTCTGAATCTGGCCTACCGCTTATCGGTCAAGTCGCCGCAGGTGAACCTATACTCGCCCAAGAACATGTCGAGCAGTATTACCAAGTTGATCCCAGCATGTTTCACCCGCCCGCCGACTTTTTACTGCGCGTAAAAGGCGACAGCATGAAGAATATCGGCATTCTCGAAGGGGATTTGCTGGCGGTTCATAAGGTACAACAGGCAAGAAATGGTCAAGTGGTTGTCGCCAGAGTCGATGACGATGTCACGGTTAAACGCTTCGAAAAAAAAGGCAACTTAGTCTATCTACACGCCGAAAATGAAGATTATTCGCCGATTAAAGTCGATTTAAGTTTTCAAAGTTTAACAATTGAAGGACTCGCCGTCGGTGTGATCCGTAATGGAGATTGGCTATGAACAAACTACTCGGCAATGCCCCGCGCCATCCAGGTTTGTGGTTAGATGAAGTACGAGATACAGATACCGACTGGCAACATACTCCGATTAGCTGTATGCCAACCCAAACCCAAGGACAGCACGAACTCGTGCAATTAAGCGCTCAACTCGCCCAGCTCAGCCAACAGGGGCGATGGGTTGTACTTATTAATCCTCCAAGCATCGGCTATAAGCAACTCCTTGCTAACGCTGGAGTACGTATGGATCGCATCCTGTTAGTCCATGCCAAAGACGAGGTTGAAACACTCTGGGCAATGGAAAAAGCCCTGACAAGTGGTACGTCCAGTGCGGTCATTACTTGGACACAATCACTCGATGCCCGCGATAATCGTCGTCTGCAAATTGTCGCTAAAAGCGCCCGCGCTATGGGAATTGTGCTCGAAGAGGTGAACAGTCACTTACGCTGTGATACTAGGCTCGAGCAACAACCACACTTTAGCCAGCAAGCTTTTTTCAACTCTATGCATTAATTTTTTACGCTATATTTTACCGTCAAAGCCACCTCACCTATGAATGTGAGGCTTTTTTTTGGCAATTTTTCAGACAATTAGAAAAATAAGTGATCTTGATCAATATTTAAACTGCAAGTATGGTTGGTTAAGTCGGAGATGATATATCGCCGTCCGTGGCACAGAAATCGAACAGCTATCCCGTTTGAAATGCCACTAAAAATAGAGAACAGATTTATTTCAGTCGTATGTGCCAGCGTGGCTAATACCAGCAGTAATAATACTTAATTAAAAGTAACAGCCGCCAACGCACGTTGAAGTCAAAAACGCTTTTTTGGGAACTGAAGAGTTTGCATAGAGTTGAGACTTACTGTGTTGCTCTTCTTTGTAGTTGCTATTCGCAATTGGCAGAGGAGAAGTCTTGTGAAGCAATTGTTGTATTGTTTACTCGTGGTGTTATTCGCACCACCGTTGGCCGCCGCAGATACGCGGCTCAACATGACCCCCGGCGTAACCGAGATCAGTGGCAAGGTTTATCACTTGCACATGACCATCTTGTATATCTGCTGTGCGATCGGCTTAGTGGTTTTTGGGGCCATGGTTTATGCCATGATCAACCACAGAAAGTCCAAAGGCGCAGTCGCATCCCATTTTCACGAAAGCACTAAAGTCGAAATTGCTTGGACTGTTTTGCCATTTATCATTTTGATCTTAATGGCGATTCCAGCAACAAAGACCTTAATCGCAATGGAAGATCCCAGCAATGCCGATCTCACTGTAAAAGTCACGGGTTCCCAATGGAAATGGCACTACAGCTATTTCGATCAAGACATTGATTTTTACAGCATACTCGCCACACCCAGAGCACAAATAGAGGGCACCGAAACCAAAGGGGAAAATTACCTTTTGGAGGTCGATAAGCCGCTCGTGCTACCGATAAACCGCAAAATTCGTTTCCTGATGACCTCTGAAGATGTGATCCATTCATGGTGGGTACCCGCTTTTGCGGTGAAGAAAGATGCCAACCCAGGATTTATCAATGAGGCCTGGACTCGCATAGACAAACCCGGCATTTACCGTGGTCAATGCGCCGAACTTTGCGGTAAAGACCATGGGTTTATGCCTATCGTAGTGCAAGCCCTGCCCGAAGCCGAATTTGATGCTTGGGTGACGGAGCAAAAACAAGCCGCAGGTGCTGCGGCGGCAGCCGCCCAAGCCGCATTATCACAAACCCTCAGTAAAGAAGAGCTGATGACCCAAGGTGAGCAAGTGTACCTAGGCCACTGTGCGGCCTGTCATCAACCCAATGGCGAAGGTTTAAAGGGCGTATTTCCACACCTCAAAGGCAGCCCGATAGCAACGGGATCGGTCAGTGATCACCTTGAAATCGTGATTAACGGTAAAGCGGGTACCGCCATGCAGGCCTTTGGTAAGCAATTGACGGCACAGGAAATGGCCGCCGTTATTACCTATGAGCGTAATGCATGGGGCAATAATATGGGCGATTCTGTGCAGGCCAAAGATGTTAACGAGCATATGAACGGCAGCGCTGGCACACCAGCATCCACTGCAGTGCCAGCCAATACGATCCCAACTCCCGCACCTGAACCTGAGCCAGTTGCAGTTGTCGATCCTGCCAGCCTCCCCACACTCAGCCATGACGCTCTAATGGCCGAAGGCGAGACTGTCTACGCCGCCACTTGCGCAGCCTGCCATCAATTAACGGGAGCAGGAATACCCCCCGCCTTCCCGTCACTTGTGGGCAGCGCTATCGCCACTGGGCCCGTCGCCAATCATATCGACATAGTAATACATGGCAAAACGGGCACGGCGATGCAGGCATTTGGCAAACAATTAAGCCCACAGCAACTCGCGGCCGTCATTACCTATGAACGTAATGCTTGGGGCAATAATACCGGCGATACAGTGCAACCTGCTGATATCGCAAGCCATGGACAGTAGGGGATTATGATGAGCACAATGACTCAAGATCAAACCGCAGCCCATGATGACCATCATCATGGTGCGCCAAAGGGCATCATGCGCTGGGTGCTAACCACCAACCATAAAGACATAGGCACTCTGTATTTATGGTTCAGCTTTATTATGTTTTTAACCGGTGGTGCTATGGCCATGGTGATCCGCGCTGAACTGTTTCAGCCCGGATTACAATTGGTCGAGCCCAATTTTTTCAACCAAATGACCACAGTCCATGGGCTGATCATGGTATTCGGCGCCGTGATGCCAGCCTTTACAGGGCTAGCCAACTGGCTGATCCCTATGATGATTGGTGCGCCCGATATGGCGCTGCCACGGATGAATAACTGGAGTTTTTGGATCTTACCCTTCGCCTTTACCATTTTACTCAGCTCACTATTTATGGAAGGCGGCGGGCCTAACTTTGGTTGGACCTTCTACGCACCACTGTCGACCACTTATAGCCCCGATAGCACGGCACTCTTCGTATTTTCTATTCATATCATGGGGATAAGTTCAATTATGGGCGCAATCAACGTGATTGTGACCATAGTGAACTTACGTGCGCCCGGCATGACATGGATGAAGTTGCCGCTATTTGTATGGACTTGGCTTATCACGGCATTCCTACTGATCGCGGTGATGCCCGTCCTCGCGGGCGCTGTGACTATGGTGCTGACCGATAAGTTTTTCGGCACTAGCTTCTTCGACGCGGCGGGAGGTGGCGATCCTGTAATGTTCCAGCATATCTTCTGGTTCTTCGGCCACCCTGAAGTTTACATCATGATCTTGCCGTCCTTTGGCATCATTTCTGCCATAGTGCCCGCCTTTAGTCGCAAACCATTATTTGGATATGCATCAATGGTTTATGCAACTGCGAGTATTGCGATTCTGTCGTTCCTCGTGTGGGCGCACCATATGTTCACTACAGGTATGCCAGTGTTTGCCGAACTGTTTTTCATGTATTGCACTATGTTGATTGCGGTGCCGACCGGGGTGAAAGTGTTTAACTGGGTGGCGACTATGTGGCGCGGCTCGCTCAGCTTCGAAACCCCTATGTTGTTCGCCGTGGCCTTTATCATACTCTTCACCATTGGCGGTTTTTCGGGGTTAATGCTCGCCATTACGCCCGCCGACTTCCAATACCACGACACCTATTTTGTGGTGGCGCATTTCCATTATGTGCTCGTAACTGGGGCGATTTTCTCCATCATGGCGGCGGCCTATTACTGGCTACCTAAGTGGACGGGGCATATGTACAACGAACGACTGGGACAATGGCATTTCTGGTGCTCAGTGATTTCGGTCAACGTACTGTTTTTCCCAATGCATTTCCTTGGGCTGGCGGGTATGCCAAGGCGTATTCCCGACTACTCGATTCAATTTGCCGATATCAACCAAATTGTCTCTATTGGTGGGTTTGCCTTCGGTTTATCGCAATTGATTTTCTTAGTGCTAGTGATCAAGTGCATCCGTGGCGGCGAGAAAGCCCCCGCTAAACCTTGGGAAGGCAGTGAGGGTTTAGAGTGGACATTACCAAGCCCAGCGCCCTACCACTCCTTCACGACACCACCCGAGGTGAAATGAAATGACGAACAACCACCAGCCCGACAAGCCTAAGTCAAATCGTAAACTAATCAGCCTGTTAGTCATGGGTTGTATCGGTATGTTTGGCTTTGGGTTTGCGCTGGTGCCGCTTTACGATGTGCTATGTGAGCAGCTTGGGATCAACGGTAAAACCTCCAGCACCGCCAGCAATTATCAAGCAATAACTGTTGATACTAGCCGGGTTGTTACTGTGGAATTTATCTCCCAAGTGCAAACGGGTATGCCGTGGAAATTTGAGCCGCAAACCAAACGGCTCGAAGTCCACCCCGGCGAACTTATCCACACGGCTTTTTTGGCACGCAATCTCTCGGACAGAGCCATAATCGGTCAGGCGATACCTTCGGTATCCCCCGGCCAAGGCGCTGCCTATTTTAATAAAACTGAATGTTTTTGCTTTAATCAACAGCACTTAGCGGCTTCGACCAGCGCAGAGTTGCCACTCATTTTCTTTGTGGATCCTCAGTTACCTGAGTCCATCCACACTCTAACCCTCTCTTACACCCTCTACGACATTACCGACAAGCAGTTAGCGTCTGCCATAGAGCAAGGAGCTGCAAAATGACCACAAAACATGAACCTTACTATGTCCCCGCCCAAAGCGCTTGGCCCATCATTGGTGCTATAGGGCTATTTTTAATCGCCTTTGGTGCAGGAAGCTTTGTACAACAACTCAAATCGGGTGCCTCAGGTGGCGGCTATATACTGCTCGCTGGCATCGCCGTAATCCTCTTTATGCTCGTGGGTTGGTTTAGAACCGTGATCAACGAATCCATGACAGGACTCTATTCCCACCAAATGGATAGATCCTTTCGCCAAGGCATGAGCTGGTTTATCTTCTCCGAAGTGATGTTCTTCGCGGCATTTTTCGGTGCATTATTCTACGCCCGCATGGTCGCGGTGCCTTGGCTTGGCGGCGCCTCGAATAATGCCATGACCCACGAAGTGCTCTGGCCACAGTTCGAAGCCGTTTGGCCATTAATCACTACGCCTGATGGGACAAAAACCGAGGCTATGCCATGGACTGGACTGCCATTAATCAACACTATTGTGCTGCTAACCTCTTCTGTCACCTTACATTTTGCCCATGTTAGCCTAGAAAAAGGCAAACGTTCCGCCATCACCCTCTGGCTCGGGATCACCATACTCTTAGGGATGGGGTTCCTTGCCTTGCAGGCTAAAGAGTATATCCACGCCTATCAGGAAATGGGACTTACCTTAACCTCGGGGATTTATGGCAATACCTTCTTCCTGTTAACGGGTTTTCACGGCATGCACGTGACCCTAGGAACGGTATTCTTATTAGTGTTATTTTTCAGAGTGTTGAAGGGACACTTTAGCGCAGATAAGCATTTCGCCTTCCAAGCGGGCAGTTGGTATTGGCACTTTGTGGACGTGGTCTGGCTGTGTTTGTTTATTTTCGTCTACGTACTCTAAGGCACTAGTAAGGCGTGGGATTGGGGCTAATCAGCCCAGTCCCTAGGGCCACCAGCAATAGCAGGATAACGAGCACAGAGAAAATCACGCGACGACCAAGATAGCGACTCATAGGCATTTTGTTGTCGCCTTTCACCATAATAAACAAGGCTCTACCTAAATTAAAAATGATAAACAGCAACAGCAGCACTAAGGCCAACTTAAAAATAAACAGGGTATTCATGCAATATCCTTATGTCCTGTTGAATAAATTAACGGTTTTTTTGCTGATACTGACTGTGGCTGTATTCGGGATTTTGGTCAAGCTGGGTCTATGGCAATTAGCCCGAGGTGAAGAAAAAACCGCCCTGCAAGCGCAAATGGAGGCGAGGCAATCCTTATTGCCACTGAGTTTTGAGCAGCTCCAGCTTAAGGTAAATAAGGAAAGCATCACAGGTTATCGACTACAAGTACAGGCGACGCCCGCGAGCTCACAAATCTGGCTACTGGATAATCAAATCTATCAGGGTCAAGTGGGCTATTTAGCCTTTCAGCCCCTACAAGTGGAAGTAGGAAAGCCTTGGTTGCTGGTCGAACTCGGTTTTGTCGCCGCAGGTTCCCACCGTGGTGAATTACCTCAAATCACCCCACTTAGCGGTGAATTAGCTATCGAAGGTAGGCTTTATCAAAAGCAAATCAATCCTTTGAGTCAGTCCTTGATAGCTGAGTCGGGAGCAAATATTCGCTTTCAGAACCTCAATATTCTCGAGATGGCGCAGATGCTAGGCCACCCTTTACTCCCTGCGGTGCTGCAACCGGATGAGTTACCCGCACTTGCCTTACCGCATCCTTGGCAGCCCTTCCCGTTGCCAGCACAAAAACATTGGGGATACGCGTTGCAGTGGTTTTCTATGGCGGCCGTGTTTGCTGGGCTCATGTTGTGGCAAGGAATTAAGTATGTAAAACGCCATAGTGCCGAAGCAATCGCAAACTCAAGGAGCGAATAGGAAAATTCGACCATACTTAGCAAGTACACAAATAAAAACTAAATAAATATAAAACAATAAATTAGGGATAATTTGAATGAGAGGAGCAAGTATGAACTCCCAGAACAAATCTAAACATAAGGCCTTGGGCTTGTTGTTGCTGGCGTTTATCGCGCCCGTAGTGATAGCCAAACTCGTGCTGAGCCTGAATTTATACCACGGCGGCGCCACCAATCATGGTGAGCTCATCACCCCAGAGACCAGCTATGCCAGTCTGGGGGTTGAAAATCCCATCCCCAAAGAATGGCAACTGCTGTATTTACTGCCCGCCCAATGCGACGATGCCTGCCGCGAACGCCTGTATATTTTACGCCAAAGCCATACTGCGCTAGGGCCAGATCAGGCGCGAGTCGAGCCGCTGATCCTCACCCATCCCGACAGCGATCTTAATGCCTTAAGCGCCTTTAACTTTAATACTCGCCCCGTCAATGCGGGCCTAAGCCATTGGTTAGATGAACAGCAGCTGATCATAGTCGATCCCTTAGGCAGTTTAGTGCTGCGCTACCCCCAAGTGCAGGGCAGAGAAGCCCATTTAGTTCAGGGGAAGGCCTTAGTCGCGGATTTGCGTAAATTGCTAAAACTGTCGAGGGTAGATTAATGTCACTCACTTGGACCCTACGCTTAACCTTAGTCTTTACCCTATTAGTGATCTTAATGGGCGCTTACACTCGCCTCTCGGATGCGGGTCTAGGTTGCCCAGACTGGCCGGGGTGCTACGGCCATATCAAAGTGCCGACCCAAGACCATGAAATCGCCCGCGCGCAAACCATATTCCCCGATCACGATATACACCCAGAGAAAGCCTGGCTGGAGATGATCCACAGGTATATCGCTGGCGGGCTGGGCTTGCTGGTGTTTTTCATTTTCGTTTTATGCTTAAAAACCCCGGAAGCACCAAAAAAGTTACCGCTCATCATAGTGCTGCTGATCCTCTTTCAAGGGGCGCTAGGCATGTGGACTGTGACCATGAAACTTATGCCCATAGTCGTGATGTCGCATCTTATTGGTGGCTTCAGCCTGATTTCACTGCTGTTACTCCTCTATCTTCGCACTCGGCCGCGGCGGATTTTTAATAACGGCACCTATGTTCAAAACCTCGCCCCCTTGGCATTAGTGAGTCTGTTTGTTCTCATCGGCCAGATCATGCTGGGGGGCTGGACTTCGTCAAACTATGCGGCGCTCGCCTGCACCTCTTTACCCATTTGCGAAGGTAACTGGATGAATAATTTGGCAATAGCCGAAGCCTTTTCACCTTTTCAGGGCCAGCACCCGAGCTTCGAGTTTGGTGTCTTAGATTACCCAGCGCGGATGACTATCCATATCGCCCACAGAATAGGCGCTATCGTCACCGCCAGTTTGCTACTCGTACTCGCCTATCGATTATTTGTGAGTAACGCGGGGATGAGGGCACTAAGCCTGTTATTAGTGGGCCTAGTGATACTGCAAGTAGGTTTAGGTATTTCTAACGTCGTGATGCATTTACCACTGGGTATTGCCGTGTCACACAATGGCGGTGCGGCACTGCTGCTACTGACCTTAGTCGCAATTAACTATTTTTTATGGCGCAAAGCATAAGCGAGGGAACCAAGATGGCAAAACCACTCTCAATCACCAGTAGCCTGCCCACCTTTAGCGTGACATGGCGCGCCTATTTTGAAATGACCAAACCTAAAGTGGTCGCACTCATGCTACTCACTGTCCTCGTCGGCATGTGTCTGGCGGTGCCCCATGCGGTGCCCGTTCAACCTTTGCTCGCGGGTATGCTGGGTATTGCCATGATGGCGGGTTCGGCGGCGGCGCTCAATCATCTGATCGATCGCCGTATCGATGGTTTAATGGCGCGCACCTACAATCGCCCATTGCCTAAGGGACGCATTTCGGCCACCCGCGCGTTAATTTTCGCCGCTAGCTTAGGTAGCCTTGGATTTATCGTCTTGTATTTTTTGGTTAATCCACTCACAGCTTGGCTCACCTTTGCCAGCCTGATTGGCTATGCCTTGGTTTACACCGCCTATTTGAAGCGCGCGACCTCGCAAAATATTGTGATCGGTGGTCTGGCGGGCGCTATGCCACCGCTACTGGGTTGGACGGCAGTGACTAACGAATTTCACGGCCATGCGCTGTTGTTGGTGATCATTATTTTTACCTGGACGCCGCCACATTTTTGGGCACTGGCCATTCACAGACGCGCCGAATATGCCAAAGTGGATATTCCCATGTTGCCCGTCACCCACGGCGTCGAATTTACTAAAACCTGCATTCTGCTCTACACAGTCTTACTGGCGATTGCTTGCCTGTTACCTGTGCTGGTTGGCATGTGTGGGCCAGTGTATTTCGTCTGCTCTAGCCTGCTTAGCACGGGATTTATCTACAAGGCGTGGCAACTTAAATATCGGGATCGTGATGGCTTAGCGATGCAAGTGTTCCGCTTCTCTATCTACCATTTAATGTTGTTATTTATGGCGTTACTGCTCGACCACTATTTATGGAGCTAGTGTATGGAACTCGTTTGTCCCGCTAACTTGTATTGATGGAGCGAATAATGAAGAAAAGAATGTTAGTCGCCGCCATTTTATTAGTCGGTCTTGGCGGCCTGTTTGCGGTGAAATTTAGTCCCCAAAAACCCGTCGAGCTAGAGAACGGATTTCTGTTCCCACAGGCCTATGAAATAGCACCCTTTGAATTGGTCGATCAGCACAAGCAGGCGTTTACTAACGCCAGTTTGCAAGGAAAATGGAGCTTATTTTTTATCGGCTTTACCTTTTGCCCCGACGTTTGTCCGACGACCTTAAACAAACTCGCCGCGGCCTATCCCGAGCTCAACAAAATCGCGCCATTGCAGGTGGTGTTTTTATCCGTCGATCCCAAACGGGATACTCCGGATAAGCTTCTAACCTATGTGAATTTTTTCAATCCTGAATTTAAAGCCGTGACAGGTGAACAAACGCAGATATTTCCCCTCACCCGCAGCCTAGGGCTCACCTATGCCATGGTGGGTGAAGGGGAAAACTACCTAGTCGACCACAGTGCGGGTTATGTGCTGGTGTCGCCCCAGGGCACCCGAGTCGCAGTGTTTAAACCTACGGCAACACTCGGAAAACCGCCGCAGGTATTAAATGAGCAATTGATTAGCGATTTTGGAAAAATAGTGGCGCAATACCACTAGCAGTTGATCACTCTTTCACCCAAGAGCCATCGTCCTTTGGCCTAACCCAAGGCTGGGAAAACCAATAATAACCATTGCGAACCTTACTCGGCGCTGTGCAGTTATAACGGGAGCGCCCAGCGGGTAAGGCTAAATCCGCTTGTACACTAAACTCGTTTTCACTCAGCCAAGTCGGTTGTTTTGAGCCTTGGCTTTGGATATAACACATCACTTGCTTAGCAGAGATATCACTCATATCGAGGGTGACTTTAAGCTCTGGGCGCCAATGGCCGCCCTTTAACTCAGGATCGCTTGGGGTTTGGGCAATCACAGGCATATTTAAGCTATATAACTTGGCCTTAAGGCTTTTTAGATCAGCATATTGTCCCGCTACGGGGAATCGCGGCAGGGCCGTTAATGGCGAATAGGGCCCAGCAGCGCCGGACTGTTGCCCAAAAGCGACAAAGCCGTTCTCGGTTAACATATCTTGAATCGCTTGGTTGTACTCACCGTAGGGATAGGCCAGCATTTTAAAATTCTGCCCTGTGGCATCCGCAATGGCTTTTTCTGTGTCTAAAATATTGGCTTTTATCCGCGCTAACCACTGGGCCTGTGATTCATTTTCTAAGGCGCGGATCAAATGTTCGTGCGCCCAACTGTGGTTAGCAATATCGGCGCCTTCCTTAGATAATTTTATCAGCTCATCCCAAGTCATCATCTCGGTAAACTTTTGTTTAATCGGCTCAATTGCCACAAACAAGGTGTAGGGGAATCCAAATTCCTTTAGGATAGGATGCGCCGTAGTCGCTATACTGCGATAACCATCATCGAAGGTAATTGCGATTGTTTTAGCGGGTAAATCTTGTTTTTGCTTGATCGCTTCAACCACTTTAGAAAGCGGGATCACCTTAAAGCCGTCATCGACGAGAAACTGCATTTGCTCACGAAATTGCGCGGGCGTAACGCTGGTTGCCGCCGGAGTGGTTTCTGACACATGGTGATATTGCAGAATGACCACGGCATGGGCAGAAAACGTCATTAGCCCTATGAGTGCCAACAGCACACGTTTAACCATAATGTGAACACCTCTGAAATTAATGAATACTGCTAAATCAACTTGGCTCGACCTCATGCTCAACGACGCGAAAAATCGCCAGTTACTAGCGCTCGCCCTGCCGATGATACTCTCCAATATCACTATCCCGCTGTTGGGCTTAGTCGATACGGCTGTTATAGGTCATCTGAGTGAGGCCTATTATTTAGGGGGAGTCGCTGTCGGGTCAACGATTATCACATTAA
This sequence comes from Shewanella putrefaciens, assembly GCF_016406305.1. Taxonomy (NCBI): domain Bacteria; kingdom Pseudomonadati; phylum Pseudomonadota; class Gammaproteobacteria; order Alteromonadales; family Shewanellaceae; genus Shewanella; species Shewanella putrefaciens. The sequence continues at coordinate 4,338,427 of NZ_CP066369.1, forward strand.
TCATTTGGTTATTGGGATTTTTGCGCATGGCGACGACAGGTTTAGTCGCGCAAGCCTTTGGTGCTGACGATCTTCACGCCCAGCACAAACTCTTAGTCCAAGGCGCTATGCTAGCGATGTTATTGGGCGCAGGTGTTATCGCACTGCAAGTCCCGATATTGAATTTAGCGTTAGGATTATCCGAAGCGAGTAGCGAGGTCGAACGTTATTGCCGCGAGTATTTTCAGGTACGGATTTGGTCAACGCCCTTCGCCCTGCTCAATTTAGTGATGTTAGGTTGGCTCTTAGGGCGACAACAACCTAAAGCCGCCATGTGGCAGCTGATTTTAGCGAACCTTGCCAATATTATTCTCGATGTGGTGTTTGTCCTCGGCTTGGGCTGGGGCGTTAAAGGTGCTGCCCTCGCCTCAGTCTTTGCCGATATCACTGCTTTCTCAGTCGCACTCACTATGGTGTTACAACAACTCAAGCGTGCACCCGAGTTTCACTTATCCCACCTATTCCCCCATGTCACCCTGACTGGTTATGGCAAATTACTGAGGCTCAACACAGATATTTTTGTCCGTAGCCTCTGCTTGCAGGCGGCCTTTGCCTTTATGACATTCCATGGTGCAGGTCTAGGTGATAATACCGTTGCGGCCAATGCCGTGTTATTGAATTTACTGCTATTAATCTCCTACGCTCTAGATGGTATAGCCTATTATGCCGAGGCAGAAGTCGGCCGTGCCTATGGGCAAAAACAGGCAGAACAATTAAGGGAAGCTGTGATCTTAGCTTGGTGCTGGTCGGCCATAACGGCACTAGGATTCTGCGCTGTATTTAGTCTTTTTGGCAGTAATATTATCGCGTTATTGACCAGTATTAATGAGGTCAGAGCCACTGCGCAAACCTATCTTATCTGGCTAATATTCTTGCCTTTATGGTCCTTTAGCTCGTATTTATTCGATGGTGTTTACATAGGTGCCGCTAAAGGAAAAGTGATGCGCAATAGCATGATACTCGCCACCTTCGGCGCGTTTTTCCCAACATGGTATGTACTGCAACAGCTATTGTTACCTGAACAAGGCAACCATGCCCTCTGGGCCGCCATGAGCGCGTTTATGCTAACAAGAAGCCTCACTCTGGGTGGGCACTATTATTTCAGCAACGCCTTTTTTACTAAATAAATCTGTAAAGACAGTGGTTTACTCATTCTAAAATCATTAAGATGCGATTCTTACAACTGTAACTAAAATGTAGCTCAATCATGAAAAGGATTTTTTCCCTGCTCTGCCTGTTGCTCTGCAACCCTGCTTTTGCCGACTCAGCTCCCCTATTACCCGTCGAAGCCTTTGCCAGCATCCCAGATGTTAGCTCTGTACAACTCTCCCCTAATGGCCAAAAAATCGCCTCGGTTGTGCGTGTCGAACTCCCTAAACTCAAGGGAACTGTAGTGAGTATTCTCGATTTAAATACGGGGGAGAAAAACTATGCCATTCATACGGACAACCAAAAATTTGTCATCCAGTCATTACTGTGGGCAAATGATAATACCTTACTGATCAAAGCTAAGTTTCCGGCCAACCGTTACGGTACGCCCACGATAGAAACCCGCCTCGTAAAGTATGATTTGACGACGAAAAAGACCGCAAATGTGCTCGCTAACAGCATCTTAGAGCGCCTCAGTTGGATCCCACAGCATCAGGGGCAAATTATCGATCTTATGCCCGATGACCCCGATAGTTTTTTGCTCTCTTTAGATGGTATGGGTGAAAGTGTGGGCCAAGAAAGTGTGCTGAAAATCAATCTAGCGCAGGGAAAATCCACATATATTCAAAATGCGAAAAACCATGTCATAGGTTGGATTACCGACAGACAGCATAAGGTCCGCATTTCTATCTATAACGATGAGACTGAGTACCGCATTTATGAACAGCCAGAGCAGAAGAGTGATTCTCGCTTGCTCTGGACCTTTAAAGCCTTCGCTGAAGACAGTGTCTGGCCCTTAGGTTTCGATGCCGATCCTAATATTCTCTACGTTCGCGCCTATCACAATGGTTTTGAAGCCATTTTTAAAGTGAACCTAACCGACCCTAAGCTCACCAAAGAATTGGTCTACGCCAATGAAGAAACCGACGTCGAAGGCGAATTGCTTTATTCCACTCTGAAACAAAAAGTGATTGGAATAAGCGAGGGTGACGGCGAAGAATACACCTTTTGGGACAAGGAATATGCAGGCCTGCAGAATGGCCTTAAAGCCGTGTTGCCCAACGCCCGCAACTATATTACCCAGTTCAGCGCCGATGAGCGCCGCTACTTAGTGTATTCCACTAGCTCGACCGAGCCCGGCACTTATTATTTCGGCGATAGGGATGCAAAATCGCTCTACCCCATAGCGAATAGATACAACCAGCTCAACAGTGAATTGCTCGCAGAGACCCAATATCTAACCTATGAGGCAAGGGATAAGCTCAAAATTAATGCTTACCTCACAGTGCCAAAGGGGCACGAAGCCAAGCAACTGCCGACGATTATTTTCCCCCACGGCGGCCCCATCAGTTACGACAGCAATGACTTCGACTATTGGGCACAGTTTTTCGCCAATCGCGGTTACGCTGTCTTTCGGATGAATTTCAGGGGCTCGGCGGGTTACGGCTATGAATTTATGAAAGCTGGCCTAAAAAGCTGGGGACTGGAGATGCAAAACGACGTCGAAGATGGGACTCGATACCTTATCGATCAAGGTATTAGCGACCCTAAACGTATCTGCATTGTTGGAGCCAGTTACGGTGGCTACGCGGCCTTAATGGGGGCGGCCATGACCCCCGATCTCTACCGCTGCGCAGTGAGTGTTGCGGGCGTTACCGATGTGGCCTACCTAGTCAAATCCAGCCGCAGACATACCAATTATGAAGTGGTTAAAGAGCAAATAGGCAGCGATCTCGATGCACTCTATGAACGCTCACCGATTAGCAAAGCGGCCAACATTAATATCCCAGTTTTGTTGCTGCATGGCGATAAGGACAGGATAGTCAAGGTTGAACATAGCCGCGAAATGTATGACGAACTCAAATCGCTGAAAAAACCAGTAGAGTATATTGAGTTGGAAAATGGCGATCATTATCTGAGCAATAATGATCATCGCCTTGCCACCTTTAAGGCACTAGATAAGTTCCTCGCCGATAATCTCAAAACCCAGCTATAACTTAACGCTTCACGCTTAAAAGCCAGTAAAGTGAAAAGCTAAGCATAAAAAAACGCGACTCAAGGTCGCGTTTTTTTATTGAAAATTAATCAGCTAGATTAAGCGTAAGAATGCTCACCGTGCTGGTGATCTGTCACGTCACGCACACCCATCAATTCACCTGGGAACATGTCTAACAGTTGTTTTTCGATACCATCTTTCAGGGTGATATCAACTTGAGAACAACCGTTACAACCACCACCAAACTGCAGTACGGCTACGCCTTCTTTGGTGATCTCCACCAGCATGATATTACCGCCGTGGCTAGCAAGCTGAGGATTGATTTCAGATTGAATAACATACTCGATACGCTCGACTAGGGGCGCATCACCTGACACTTTACGCATTTTCGCATTAGGGGCTTTGAGTGTGAGCTGTGAGCCGAGTTGATCGGTTACAAAGTCAATGGTCGCTTCTTCAAGAAAAGGCGCACTCTTCTCATCGACCATAGCGTTAAAGCCATTGAACTCGAGTTCAATATCATCACTTTCAACCGCATCCGGTGGACAATAGGACACACCACACTCAGCTTGAGCGGTGCCAGGGCTTATCACAAACACACGAATATGAGTGCCTTCAGGTTGATCTGCTAACAACTTAACAAAATGGGCTTGAGCCGCATCGGAAATAGTAATCATGAAAACCTGCTCCGTCAGGGGATACCTGAGTGTTTTAGTAAGAATTAGCCGTATGATACTCCGACTCACCTTTGCTTTGTAGTCCCTTGGATAGCAAGTTTGTGGATTTTTGCCATAGTGATCACGATTTGACTGAGTGATTTTGACGGATTAAAGGATAAAGGCACAACCCATTAAAATCGAATAATGCTACAAAGACAGTCACTTGAGCCGGCATTCATCGCCGTTACACACATTCTCATCCTTCATTATCGAGATCGTCCAACAAGCCTGGCGCCTCTGCCCTTGCCAGACACCACACCTGAACATGCACATAGCGGGCCTCGAATAATCGGGCTATTTCGGCAACCGTAGTCCCTGTCGTCACTACATCATCCACCAAGGCAATACGCTGAAACTCAAAATCATCCGCGAGGATAAAGGCATCCTGTAAATTGCGCCGCCGCTGCGCCCCCGACAATCCCGCCTGCGGGTGCGTATCCTGCTGACGCATCAATCCCTCGTTAACTAAGGGCAACCGCAGAAGTTGGGATAATTCATGGGCAATCAACCAAGCTTGGTTAAATCCCCGCTGCCGCAAACGTTTTGGGTGTAGCGGTACAGGTACAAGAGCCTGTGGAAGCGTTAATAAACCTTGCTGTTCGAGGAGATAAATTCTCGCCACTAAAGCGCGGCACAATACGGGTAAGGCGGCGAGTTGCCCTTGATACTTAATTGCACCTATCCAAGTGCCCAGCCCTTGGTGATAACTACAGGGGGCCACGACTTTACGCGGCTGGTGCTTTTGGCATTCACCACAGTAATCCATTTGCAACTGCATTGATTTACCACACCCAAGGCAAATCGGGCCATGGTACAGGCAGGCTTGCAGGCAAATAGCACAAATCCCCGTATCGGGCGCTTGCATGGATTGGTGGCACAGCAGGCAACGGTTAGGTAAACTGCCCGCCAACCAAGTTGCAACTAAGCGATACACTAAACGCAGTAATCGAGTTCCATCCTGCGACCAAATCCCTTTGTTATCGCGCGGCATACATTAATCCTAATTATTTTTAGAGGCATAGAGTGAACCAAGTGACCCACATACCTCAACCCTATGTGCATATTGACACCAGAGGCCAAGGGCCTGATGTGGTGATGCTCCACGGTTGGGGCGTTAACAGTGCCGTGTTTACACCGCTGCAGGAGTCGCTCTCTGAGTATAGGGTGCACTACGTCGATCTGCCGGGCTTTGGATTAAGCCAACCGATTGCCGGCGGACTATCAGACTGGATCGAGGTTTTAGTGCAGGCTCTGCCCGCAAAGGCCATTTGGGCGGGTTGGTCATTGGGTGGATTAGTGGCGACTCAGGCGGCGCTCAGTCATCCCTCACATATTAATGGACTCATAACCATAGCCTCGTCCCCTTGCTTTATGGCGAGGGAAGCTGAAGCATGGCCTGGCATCCCACCCGAAGTGCTTAACCAATTTGGCGAACAACTCGAGCAAAATCTACCTCGCACCATAGAACGCTTCTTAGCCATCCAAGCTATGGGGAGTGAAACCGCTAAAGAAGACATCAAACAACTGCGGGATCTCGTGCTTGCGCGTCCCTTGCCCCATGCAACAGCTTTGACTCAAGGTCTTGAAATGCTTGCAGGAATAGACTTAAGACCGCAAATGCCAACTATCCAACAACCTTGGCTGAGGGTCTGGGGACGGCTCGATGGACTCGTGCCTAAACGGGTACAACCTAAGATGCCAACGGCGACTCAAATAGAAGATGTGGTATTAGCCAAAGCCTCCCATGCTCCCTTCATTTCCCATAGAGATGAGTTTTTACAGGTATTTTTACCTTGGTTAGCACGGCAGACACGCTAGCGCTTTATCTTTGAGCAATTAATGGCTAGTATTTAACCATTAGTGTTCCAAGGAGTTTTCCATGTTAGTTGTCAGTAACTACCCCCAAGTCCCGCTAGCGACCACTAATGTCGCCACGGACACGGCTCGGGTCGACAACCAACTCAAGCCAGTGGTCATTCCTCCCCAAGCGGCCACTAAAGGCCACGAAGAACGCGCCTTCAATCCACAAAATGAACGCACAGCAGAACAAGCCCAGCAACAGGCACGCTTACTCGAGCACAGCCAACAACAGATCCAAGAAAAACAGCAGCAACAGCAATCCTCACAGCAGCAAAATCAACAGCAACAAGAGAAAAAAGCCCCCGTTCTAGCGGCAGTGCCAGCACAAGCAAAAACCTTGAAGATCGCCCCCCGAGGCCAAGCAGCACTGCAGCGAAAGGATATACGCTTAAAGGTGGGTCAAAGCGCGATAAATTACGCCAGCACCAACGCTAAAGCGAGCCATAACCCAACTCGCCCGTCCATCCAAGGCGAATCCCCCCAGTTTTACCAGCAGCTTGGGCAGCGTATCGGTCTATTTTACGAGCAACAGACCCAGCCAGAACAAGAGCCCGCCATGTCAGCTTGGATTTAACCTACCCCATTTCAAGGTTCTGCCACAGCAAAAACAACAGATGATCAGGCTGCACACAGACAGTCAAAAGTGTGATCTCCCTCCCGATAGTCTCCCTAGCTTAGTGACTACTCAAGTTGGCAGCAATAAACCACTTGTTGTCTTTGTATCTGTTACGTTAAGGTAAATGCTACTTTACAATGTGCCACCGGCTAAACTTCAAGGAAATGAAGTGGTTATTATTAATCAGGACATAAGATTATGGTTTATCGAACTGATTGCCTGGTGGGAAGGTCGCATCAGCGCCAGCCACTTAATTCGCCAGTTTGGCATCAGCCGCACTCAAGCCCGAAACGACATTCTCTATTATCAACAGTTGTTGCCCGGTAACCTGCTATATCACGCCAGTTATAAAGGCTTTCTGCCACAAAACGATTTTCAGCAAGCCTATATTTCCGGCGATGTTGTGGAATACCTGAATTGGATAAGTCATCAAGACGCCATCACAGATGTAAGCACTGCTTTGCCATACACCACTTTGGCTTTGCCAAAACGCCAGGTCAGTGCCGAAATCATGCGGATATTGGTCTCTGCTATCAGGCAAAAGCGCCGGGTGGATGTGGATTACGTTTCGGTCAGCAACCCCGACCGCCAGGGCCGTATAATAGTACCGCACCATTTTGTCAGCGCTGGCTTACGATGGCATTTGCGGGCTTACTGTGAAAAGTCAAAAGGCTTTCGCGACTTTGTCTTAAGCCGCTTTCGTGGTGTGCCTGAACTGATGGATAAAACCAAAATCAGTGCACAAGAAGACAGCGGCTGGACCACTGAGCTTTGTTTAGAATTTCAGCCCGATCCCCGCTTAAAGCCAGCACAACAAAACGTGCTGGCCCACGACTACCAGATGCAGCAAGGCAAACTCCTTATCCATAGCCGTGCTTGCCTTGCCCAATACGTATTACAGGAAATGCAGGTCAACATCCGCGACATCGACATCAGCCCCGAAGCTCAACAACTGGTTTTGGTAAATCTAAACGACATAAAACCATGGCTATTCGAAGAAAAATCATAAGCTTAATAACAACCTGCACACTTAGTTTGCAGGTGTTTTTGTACAGTGTTGTTAGTTCAGGGATTGAAGGTAGAGTGGTGATGTTGAAAAGGAGATATAGCAAATGAATTATATCGCTCATCCGGCAAAAGATGGCATTAACCATCAAAGCGTCAAGACACATTTGGTAGAAGTTGGCGCTTTAGCTGCAGGCTATGCAAGCAAAATAGGCCAGAGTGATGTCGGTTTTTTGCTGGGTTTATTGCATGACTTCGGCAAATTTAGTCAGGCCTTTCAAGACTATATGCAGCTTATTATTCAGCAGGCGGTATCAAGTTTTGATCCTGACATTGACGATGTTGACGTAAAAAGTTTGAAAGGAAAAATCGACCATTCATCTGCAGGCGCACAGTGGGTTTTTCAGCACCTGCTGCCTGTTGCGCTGCGATGCTTTCCTGAAAATGGATCCTCAGATCAAAAACTGGCAATTGCAACAGTACAAATTTTAGCTTTATGTATTGCCTCTCATCACAGCGGTTTAATTGACTGTTTGCCCTCTGAAAATGGTCCAGGCTTTTTAAATCGAGTACGTAAAGCTGACGATCTTACGCATCTACAAGAATGTATGAAATCGGCAGATACGGAGATTTTAGCCAAAGCCGCATCCTTGGGATCTGCTGATTTTATTAAGAGTGTCGTTGACAACTTAAAACAACACTCATCAGAAGCCTTTGAACACAGTGACATTGTTTCTGCATTTAATCTTGGCTTTTACACTAAGTTTCTTTTCAGCTGCCTTATCGATGCAGACAGGGTAAACAGTGCTGATTTTGAAAACCCGGATTACAGCCAGCACCGGCATTTAAAACCGAATTGGGCATTAGCTTGTCAACGTATGGAAGCTTTTGTCACCACATTGAAAGCCAGAAATACCGTTGACGATATACGCAGGCAAATCTCAGACAATTGCTTAAAACATGCTGGCGATGCACAGGGAATCTACAGCCTTACAGTGCCTACTGGCGGCGGTAAAACCTATTCCAGTTTGCGCTTTGCTTTACATCACGCCAGAAAACATCAGTTGGATAGAATTTTTTATATTATTCCCTACACCTCAATAATTGAGCAGAATGCTGAGGCAATCAGGAATGTCCTGCACCGTGATGATGATGCCAGACCATGGGTGTTAGAGCATCACTCTAATCTGGAACCAGAACAGCAAACCTGGCACAGCAAATTGGTCAGTGAAAACTGGGACGCGCCAATAGTACTGACCACTATGGTGCAGTTTCTGGAAACCTTACTCAGCGGCGGCACCCGAGGTGTCAGACGGTTACATCAGTTGGCCAATAGCGTCATTGTATTTGATGAAATCCAAACTTTACCGGTTAACTGCATCCACTTATTCAACAATTCACTGAACTTCTTGGCTGCACATTGTAAGACAACAGCTGTGTTGTGCACTGCAACTCAGCCGTTGTTGCATCAAGTGCAAAATGAAAGAAGAGGCAGGCTGCACCTGCCTGCCGACAACGAGTTGATACCGGATGTAACAGAGTTATTTGAACAGTTAAAACGTGTAGAAATTTTAGATAAGACAAAAACTCCGGGTTGGTCTTTGCAGGAGATTACAGCATTAGCGCTTGAGCAACTGACCTTAAAGCAAAGCTGCCTGGTTATTGTAAATACTAAAAACTGGGCACAGGCACTGTTTAAATCTGCACAGCAACTGCAGCAAATTAATGCCGATGGGTTAATTCATTTGAGCACGGCGCAATGTCCGACACACCGTAAACTATTACTCACCAAAGTAAGGCAACGCTTAGATAACGGCTTACCGGTACTGTGCATCAGTACCCAGTTAATTGAGGCCGGGGTCGATGTAGATTTCGCGTCAGTGATCCGTTTTCAGGCCGGGCTCGATTCTTTAGCTCAGGCCGCCGGCCGCTGTAACCGTAACGGCAGGCATCCCACTGCTCAGGTTTATGTGATTAACCCTGACAAAGAAACTATCGATTTGCTGACGGATATCAAGGTTGGGCGTGACACAACAAAACGCATATTTAACGAGTTTAAAAATCAGGATTTTTTAAAACCCAAAGTCATGCAGCAGTATTTTCAGTACTACTTTTTTGACCGCAGCGACCAGATGCATTACCCGCTAAAAGCAACTGCGGCGGCAGGTGAAAATAATTTACTGAATTTATTGAGTACCAATCAAAACAACCCAAACGGTAACGTGCCACTTACCTTACACCATGCGTTTATGACGGCAGGTAAAGCCTTTAAGGCAATAGATGCACCAACTCAATCGCTGATCGTACCTTTTGGTGAAGGTAAAACATTAATAACTCAGCTGTGTGCAGCAAACAAGAAGTTCGACGCTACGCACTACTACCAGCTACTGCGCAGAGTACAAAAATATAGCGTTAATTTATTTCCGAATCTTTGGCAGAAACTACAACAGCAGAAGGCAATTTACGAGATAGCTGAAGGCGAAGGCGTTTTCTACCTTGATGAGCGCTTTTATAGTGAAGATTTTGGTGTCTGCACAGAGTTCTGTGCAGGACAGCAAGTTTTAGTTTTGTAATTTAAAAGGACTGAATAATGGCGACAAAACCAATGAAAAACAGCATTAGTTTTCGTCTGTGGGGGCGATATGCGCTATTTACCGATCCGATAACTAAAGTCGGCGGTGAAAAATGCTCGTATCACCTGCCAACTTATGAGGCATTAAAGGGCGTTTTAAAATCCATTTACTGGAAGCCAACACTGATCTGGTATGTAGACAGAGTCAGAGTGATTAAGCCGCTGCGCACCCAAACTAAAGGCACTAAGCCGTTAAACTGGGGCGGCGGCAACAGTCTGGCGATTTACACCTTTTTGCATGATGTTGAGTATCAGGTTGAGGCGCATTTTGAATGGAATGAACACCGACCAGAGCTTGCCGCAGACAGAGTGGATGGCAAGCATTTTAGTATTGCTACACGGGTACTGGAAAAAGGTGGAAGGCAGGATATCTTCCTCGGCACCCGTGATTGTCAGGCCTATGTAGAGCCTTGTGAGTTTGGCGAAGGCGCTGGCGCCTACGACAATATTGACGAACTGGGTCTTGGTTTAATGTTTCACGGTTTTGATTATCCGGATGAAACCGGAGTTAACGAATTACACAGCCGGTTTTGGCATGCAACGATGAAACACGGAGTTGTTACCTTTCCCCGGCCGGAAGATTGCCAAATCAGACGTTTTGTTCGTGAGATGCAACCAAAAGAATTTGCGCTTGATGTCAATCAACAGTCGGTTGATACGCTGGAGGCTTCACTATGAGCTGGCTGGCAAAACTATACGAAACCTACGAGCAAGCGCAGCAACTCTCTGCCGATTTACCGCAGGAACAGCAGTTAATGCCAGTTAGCCATACCCCACAGAATGCGCATATTAATATTGTGATTGATGGTGATGGCAATTTCGTAAGAGCGGAAGTGCTAGATAAAACGCAAATAGTGCTACCGGCAACAGAGCAGTCTGCCGGGCGAAGCAGTGGCCTTGCACCTCACCCACTAGCAGACAAAATTCAGTATGTCGCGGGTGATTATTCTGCGTTTGGAGGGAAAAAAGCATCAGGCTATGAGCTATATGAAGCTTTGTTACGCTCTTGGTGCGAGTCAGAGTTTGCTGTATCTACAATCAAAATTATTCACTCCTATATCGTTCAGAAAACGGTTGTGGCGGACCTGATTAAATATGGTGTATTGCATGCCGCAGACGGTGAACTATTAACAAAATGGTCGGAAGACTCTGAAGCACCTGCCATTTTTAAGTTATTACCAAAAGAAAAAGGTTCGCTAGATCAAGGTTCTGCATTAGTGTGCTGGACTGTTGAAATACCCGGTATTGCCCAATCTAAAACCTGGCTTGATCCCGCTATCCAACAAAGCTGGATTAATTTTGATAGTTTAAATGGCGGTAAGCCGGGCCTGTGTTTAATAAAAGGCGAACAAAGTGTTTTGGCTTCAAACCACCCTGCCAAAATTCGCCACAGTGGCGATAAAGCAAAATTAATCTCTGCTAACGATAGCAGTGGTTTTACCTTCAGAGGCAAGTTTACCGATAGTGAGCAAGCATCGGCAGTGAGTTTTGACGTTACCCAAAAAGCACATAATGCGCTGCGCTGGTTACTTGGGCGGCAAGGTTTTCGCAATGGAGATCAAGCTTATGTCAGTTGGGCGGTATCGGGTAAACAGATCCCAAATCCATTCTCTGATCCATGGGATCTGCTAAATGCCGAAGCCCTACCTGAAAAAGATCACTCGCTGGATTTAGGCCAAAGTTATGCGCTAAACCTGAAAAGTCACCTAAAAGGCACGGGTAAAGGAGCGTTGGAGCGTAACGAGAGCATTTGTATTCTGGGGCTGGATTCCGCCACGCCAGGCCGTATGGGAATTATTTACTACCGTGAAACGATAGCGGAAGAGTTTTTAGCCTCGTTAGAAAAGTGGTATCAGGATTTTGCCTGGCCGCAGCGGCATAAAGTAACGCTGAACAGTGAGAGTAAAAGTAAAGCGGTCGAGAAAACAGTTTGGTCGGTTTGCGCTCCTGCACCTTATAAAATTTGGGATGCAGTTTACGGCGATGTTTTAAAAAGCACTGATTCACTAAAGAAAAACCTGACAGAACGTCTGTTGCCCTGCATTGTTGAAGGCCGCCCTTTGCCGATAGACATTGTTAATTACGCAGTAAAACGGGCAACAAATCGCTTAGCCTACAAAAGTGATGAAACATGGAAGTGGGAGCAAAACCTCGGTATTGCTTGCGCTCTGTACAAAGGCTTTTGCAAACGCACACCTCTTTCAAAATATCAAAAGGACTACGCCATGGCATTAGATGAAACCAGTACCTCACGGGACTATTTATATGGCCGCCTATTGGCGGTAGCTGAAAATATTGAATCCTATGCGCTTTACAAAGCGGGTGAAAAGCGTAACACCACAGCTGACCGTTTAATGCAACGCTTTGCCGACAGGCCGTTTTCCACTTGGCGTAATCTGGAGCTGGCACTAAAGCCCTATATGCATCGTTTGCAAAATGTTAGCCCCGGCTTTTTAAAGCTACGAAAAGACTTGCTGGATAGCATTCAGTCGACTTTCGATACTACGGAATTTAAATCAGACAAAGCGTTAAGCGGTGAGTTTTTATTGGGATTTCACTGCCAGCGCTTAGAGCTAAACAGTAAAAAAGATGCGGTAGAAGCCGCAGATACAGCAGAATAAGGAAAACAGCATGAGCTTACAAAATAAAATCGACTTCGCCATTATTTTTTCAGTAAAAAATGCCAATCCAAATGGCGATCCGTTAAATGGTAACCGCCCACGTACTGACTATGATGGTTTGGGCGAAATTACCGACGTATGCCTAAAGCGCAAAACACGGGATCGCTTACAAGATTCAGGTCAGGCAATTTTTGTGCAGTCTGATGAGAAAAAAACCGATGGCTACCCAAGTTTGCGAGCAAGAGCTGAAGGCGTGTTAGGTAAAGATGCTCTGAATGCGAAGAAAACAAAACCAGAAGATGCAGCAAGACTGGCATGTGAAACCTGGTTCGATGTTCGGACCTTTGGTCAGCTATTTGCATTTAAAAGCGAAGAGAAAGATGGCGTTTCAATCCCTATCCGCGGCCCGGTTAGCATTCAATCGGCCTTTAGCCGTGAACCAGTAAGCATTACCAGCACCCAAATCACCAAAAGTGTTAGTGGTGATGGTGATGGCAGTAAAAAAGGTTCGGACACTATGGGGATGAAGCATCGTGTTGATCAGGCGGTGTATGTTGCATATGGTGCAATGTCACCACAACTGGCAGAAAAAACCGGCTTTAGTGATGCTGATGCAGAGGTAATAAAATCGATACTACCTAGGTTATTCGAAGGCGATGCTTCTTCTGCCCGACCAGAAGGTTCTATGACTGTTGAAAAGGTGATCTGGTGGCAGCATAACAGCAAAGCTGGTCAATACTCGTCGGCCAAAGTACACAGGTCGTTGGATGTAAAACCAGATGGCAGCTATCAGTTAACATCTTTGGATAACTTAGTAGCCGAAGAAATAGACGGATTCTAACTTTGCAAAACAACAGAGCCTGCAGCAATCAGGCTCTGAAAACGCCAGTGTACCAACACTATCAGGTTAATTTGGGGATAGCAGATGAACCTCCAAGAGCTAAGACAGCTCAGGCAATAGTATGAATGATGTCCGATTGATCCCACTTGCTGCGCTTCAGCACTACGCTTTTTGCCCACGCCAATGTGCGTTAATTCATAACGAGCAGGTGTGGGCAGATAATTATTTAACGGCACAAGGCAACTTGCTGCACGAGCGTGTGGATAGCGGCGAACCGGAAACCCGAAAAGGGATCAGGTTTGAGCGGGGTGTACAGGTTGCGGCGCCGAATATTGGCATCACCGGCAAACTGGATCTGGTTGAAAAAGAGATATCTACCGGTGAGCTGTTTCCGGTGGAATACAAGCGTGGCAAACCCAAAATCAGCGACTGGGATGAAATTCAGCTTTGTGCCCAGGCCTTATGTCTGGAAGAAATGACCGGGCGGATTGTGGCTGAAGGAGCACTTTGGTACAACCAAACCCGTCACCGCCAAGCGGTAAGTTTTACACCAGAATTGCGCCAGCGCACCTTACAGGTGATTGCTGATGTGGCGGCCATGCTGGAGTCGGGCATTACTCCAAAAGCGGTGTATGACAAACGTTGCCATGCTTGCAGTTTGTTTGATTTGTGCAACCCGAAGTTACTACAACATGATAAAAGTACGCAGTATGTGAACCGCCTTTTTTCAACGGAAGATTTCGATGAAGAAACTCCAGAATAGTTTATACATCAATACGCAAGGTGCGTATCTGCATAAAGAACGTGAAACTTTAGTTATTGATATTAACAAAGAAAAAGTAGCTCAATTCCCTATTCATGGTATTGGTGCCATCTTTTGTTTTGGTAATGTCATGGTGTCACCACAAGTGATGGGCTTTTGTGGTGAAAACTCTGTCAATCTGGCATTTTTTACCGAATACGGCAGGTTTTTAGCAAGGGTACAAGGTAAGCAAACGGGCAATGTGTTGTTGCGTCGTGCTCAATATCGTAAAGCGGACGAAGACCCGGTGTCTGTCGCCAGAAATATTGTGGCGGCAAAAATTCAGATGCAAAAGCAGGTGTTGCAGCGCCACCAACGCAACCATGGAAATGCCACTGAGTTTAGTCAGCAAATCACAGCAATTAATCATGTTTTGGATACGTTAAAACAATGCTCAGATTTAGACAAAATCCGCGGTTATGAAGGGGAAGCTGCATCCAGATATTTTTCAGTGTTTAATCTGCTGCTGACCAACAAAGACAAGGGCTTTGAGTTTTCAGGCCGAGTCAGGCGGCCTCCGACAGATCCAGTCAATTGTTTGTTGTCCTTTATGTATTCTGTACTTGGTAACGATATCAGCGCCGCGTTGCAAGGCGTAGGCCTAGATCCTCAGGTTGGCTTTTTGCACCAGGAAAGGCCTGGGCGGGATAGCTTAGCCCTTGATCTGCTGGAAGAGTTCAGAGCCTTTATTGCCGACAGATTGGTACTGACCCTGCTGAACCGACAGCAGCTCAAACCGTCAGATTTTGTGACTGAAACAGGTGGTGCTGTAAAGCTAAAAGACGACGCCAGAAAGCTGGTGTTGAAAGAATATCAAAGCCGGAAGCAGCAAAAAATCCGGCATCAGTTTTTAGACGAAGACGTTGAAATTGGTTTGTTACCTCATGTGCAGGCACTGTTACTGGCAAGGCATATTCGTGGTGATTTACAGCAATATCCACCTTTTATCAGTAAGTAAATTTGTGGGGGAATTTGTATGATGGTGCTAATTACCTATGACGTATCTTTTGACAATGAAGGTGGGCAACGTCGGCTTAGGCACATTGCAAAAATTTGCCAGAACTATGGCACCAGAGTGCAGTATTCGGTGTTCGAATGCGATATCGACCCTGCTCAATGGGTTTCTTTAAAATCGAAACTGTTATCAACCTATGATGATAGTATCGACAGCTTGCGTTTTTACATTTTGGGTAAAAGCTGGCGTAGTAAAGTAGAACATCATGGTGCCAAAGCCACGCTGGATTTGTTTGCTGATCCTCTCATTATTTAGCTAACCGCTAACCTATAGTGCTCTTTAAAAAGCCGGAACATTAGCGGCATCTTTAGTTACTGATCCCAAAGGTAATTAAGGATATCGCTTTCCTTTTCCCATGTATTATCTTTGAATTAATCTGACGTTAGCGTAAATGTGGCTAACAGGCTAGACTAGCTCTGCCTTTGCAAAAAGGCAGTCGCGCCCCGCACGGGGCGCGTGGATTGAAACGCTTACATCAAACCTACGGTTTAATAATCCCTTTGTCGCGCCCCGCACGGGGCGCGTGGATTGAAACTTTGATCAGTAAGGCAGAGGTTCCGCGCGCATCAAGTCGCGCCCCGCACGGGGCGCGTGGATTGAAACGCCCTCGAGTAATCATGCTTGAGAACGTCGAAGGTCGCGCCCCGCACGGGGCGCGTGGATTGAAACTTCTAGCCACTCGTCGCGCCACTGTTCAAGCCATGTCGCGCCCCGCACGGGGCGCGTGGATTGAAACGTCAATTTTATGCTGGCTGTCACTGGGTTTGGTGGTCGCGCCCCGCACGGGGCGCGTGGATTGAAACTTATAAGAGCAACGATGCAATAGGGCGCTTAATCGTCGCGCCCCGCACGGGGCGCGTGGATTGAAACTTCATTTTTATAATCACCGTCATAGCCAAGTGGGTCGCGCCCCGCACGGGGCGCGTGGATTGAAACCGTCACCTTCGGTACATGTCTGAAAATTTGCACCGTCGCGCCCCGCACGGGGCGCGTGGATTGAAACTCGCGGAACTGGGCAAATATGGCACCGCTTGATTGTCGCGCCCCGCACGGGGCGCGTGGATTGAAACGTAATAGCGATTGATTGCCGTGGCGAGTGGAGGCAGTCGCGCCCCGCACGGGGCGCGTGGATTGAAACACAATCTAACGGTGACGGCCATGGCGAACTCAAGTCGCGCCCCGCACGGGGCGCGTGGATTGAAACATTTGGGTTCATATTCTTGAACACAAACGGACGAGTCGCGCCCCGCACGGGGCGCGTGGATTGAAACAGCTTCCTGCTTGGCCTGTTGTTCAGCCTGTTCCGTCGCGCCCCGCACGGGGCGCGTGGATTGAAACGGGTATATTATTTAGGGATTATTAAACCGTAGGGTCGCGCCCCGCACGGGGCGCGTGGATTGAAACGCTCACATGCTGGACTTTGATACCGCTGAATTTGTCGCGCCCCGCACGGGGCGCGTGGATTGAAACGCTTTAGTGTTGAGCGTTTAAGCGCAGAGATCACGTCGCGCCCCGCACGGGGCGCGTGGATTGAAACTCAGTTAACTCTATAGTCCTTACCAGTGCACCAGAGTCGCGCCCCGCACGGGGCGCGTGGATTGAAACTGCAAAGTCGATATCTGCTGGTGATATTGGTCTAGTCGCGCCCCGCACGGGGCGCGTGGATTGAAACTGCATTGCTGATTTTATCTAACTGCATACTCTGAGTCGCGCCCCGCACGGGGCGCGTGGATTGAAACACCACAAGCAATGCTAAAGCTTGCTACTGCGTTAGTCGCGCCCCGCACGGGGCGCGTGGATTGAAACTCGCGCTGTGCAATCGCTAAGTCGAGACCAAACGTCGCGCCCCGCACGGGGCGCGTGGATTGAAACAGAGATAGTCGCTTATCAGTATCTCTACTCAATAGTCGCGCCCCGCACGGGGCGCGTGGATTGAAACACTGAAATACTGAGTGTTGTCATTGTACATCTTGTCGCGCCCCGCACGGGGCGCGTGGATTGAAACCGCTAACAGACTGGATACTAAACCAGAACGTAGAGTCGCGCCCCGCACGGGGCGCGTGGATTGAAACCTGCCGTGGCATCATTGCTGCACAGCATTAGGGGGTCGCGCCCCGCACGGGGCGCGTGGATTGAAACCTTCGTCAGCCGTTGCAATACCAAGTGCGCCAGTGTCGCGCCCCGCACGGGGCGCGTGGATTGAAACTTAACTGCACAAGCTGCTCTGGATTTGGTGATGACGTCGCGCCCCGCACGGGGCGCGTGGATTGAAACACTAACAAGCAGTTTGATGAGGTAACAACTTACGTCGCGCCCCGCACGGGGCGCGTGGATTGAAACAAACTAACAAAGGAAGTTGTGCAGCGGTGGGCTTGCGTCGCGCCCCGCACGGGGCGCGTGGATTGAAACAATAACTTTGAAATCGACTTTTGATAGCTTTAACGTCGCGCCCCGCACGGGGCGCGTGGATTGAAACATATGTGATTAGATAAAAATGCTAACTCTTAACTGTCGCGTCCCGCACGGGGCGCGTGGATTGAAACTGCTAATGGTCTACCTTCTGAATCAACTTCTCAGGGTCGCGTCCCGCACGGGGCGCGTGGATTGAAACGGCTTTGTTCGCGGCTTCGGTTCATTTGAAGAAAGTCGCGTCCCGCACGGGGCGCGTGGATTGAAACAATTTCGAGTAACACTTCGGTGTTAGGGTCAATAATGTCGCGTCCCGCACGGGGCGCGTGGATTGAAACGAAACGGGTGAAGAACCGACAGTATGTGCTAACAGTGTCGCGCCCCGCACGGAGCGCGTGGATTGAAACATTGAGGTTTCAAACGCCATCGTGCGAACAAACTCGTCGCGCCCCGCACGGGGCGCATGGATTGAAACTCTATCGTAGGATAACTACACTAAACCGCCTCATGTCGCGTCCCGCACGGGGATAAATAGGTTCGGGGTCCTAAAACCTAGGGCCTATCTCCTAAAACCTAGGTCCTAGCCCCTAAAACCTAGCCCCTACGCATTATGCTAAAGGTCCGATAAACAGTATTTTTACGCAATTAGTTAGCTAGGCGATAAAGCTCTTGCTGGTAGGCTAAACTGCCCCACAAGGCCCAGCTTAGGGCCTTTGTCTCAAGGGCTTGGGCGGAGGGTGGATTAGGCGTTAACTGCTCAGTTTTTTCGTCATATTTGAAACCCTGTGGTGCTTTTTCGGGTTGCAACACAACCACATCTTTGCCTTCCATCAGGGCGAAGTTTTTATCGTATTGCATTAACGCGCGCCCCGGCCAATCGTCGCTCACCTGAGTCAGATCGCGACCGAGCATAGGGTAAGAATCTGAAATACCAATTAAAGATAGCAAAGTAGGTGGTAAATCAATTTGACTAACAATGCGATGATCGCGCTTAGGTTCAATCGCATCCCCGAGGATCAGCCCAGGAATGCGAAAACGCGATACGGGGACTAAATCCGCCCCGCCCACTCGGCTGTCATGGTCGGCAACCACAATAAAAATCGTGTCCTTCCAGTAGTCGGCATTTTTAGCGAGTTTGAAAAACTCTCCAATCGCATAATCGGCATATTTCGCCGCGTTATTACGGGTTTGCTTAGGTTGTTCGTAAAGCTCGATACGTTCATCGGGGAATTCGAACGGATCGTGGTTACTCGAACTAAACACTAAACTAAAGAATGGCTTACCTTCACTGTGTAGGCGTTCAAACTCGCTATTCGCCTTACGCATTAAGTCTTCATCAGAGGCGCCCCAGGAACCGACAAAGGCGGGAGATTTATAGTCCTTTTGATCTATGATGTCGCTAAAACCGTTACCCAAGAAAAAGCTGCGCATATTATCAAAATGGCTTTCACCACCATAGATAAACTGGGTTGTATAACCATGATTTTTAAGAAGTTCTGCTATGGTAAAAAAGCCAGTTTGACTCTTCCCCAGCTTCACGACGGCGCGCGCGGGTGTGGGGGTAAAGCCCGTTGTTACCGCTTCGATACCGCGGACGGAGCGAGTGCCTGTGGCGTATAAATTATCGAAATACCAGCCTTCCTTCGATAAGGCATCGATATTCGGTGTCAGGGGTAATCCCCCTAAACTCCCGACAAAACGGGCACCTAAACTCTCTTGCAGTAGGATCACTAAGTTTTTGGGCTTACCGGTGAAACTCGCTTGGTTAAAACTCAGTGAGGGGATATCCGTTGAAGTAAAGGCACTCTCGGGGCGACCGCTTTCCTGCCTGATAGTGGCAATAATTTCGGCATTATCGAGTTTGCCATACACTTTTGATGCATCTTCTTCACTACCCATCTGTTTGATGGCAAACACTAATGAATAGGCGGAGTTAATCACTAACGAGTTCACTAATGGATCGTCGGCAAAGGCCACCATAGCCGGGTTAATCGGTCTATGGCCTAAGGTTGAACGGGCACCTAATATCGTCACGGCAATAACCAGTACCGCCATCACAGGGCGCCAATACCAGCGTGGAAAACGGATATTTTTCGTGAGTTTACCGCTTAAAATCCAGCCACCCCAGAGTGTGCCTATCGTTAATAGCACGGAGAAAATCAGTTCGAGTTTTCGCCCCGCCCATAACATGGAAATCACTTCTTTAGGGTAAATCAGGTATTCCACATACAAACGATTCGGACGAATGCCGTATTCTTCAATAAAGGCTGGCGTCGATACTTCGAGGAAGAGAATAATCCACAGGCCAAGGGTCAACCACAGCCTTAGGATAGGTTGCCAAACTCGGCCAATAAGATGATCACCCGAAAACAACGCCGTCCCAAGAGCGGCAATACCCCACAGCCAACACAGAGTTGCGATATCGACGCGTAACCCTTGGATTAACAGGTGTGACCAACCGTCGACCGCGCTTACCCGTTCGGCTTGCCATAGGCCTAAACCGATACGACTCACGCTTGCAATCAACAGAACTAATAGACAAAAAATGAAAATGGCGCGAAAAGGCCCGTGGGCGCCCTGACGTCCGCGAGTAGATAAACCTGACAGCATGTATTACCCCAAAACAATCAATTTCCACTCAGCTTTGGAGTGTCTATTTGAAGAAAACCTAGGAAGAAGTCGTCCTATGACAACCTATTTGGCTTAAGGTTGCATTAAATTGCCGCCTTTATAGTCTCGATGGTAGCAAAAATGCAACAATTTTATGATTAGCGAGTAAAAAATGCTGACTCGGACACAGGTCTGTCCGAGTCTGGCACTGTCGTTTACTTTTTCAGTTTAGCGAAGGCATCGGCAAAGGCGTTACCCATGGCCGCATTGGCTGGCGCTTTAGGCGCAGACTTTTGGGTGGGACGCGCCGCAGGTTTTGCCGATTGCGGGGCTTTACCATTATGCGTCTTTGCTGGGTTATGGGGTCTTGCCTGCGACTTGCTCTGATCTATCGCTTCATCCAGACGCATACTCAGGCCGATACGGCGGCGCTCGACATCCACCTCCATCACTTTCACTTTCACTACATCACCGGCTTTCACCACTGTATGTGGGTCGCTGATAAATTTGTCGGTCAGTGAAGAGATATGCACCAGTCCATCCTGATGCACGCCGATATCGACAAAGGCGCCAAAGTTCGTCACGTTAGTGACCACGCCTTCTAAGATCATCTCAGGTTTTAGATCCTTAAGCTCCTCAACCCCGTCCTTAAACTTAGCGGTTTTAAACTCACCGCGGGGGTCGCGCCCAGGCTTATCCAGCTCGGCTAAAATGTCCGTTACGGTCGGCAAACCAAACTCGGGGGTAATAAACTCCTTGGCATTAATGCTTCGCAGCAGATCCGAGTTGCCGATAAGACTCGCCAGCTCCACCTGTTTAGTCTTAGCTATGGTTTCGACTAGCGAATAGGCCTCGGGGTGCACTGAAGAGGCATCGAGGGGATTGCTGCCTTCACGGATACGCAAAAAGCCCGCGGCTTGCTCATAGGCCTTAGGCCCTAAACGCGGCACTTTAAGCAGCTCTTTACGGTTGGTAAATTGGCCATTGGCATCGCGGTAATCGACCACATTTTTCGCTAATGTCTTGTTTAAACCCGCCACTTGCGCCAATAAGGGCACAGAGGCCATATTGAGATCCACACCCACACCGTTTACACAGTCTTCCACCACGGCTTCGAGTGAGCTAGATAACTGGCTCTGGCTAACATCGTGTTGATACTGCCCCACGCCGATCGATTTAGGCTCGATTTTCACTAACTCGGCCAGCGGATCCTGTAAACGACGGGCGATAGACACAGCGCCGCGAATAGAAACGTCCAGATCTGGAAACTCCAGCGCCGCGAGCTCTGACGCCGAATACACAGAGGCGCCCGCTTCACTGACCATGACTTTGGTCAACTGTGGCTGCGACTCTTTAACGCTGGCAATCAATTCGGCTGCCAGCTTGTCGGTTTCCCGCGAAGCCGTACCGTTACCAATCGCAATCAACTCCACCTTATGCATCTGCACTAAGTTAGCGAGGGTTCGAATAGACTTGTCCCACAAATTTTGCGGCGCATGGGGGAAGATAGTAGTGTGAGCCACTAATTTGCCGGTGTTATCGACCACGGCAACTTTAACGCCGGTACGTAATCCGGGGTCGAGTCCCATCGTCGCTTTGGCTCCCGCGGGCGGCGCCATCAGCAAATCCCCTAAATTACGGGCAAACACCTTAATCGCTTCGGCTTCGGCGCGTTCACGCATTTGCGAAATAAACTCAGTTTCCATTTGCAGGGCGATCTTAATCCGCCAGGTGGCCGTCACGACGGTTTTAAGCCATTGGTCGACGCTGCTGTCACCCAGTTTTAGCTGTAAATGCTCACTAATAATCACTTCACAGTAACTGCCCTGGCCCGCTTCAGCGCCAGGGTCGGCATTCATAGATAAAGCTAAGAAGCCTTCATTTCGACCCCGTAACATGGCCAAGGCGCGGTGTGAAGGCACCTTTGCCAAGGGCTCTGTGTGCTCAAAATAATCACGGAATTTTGCACCTTCTTTCTCTTTGCCGGCGATAACACGGCTTTCTAACACACTGTTTTGGCTTAAGTGTTCACGTATTTTACGCAATAGCTCGGCATTTTCGGCGTAGCGTTCCATCAAAATATAACGGGCGCCTTCGAGCACGGCTTTGATATCGCCAAAGCCCGCTTCCACATTCAAATAACTCGTCGCCATCGCCTCAATATCGGCATTGCGATCCCCAAGCAGCGCATCGGCTAATGGCTCAAGGCCGGCCTCTATGGCAATTTGGCCCTTAGTGCGGCGCTTAGGCTTGAAGGGTAAATAGAGATCTTCGAGGCGCGTTTTACTGTCGGCGTTATCGATATCCTGTTGTAACTGTGCGGTTAATTTCCCCTGCGCCTGAATGCTAGACAAAATCACTTGGCGGCGATCATTGAGCTCCCGCAGGTAACCTAAACGCGTGTACAAGGTACGCAGTTGAGTATCGTCTAAACCACCTGTGGCTTCTTTACGGTAACGGGCAATGAAGGGAACCGTAGCGCCATCGTCGAGTAGGCTGATGGTTGCGCTAACTTGCTGCTCACGAACATTCAGTTCTTGGGCGATAGTGTGAGCGATGTTATGGACAGAGTTATGGGCATTAGTTTGCATAAATAAAATGTCGCGCCTAACGGGTTGTATGGGTCATGATTGCGCCCAAGATACCACAGGCGCAGGATCAATTTCATGCTAAAGCCAGCGTCAAATCACAGAGTTTGATCTTCTGGGCGATGATTTTCGAGCGCTTGGGCCTTATTACGCCGGCAATCACAGGCTTAATCTGTTTCGCCGGCTAAGGGTGTTTCGAATGGCGTGTAACGGATCTCGTTGATATACCATTCTTTTGGGCCAGAAGGGGTTTGCACTACCACCTCATCATCCACTTGCTTGCCAATAAGCGCCCGCGCCATGGGGGAATCGATAGTGATATAACCGAGTTTAGTATCGAGTTCATCTTTACCGACAATCCGATAACGCACCCGCTCACCGGCGTCATTTTCGAGTTCAAACCAAGCACCGAAGTAAATCTTACCTTCCTGCTGGGGCGAGTAATCGACAATCTTCAGCTCTTCGAGGCGCTTCACCAAATAGCGAACACGGCTATCTATTTGACGTAAAAGCCTTTTATTGTAAGTGTAATCCGCATTCTCGCTTCGATCTCCCTGCGCGGCCGCCTCCTGCACTTTGAGGGTGATCTGCGGGCGATATTCCTTCCACAGGTATTTTAATTCTTTATCTAAGGTCATCCAGCCTTGGCGGGTGATCAAATGCGCTTTCATGTTATGACTCAATCGTTGAATAAAATTGCCGCCATTAAAACGGGCCAATATTGACTGATAATACTCAGACTCACAGCCAAAGTTAACAAGCTATCGAGCAGCATTCCAACTCTCCCCAAGCTAAAATGCCAATTTAGTTACAATTTCATGTGCATAGTGAATAAATGCAATGATTCCCATGCAATTTCATTTGCTTAGTATTAACATTGAACGGAAATAATCAGCATTAAGCGCATACTCGCTGAGATGATCAGCTAGTCGCTTAGGCTGAATGCGGCTATATTAGGCGGATTCGTTTTCAATTTCAGCTAGTTAATCTTAACTGCATTAGGGCAACACCTATAAAAGCAGTAATCCGAGCAATTAAAGGACATCCCATGGGACAAGAAACCTCGAAAATCCTCGTCGTCGATGATGATATGCGCCTCAGAGCGTTACTCGAGCGTTACCTGATGGAGCAAGGCTATCAGGTACGCAGTGCGGCCAATGCCGAGCAGATGGACAGGCTATTGGAACGTGAAAACTTCCATCTTTTGGTGCTCGATCTTATGTTGCCCGGCGAAGATGGCTTATCCATCTGCCGTCGTTTACGCCAACAGGGAAACCCAATTCCTATCGTGATGCTGACCGCCAAAGGCGATGAGGTTGATCGCATTATTGGCCTAGAGCTAGGTGCCGACGATTATCTACCTAAGCCCTTTAATCCAAGGGAATTACTGGCGCGAATTAAAGCAGTGATGCGCCGCCAAACCCCAGATGTCCCCGGCGCGCCCGCCCAGCAGGAAGCCGAGATCAGTTTCGGTGAGTTTTCCCTCGATTTAGCCACCCGCGAGATGTACCACGGCGACGAAGCTATCGCGCTGACCAGCGGTGAATTTGCGGTGCTCAAGGTATTGGTCACCCATCCACGGGAACCTTTATCTCGGGATAAATTGATGAACCTTGCCCGCGGCCGTGATTATTCTGCATTGGAGCGCTCGATTGACGTGCAGGTATCCCGCCTGCGCCGTTTGATTGAAAAAGATCCGGCAAACCCAAGGTATATTCAAACCGTGTGGGGCTTAGGTTATGTGTTTGTACCCGATGGTGCGGCGCGTCGATGAACCGCGTTGCCACCTTAATTCACTGCGGTTATTGAGCCCACGATGAAACTCAAGTGGTGGCAGCGATTAATCCCCCGCAGTGCATTTAGCCAAACCGTGATGCTGATTGGTTGCCTATTACTGATCAATCAGCTGGTGTCTTACCTCACGGTAGCCGTGTATGTGCTTAAGCCAAGCTATCAGCAAATCAACCAGTTAATCGCCCGCCAAGTGAAGCTGCTGTTTGTCGACGGTATCGACATTGGCCGCGAGCACTTAACCATAGTCGATGCCCTCAATGCCAAAGTCCGTGACGATGGGATGAAAATCTACAATCAGCAACAGGCCAGAGAGGCGGGGATAGAACAGGCGACCTATTACGGTTTTTGGTCATCGCAAATGTCGGAGTACCTCGGTGGTGAAGCCGAAGTGCGCGTCACCCACGGCAGTGTATTACAGATTTGGATCCGCCCGCCCCAAGCCCCTTCGGTGTGGATAAAAGTGCCGCTTATCGGCCAGAATGTCTCCGATCTTTCGCCGCTTACCCTCTATTTACTGGTGATAGGCGCACTCAGCGTCGCCGGCGGTTGGTGGTTTGCCCGCCAGCAAAACCGCCCACTCAGACGGCTACAAAGGGCCGCTATCTCAGTTTCCCGCGGGGAGTTTCCTGGGCCATTACCCCTTAAAGGCTCGAGTGAGATTGTTGAAGTGACTAACGCTTTCAACCAGATGGCCCACAGCATGAAGCAACTGGAGCAGGATAGAGCCCTGTTGATGGCGGGCATTTCCCATGATTTACGCACACCGCTGACCCGAATCCGCCTCGCATGCGAGATGATGGTAGAGGAAGATCAATATCTTAAAGATGGCATAGTCAACGATATCGAGGATATGGACGCCATCATCAGCCAGTTTATTGCCTATATTCGTCAAGATCAGGAAGCCAGCCGCGAGCCGGGGCAAATTAATAAACTTATTCAAGATATCGCCCAGGCAGAAGCCAATCGCGCGGGCGAAATTGAGTTGGCGCTTATGGACTGTCCCGAAGCCTTATTCCAGAGTCTCGCCATTAAACGGGTATTGAGTAATTTAGTCGAAAATGCCTTCCGTTACGGTTCTGGCTGGGTGCGTATCAGTTCGCAATTCGATGGCAAACGTATCGGTTTTAGTGTCGAAGATAATGGCCCTGGGATAGATGAGTCACAAATCCCCATACTTTTTCAACCATTTACCCAAGGTGACATCGCCCGTGGCAGTGTCGGCTCTGGGTTAGGGCTTGCTATCATCAAGCGGATTATCGATAGACACCAAGGGCAAATTAAACTCTCTAACCGCGCCGAAGGCGGCTTAAAAGCCCAGGTGTGGTTGCCACTGGAATAACCCAAGATCACAGATTTACACATAAGCCGACAAAGCTAGCTTCAACCTTGGCCTTGTCATATTAGTGTCACGCTAAATTCATAAACTCGGTGCAGTTAACTCGCTCTGTCCATTATGAAGATTGCAAAATGAAAATTTCAACGCTGTCGCTCTCTGCCTCCGCCCTGTTGTTATTGCAGGCGGGATTATTAGCCGCCGTCGTGCTGTGGAGCAGCGATCAACGGCAACAGATTGAGCAACAAACCCAGGCATTGCAAAGCATTCAGCAGGATTTTCTCGTCGGTGTACGCCGCGATCTCGATGGTTACTTAGCCAATGGTAATGCCAGCCAACTTGAACAGGCTAAAGCTAAACTCAGCGCCATTAACACTCAGCTTACAGAGCTCAATCTCACCGCCACGGGCGCCACCGATAATGCATTGCAGCTTGGTCTCAACCAGTTTATTCAAGATTTAGACACTAAATACCGCGCCGCAGGCAAACTCGCCGCAAACCCGCGGCAACTACTCGCCCACGCCGAGTCTGAAATGCTCGACTATAATCGTCGCCTCGGCAGTTATGCCGACAAAGGCTTAACCACTAATGCCGCCATCGCCGAGCAATATCTGCAATTAAGCCGCGATTTGCCCTCTATCGTCTATCAACTTTCCCAACTGACCGACGGCTATCTGATCGGTAAAAATCAGCAGCTCAAGGGGATTTTAGACAGCACCAGCAAGGAATTAACGCACTGGCACGACAGCTTAAATGCCCTACCCTTAATAGGAATATATGAGCAGCAGGAAGCCGATGAATTTGCCCTCGGCGCCAGCGAGCCAGAACAAATTGAAGTCGGTGAGAGTGACCGCAGTGAATTGCTAAGTCTCGCCAATAGATACAATAAAGAAGTCGCCAACACCCACCAATTGCTGCAAGCCAACCAGGAGATGCAAGCTCAACTTGTCCAAGCGATTAGCCATGTGGAACAACAACTTATAGGTTTAGGCGATGCACAGGCGGCGAAAAATCAGCAGCTTAAATACGAACTGCAGTTGCTCCTCTACACCATGGTTTCGATTATGGCCTTGTTTGCCATAGGTTATTTGATCCTGCAACAGAATCGGGTCGTCAAACCGCTTAAACGCCTCAACCAAGCCTTTATGAAGTTAAGCGAGTCTAATAGCCGCGAGCGTTTAGACATTAATCGGCGCTGTGAGACGGGCCAAATTGCAGGCCATTTCAATCAACTATTACAACGATTTGAGCAGGAAGATGAAACCCAACGTCAACAAATGACTAAGGTTTCGCAATCCTTAAGCCAGTTGGTGGCGCGCATTACTCAACTATCCCAACATACTGAGCATACGCAAACGATTGTCAGTGATACTCAAACCCAAA
The DNA here is from genome assembly GCF_016406305.1 of Shewanella putrefaciens. NCBI lineage: Bacteria > Pseudomonadati > Pseudomonadota > Gammaproteobacteria > Alteromonadales > Shewanellaceae > Shewanella > Shewanella putrefaciens. Next base: position 4,365,839 of record NZ_CP066369.1, read on the forward strand.
CTGAGCATATCCGTCACTTAGCCCATGAGGTCAGCCACACTTCGGAATTAGTTGAACAAAGCGCCGCCGAAACCATGCGCCAGATGCAATCGAGCCAAGCCGAAGCCGAAGCCGTGCTCAGCGCCACAGAACAGACACAAACCGCCGTTGGCCTGTGCCATGCCTCACTCGAAAGCCTGAATAATTCAGTCACGGACGTTGCCAAAATCATTGATGTGATTGGTAATATCGCCGAGCAAACTAACTTACTCGCCCTCAATGCCGCCATCGAAGCGGCCCGGGCTGGTGAACAGGGTCGCGGCTTTGCCGTGGTCGCCGATGAAGTGCGAAGCTTAAGCCAGCGCACCCAAGTGTCCTTAAATGAGATAGTAAAAATCCTGCAACAACTCACCCAATCGAACCATGCCCTCGGCGAGAGTGTCGATGGTATAGCCCAGGCCACCAGCAGCCAAAAACTGCGGGCGCAGAGTTTATGGCAAGTTGCACAAAACGTGCAAAATCAAGCGAGTGAAATGGCCAACACCGCCAAACAGGGCTCGCTCAATGCTAAAGAACAGGTCGATTATCTCGATGAATTTGTGCGCACTATGGATAATTTAAAGGCGCAGGCACAAACCAGCTCCCAACAGAGTGAAGTCATCGCCCAAGAAGTGCAGCAAAGCGTTGAAGATATAGAAACCAGCTTAGGGATTGGCGATACCCAGGGTTTCTCCCAAGCACGCGCAGCTTAAGGTTTTTGCAGTAATAACAATGGGAGCCTCGGCTCCCATTGTTATTTTTGATACCAGCAAACAGCTTAAAGTGCGGCTAATTAGAGTGCGGCTAACACCACTTCGGCTTTGCTGACCTCGAATGACTTTGGCGCTTCAACATTGAGCAAGCTCACTACGCCATTGTCGATAATCATAGCGTAACGCTGCGAGCGCACACCGCCAAAACCTGCAGTATCCATCTCGAGTCCTAACGCCTTAGTAAAACTGGCATCGCCATCGGCTAACATCATCAGTTCTGAGGCATTTTGCGCTTCGCCCCAGGCTTTCATCACGAAGGCATCGTTCACAGAGACACAGGCAATGATATCCACACCTTTGGCTTTAAACTGATCGGCCAGTACCACATAACCTGGTAAATGCGCTTCGGAGCAGGTTGGTGTGAAGGCGCCAGGCACCGCAAATAACACCACTTTTTTACCCGCGAACAGCTCGGTAACTTGATGATTTACCATGCCATCTTTAGTCAGTTGGCTTAACGTGGCCGCAGGTAATGTTTGACCTTGAGCAATCATGGTTCTCTTCCTTTAGTTAAAGTAACCCGCCCATACTAGCCCTATTTCCCCAAGATAAACACCGAGAGAAATAAGGGCGATTAGACTCGAGTTCGATTCAACCGCAGCCCCGCACACAAACTAAGACATAACAAACCTAATACTGAGAATGCGCCGCCACTTTCTTCTACCACAATCACTTCATCAATATGGTCACGGTCGCTACTTTCCAGTGGCAGCGCATACAGGCCATCGGTTTCATCGGCGCTAATGGTCGCGACAATATCGCTATAACCCACTTCATAGACATCGATTAACACATCGTAGTGATCCGTTGGATAACCCGAGTAGAGGGTAGTCAACACTTCATAATCATCCTGGGTCGAGTCGCCGTAAATGGTAAATACATCCGTAGTGTAGTAATGCACCCAAGGTCCACCGTTACGACTAAGGTACAATTCGGCAAAGAGATCGGCGCGCTCATTAAGGTATGCGCCGAACACATCCACATCAAATGTCACGCTAAAGGTTTGATAAAAACCATCGTAATCAAAATCTTCGAACAATCGACTACTGGCATCAAAAATCGCAAAGCTATGGTATACGGGGGAGCGATAGGGATCTTCAGTGGCCGCACTCGAACTGGGGATTGGCTGGCTCGCATGTTTTGCGATCACTTGTTCACGGGTCAATGGCGTCGCGCCCATCAACTGTACGCGATTGGTACTCGGATGTTTTGCCGACAAAGACGGCGCTAAAGACTTCACCGCAACCGCTGCGGCTTCACCCACAGTTTGGGCGGGAGCCGACTGTTGCAGCAGGCTCAAGGCTTGCTGCTCTTGCTCCGCGGCTTGTTCGGCATCGGCCTTTTTCGTCATGCCAATACTGGCCGCACTAAAGGGAGCCAAGCTTGGCTCATCGATGGACTCTGCGCTCACAGTTGTCGGTGCCAGCAATACGCCTGCCAATACCATCGCCTTAACGAAGGCGGCGTTCACTGTGGCTGCCATACCTTGTTGTTTAAGTGTGTTCATCTTGAATACCCCATGGATAATCCGTTCAAATTGATGACATTAAAGGGCACCCAATGTGAACATAGGCTGAACATATTTATCCGCTGCTATTCAGCCAACAATACGTTCAGCGTTAATTCATCTGCCTTAAATAACACTAAGGTGCATAGCCTGGGCTAAGGATAAGACTCGCTCACTGTGGATCAGTTCAGCCAGCTCACAAGAAGGGCTAACCTGCGTGATTATCCCAGTGAATTTTGAAGGAATTATGCTAACCCATTGGTCGATCTCTAGGCGTTTGTTTAGGTGATAAGGTATTCTTAGTCGACTCGATAAGTTATTCACCTATCTATTTGCGTAAGATCGCCGAACATTCGCGGGTACCCGATATGAAACTTGGTTTGACACTGCCACTGATCGCTTGCTTGTGCTTCTCCTTTAGCTGCATGGCGGGAAATGATAAACAGGATGATCGCAACCAGCCTCGCAATCAAGGGGCTAAGCAGGAGCAGCGTCGTCTCGTGGTTAACAGCCCAGATCAGGCCGTGGCTATGGTGCAGCGCCAATACCGTGGCAAAGTGCTGAGTGTGCAGTCGAGTGGCTCTGGCTATCGCGTCAAAATCCTCAATAACGATGGGCAGGTCTTTTCTGTATCGGTTGATGCCGCCACGGGCCGGGTGTCGAGGAACTAACTATGCGACTCTTATTGGTTGAAGATGATATAGAACTACAGAGCAACTTAAAGCAACACCTGCTCGACGCCAATTACAGCATAGATGTTGCGAGTGATGGCGAAGAGGGGCTGTTTCAAGCGCTTGAATATAATTACGACGCCGCCATTATCGATGTCGGCTTACCCAAACTCGACGGTATCGCGCTGATCCGCAGCGTGCGTCAAAAAGAGCGCGATTTCCCAATATTAATCCTCACCGCGAGGGACAGTTGGCAAGACAAAGTCGAGGGCCTAGACGCCGGTGCCGACGATTACCTGACAAAGCCGTTTCATCCCCAAGAGCTAGTCGCCCGCCTAAAAGCGCTGATCCGCCGCTCGGCAGGTAAGGCGAGCCCGTTGATTTATAATGGCCCTTTTAGTTTGAATACCAGTAGTTTAGAAGTACGTAAGGGTGAACAGCTGATTAATCTCAGCGGCTCCGAATACAAATTATTCGAAATCTTTATGCTGCATCAGGGTGAAGTGAAATCGAAAACCGTGCTCACGGAACATATTTATGATCAGGATTTTGATTTGGACTCCAATGTTATCGAAGTCTTTATCCGCCGCCTACGCAAAAAGCTCGACCCTGATAATCAATACAATCTGATTGAGACCCTGCGCGGCCAAGGTTACCGCCTAAGAGTGTTAACCCCAGAGCAAGGCGCCGATGAGTAAACGCGCCTTGGCATGGCAACTGCTAAATTCCCTTAAAACACGGCTCGTTCTCAGTGCGCTGCTGTTTATCTTAGTGCTACTGCCGCTGATTGGCGTCGCCCTCAACGACGCCTTTACCGAGCAGGTAAAGAGTGCGGCTAAAAATGAACTCAGTGCCTATGTTTATTCCATTCTGGCGGTCACTGAGGTGGAAAATAGGCAAATTTCCATCCCTGAATTAGTGCTTGAAAACCGATTTAACCTTATTCAATCAGGGCTTTATGCCATTGCAACTACCGAAGGCACAGGCGATAAGCAGGCGATAGTGTGGCATTCCCAATCCTTTATGGGCATCTCTCCTCCGGCCCATTTCACTATTCCTCCCACGGGTAAAAGCGCCTTTGAGCAAATCGAACTCACGGCTCAGCCCCACCTGATTTATAGCTTCAGTGTGAGCTTTGCCAGCCAGAATGAAAATGTGCCCGTGACCATACACATCATTAAGGATGAGCGAGAGTTTCAGCAACAAATTGACCAATTTAATCAACAGCTTTGGACTTGGTTAGCGATCCTTATGCTGGTCATGCTCGTGTTCCAACTGAGTTGGTTATTGTGGACACTCAGGCCGCTGGCACGCTTCACCCAAGAACTCCACGATGTTGAGCAAGGCAAGTCAATCCAATTAAGCAGCCAATATCCCAATGAATTACAGGCGGTAGCGAGGCAGCTTAATATCCTGCTCAATACCGAACAAACCCAACGCAAGCGCTATCGCAATGCCTTGGCCGATCTGGCCCATAGCCTGAAAACGCCACTGGCGGTGATCAAAAGCCAAGCCGATCTGAGCGAAGCCTCGAGCGAGCAAGTGTCTAATATCAGTCGGATCATTAGCCATCAGCTCAAGCGCGCCCAGACTGCCGCAGCGGCCTCTTGGCATTTGGGGACCAGGGTCGATGAGGTCGCGGCCAAACTGCTGCGAACCTTAGCGAAAATCTACCGAGAGCCGCAGATCAATCTGACTGCAGATATGGCGGAGCACGCGGTATTTAAGGGGGATGAAGCCGATCTCACTGAAATATTAGGCAACCTGCTCGACAATGCCTGTAAGGCGGCGAAGTCCACCGTCAAATTAACCGTCACGGGTGATGCCTACCAATTGCAGATCTGTATCGAAGACGATGGCCCAGGGATCAGTGAAGCAGTAAAAACTCAAATCTTTGAACGGGGGATCCGTGCCGATTCCTATCACCAAGGAAATGGCATTGGATTGGCGATTGTCCGTGATTTAGTTGACAGCTATAACGGCAGAATTTCAGTTTCGCGCTCAGAATCCTTAGGTGGCGCCCAATTTAACCTTAGCTTTATCCACTCTGCTTAACCTTTACTTTCAATAAGATAGATTAATTAATTCCACGCAATAAAACATTTACGCCGATAAAACACTTTCAGCTTATGTTCATATTCAAACGCCTATGATGCCAATAACATCCTCAAACAGGATTATTGGAGTAAATCATGAACAGACTACATAGATGGAACTGGCTAGTATTATCGGTGGCATTAGTCGCCCTGCCTTTCACTACGCCGACCCAAGCCGCGGGCGTATCGGTCAGCCAAGGTTCAAGTGCCGCAATTGGCCAGGCCGAACTCGAGCAAATGTTAGCGCCGATTGCACTCTATCCCGACAGTTTGTTGAGCCATATTCTGATTGCCTCTACCTATCCACTCGAAGTGGTACAAGCAAATCGCTGGTTGGAGGGCCGCCCTAAATTATCGGTCGAACAGCGAATGTCACAGGCAGAGGTAAAGGACTGGGATCCTAGCATCAAAGCCCTACTGGCCTTTCCGACTGTACTGCAAAAAATGAGTGAAGATCTGGACTGGACCCAAAGATTAGGGGAGGCCTTTTTAGCCGATGAAGCCCAAGTGATGGATGGTATTCAGTCACTTAGACAACAGGCGGATAAAGCGGATAGTCTGGCAAATATGGACAATATGGCGATTACCCGCGCCAATAACCAGATCATCATAGAGCCAGTGCAACGGGAAATTGTCTATGTGCCCTATTACGATCCCCGAGTCGTCTACGGCACCTGGCGCTGGGGTGTGGCTTATCCCCCAGTGTATTGGGAGTTTGGTGGTTATGTGGGCTACCCTTACCGCCCAAGCCAGAGTTACTTTTACTGGTCACCCGGGATCCATATTTCCTTTAACTATTTTTTCAGCTCATTCCACTGGCATAACCACAGGGTCGTCGTGATTGACCACCATCATTCACACCACTATCGCCCACGGGAAAGATACAGTGTTAGCCATGGCGCACAACCCTGGAAACATAAGCCAGAACACCGACGTGGCGTCGTCTATCGCAACCCAGTGGTGAAGCAACGCTACTATAACGACAAACACTACAACGACAATAAGTTCCGCGGGCGCGATTCCCACTCCAGTGGTAGCGGCCAGCACTTCACTAGCCAATACTCGAAATCGAGGGAACAGCAAAATGCAGGTTATCAACGTGACCACAAGGGCTATGACAAGAACCATGATAAGGACAGAGGCAACAACTATAGCCGTGAGCGCGCACCGAGTTTCCAACATACTCAGGCCGAGTTAAAAGAGCGTCGTTCTGCGCCGATGAACTCAGCCCAAGCTAAAAAGGAAGGTTACCCAAAAGAGCGTGACGGCAATGCCCGCCATGATAATCAAGTAAGACAAATGCAGGCTAAAACATCGAGGGAACAAGCTAAGGACAACCCACAGAGACAGTATCAAAGCCGAGAACAGCAACCGCGTAACTTCGAGACTCGCACTCAGCCACAGAGGCAAGAAACACGCCCCGAGGTGAGACGCGCCGAACCGCAACGCGTGGAGCAACCTCGTCAATCGATACCAAAGCAAGCCGCGCCAAGGCAGCGGGAAGAGACCAAAGTCAGACAGAATGATTCACGCCAAAATATGCAAACGGCCCGTAGTGCGGAGCATAATCAAGGCAGATCGACCCAAAGCCAGGAACGACGCCACAGGGAATAAGCCGCCCTAATAAGCGGCTACAAATTTCGCTCGATAAAGCACAAACACTCTTCGGCGACTAGGGGTTTACTAAAATAATATCCCTGCACTAAGTCACACCCCATGCTTGAGAGTAATACCAGCTGCGCTTCATTTTCGACCCCTTCGGCAACCACAGTTAGCCCTAGCTCATGGGACATTGAAATAGTGGCGGCGCTGATGGCGGCATCGTTTGGGTCGCTCTCGATATCCTTAACAAAGGATCTATCCAGTTTTAACCTGTCTAAGGGCAGGAGTTTTAAATAGGACAAGGATGAATAACCCGTCCCAAAATCATCGATAGCGAGTTCAATCCCCTGGCTGCGTAGCTCAGCTAGTAAGCGGGCATTTTGCTCCGGATATTGCATCGCCACACTTTCAGTGATTTCAAGCTCCAACGCCCCTTTGCCTAAATTGTATTTAGCCAACACATTGGTGATGTCGGTAACGATAGTCTCTTTACGTAATTGATGTGCCGACAGATTCACCGCCATCCTCAGCCCCACAGCACCGGCGCGGCGCCAATCGGCTAACTGTGCCATGGCGGTCTCCAGCACCCATTGGCCTATGGGAATGATCATGTCAATTTCTTCGGCGATGGAAATAAAACGATCTGGCGCAATTAAACCAAATTCAGGATGTTGCCAGCGTACTAAGGCTTCGACACTCACCACTTGCCCTGTTTGAATATCGATCTGCGGCTGATAATGCAGCCTTAATTCATCACGGACGAGCACTTGCCTTAAGCCAGTTTCAATATGTTGCCGCTCGGTCACTGAGGTGTTCATGGCCGAGGTGAAAAACTGATAGTTATTCCGCCCCGCCGCCTTAGCTCGATACATGGCCATATCGGCATTTTTCATCAAAGCCTCAACACTGTCACCATCATTGGGGAATAAACTGATCCCTATGCTGGGTGATGAGTGTAATGGTTTATTATCAATGATATAGACTTGACTCAAACCATCGCGCAATGCCTCGGCAATCGTGGCAACCCCATCGTGATTGATATCTGATAACACGACCACAAACTCATCGCCGCCAAGACGCGCCACAATATCACTACTACCGACCACAGTCTTTAGGCGACGCGCCACCTCCAATAGCAGCAAATCTCCAATATGGTGGCCCAAGGTATCGTTGATATTTTTAAAGTGGTCCATATCGATAAACATCACGGCTATCTGGCTTTTGGATGCCAATGCCTCCTGGAACACCATTTCGAGGCGCGACTGCAAACTGAGTCGATTAGGCAGCAATGTCAGCGAATCATGGTGGGCGAGGAAATGAATGCGCTCCTCATTGACTTTACGCTCGCTAATATCGGTGAAACTGCCAATATAGTGGCTTACCGTGCCCGATTCATCTCGCACCACGGACATCATCAGCCACTTAGGAAAATCGTATCCATCTCGGTGACGATCCCACACTTCCCCTTGCCAAAATCCCGTTTGCTCGAGCGCGGCGCGCACTTGGGTATCTAGGCTTTTATCGGTACGCTCCGCCTCTAAGAATCGGCAGTTTTTACCAATAATTTCATCCCTAGAGTAACCCGTTATACGGGTGAAGGCGGTATTCACATCCACAATAATATCGTTGGCATCGGTAATAGTGATGCCCTCGCCACTCTGCTGAAACACCTGCGCCAACAGATTGACCCGCGCAGTAGTGCGTTCTTGTTCGGTAATATCTTCGACGATAAACAGGATTAACGGTTCACCATTTGCCGCCGTCACTAAAGCGCCATTGAGGCGCACCGCGATTAACTGGCCATTCTTATGGCGATAATGCTTTTGATAAGGGCCGTAACGGCGGGTGCTTTTTAAACGATCTAATTGCTCGGCTTCGCTCGACTGATAGCGTATTGGCGTTAACTCCCAGGGTTCGAGTCGATTTAACTCTTCGAGGGTGTAACCCGTAATATCAACAAAGGCTGGGTTTACCGCAACAAATTGCCCATCCTCAAGGCGCTTAAGGACGTGCCCAACGGGCGCCTTGTCGAATAAACTGCGGTATTTTTGCTCGCTTTCACTCAAAGTGGCCTGAAAAGCTTGGCTACGGGCGATTTCTTTCGATAACGCCATGGTTTTTTCGGTCACTTTTTCGGCAATACGATGGCGTTCACCGGAAGAAACTAGGGTCATGCCCCCCACAACGGCGCAGGTGATAAAGGCCAGAAGCAACATGAGTAACGATAGGCTAAAGGTATCCCCCATCAGCGTGGCATAGGATTGGTAGATCACTATGTGCCAATTGCGGTCGGCTAACATCAGATTAGTTTGAAAATATTGCCCCATTCTGTCGCTATAAACCCTGCCGGAAAACTCGGGGAAATCTTTTTGGCTATTGGCGTAGAGCAAGGTACCGCCCGCACTGGTATCGGTCAGTTTCCAGTGCAAACCTTGCACTCTTTCCACCCCATTAATAATTTCCCGTAGATCTATGACGGCCGAACAAAATCCCGAAATATTTCCTAATCTGTCAAAGACAGGGGCGATAAGCAACGAAGCGCCTGGGCCATTAGGATCCTGAGTTAATTGGATTTTTTCCGTCATTACCGGCGTTAGCGTGGCACGGACTTTGGCAATCGCAGCGGCGCGGGTGGGCTCGCTATTAAGATCGAGCCCGAGGGCGGCTTCATTCCCACGCAGCGGCTGTATATACATTACTGGCACTAACCAGCCATCGGCATTGATATGCCAATCCGCTGGGCGCTTAATTTGATAGGGGCCAGCAAGGGCATCGCGGGCCGCCGCTTCAAAACTCTCTTTATCTTCCACTGGAACTAAGGGCGACCAAGACCAGGCACGAAAGCCCTCCGCCTGCAGCTGATTGCGCTTACCAAACTGGATAAACTCAGCCTCAGAAACCCGTTCGCTATTATCGAATAGGCTCGCTAGGGCGACGATTTGCTGTAGGTTAGCTCCTTGAAAGCTCTTGATATCACTAATGATAGCGTTAGATTGAATTTGAAACTTATCCTGCAACTGCTGGCGTTGGTTGATATCTGAGTAGTAATAAATCCCCACACACAATAAAAACCCGACCAACAGTGGAACCCCCGTTTGAATACGTCGAGACCGCCAGATAGCTCTAGGATCGAACACCAACATAATCAAAGGAATAAAGATCACTGCCCCGAGCAAATCCCCCATCCACCAATTGAGCAGACTGCCAAGTAAATCGGCACGGGGAATAGTGCCATTAGCGACTAAGGCTAAATTCCCAAATAGCGTGGCTATCAAGCAAGTGAAGCTTAAGCTCAGGCAGGATTTTATAACGGTATTGGGTCTATCTAAGGTCACCAGATGGTCGATACGGCGAAGAACATGGGCCGAGACAACCGCCTGCAGAGCAGAACCGAATGCGATGGCCATGGGCAACCATCCCCAGTGTGTCAGCCCGCCCACATTGATATTAAGCAGCACTGAACCCACCACCACTCCAATCCAAGGAGCGTATTCTTTCCATAGAATGCAAGCCGCGATGGCAATCCCTGCCGCAGGCCAAATTGCCGCCGAGTAACCAGGGGGCAGCGCAATCATCAAGCCCATTTTACCCACAACAAAATAGGCTAAGGCAATGCAGAAATTAACCCTAAGGTAGTGGCTAAATGATTTAATATACAATCCCTTCGCGCTGATACATACAGTGTTACGAATAGGCATAATGCCCTATTCACCGAATCAATCTCAAGCCCAGTGATAGGACTCAGTCGATTTAATGAAAGTGAATTTTAACCAAAATAGATCTTAACGAAAGCGGATCACTTTGCCGCCGGGCCAATTCACGTACAAACTCACACTTTTACATTTTTTGAGATACCAGATGGTTTCAAAATGGTTAAATCTGTAAAAAAATACCACTTATTCGGTTTTAATTAAGGTTTTTTTAATATTTATCCCCTTTTTAGCAGGGGATCCGCTTTCATTCAATACTCGCTTCTTGTTATCCTCCGGCCGCATAAAAAAGTTTCATGCTGAATATTTTTTATTCAGTTAGTTGACCCATGTTCTCGTTCAACCGGATCTATTAATTGAAATTTGTCCTTAGCCAACTCAGCGCTGAAGGATTGAACCAAGCGGTTCGATTTTCCAACTTCAGTATGCCAAACTTAGCCCTACTTTTTGGGTTACTGTTTGTGCTGCCCGCGGCCGACTTAGTGTCGGTGATGGTCGGCGGCTGCATCGATATTGGTGAGTTAATCACCCTAAGCGATAGTTTTTTAATTGAGTTCTTCGGCGCTACCCTGCTGAGCGTTTTACTACTCAACCCCCAGATTATTAAGCAATTGTGGAATCTGTTCGACAATGGCTTTAAGTTTTCCAACAACTTAAATTTAGCAAACGCTAACCCGCTTTTAGCACCCCCAAGGCTAAAATCCCTCGAGCACCTCGCGCACGGTTGTCGCGCCCCACCATTGTAACCCTCTGTTTTAAAATTCAAATTTAGCATTAAGCGCTGAAAGTCGATCCTCGATCTTGCATTGGGGTGGCAGGCATTTTTGTGCCGCGCTCGAGCCACTTCGGATTTTCCTTCGGATAACGCCGCTTAATGCTACTGCCAATCTCTCTGGGCAGAGTTGTAAACCTTAGGGTTAGAGGAATCTTCCTTTGTTAATTCGAAATTTAAGTAAAGTCGCATTCGCGGCAATTGCCTTGATGCTCGCAGGCTGTGATGGCGGCGTATTGGACCCCAAGGGCCAGATCGGTGCCGATGAAAAGCACCTGATCATCATCGCTACCCTACTCATGCTGATTGTGGTTATTCCCGTGATCTTTATGACCTTGTTCTTCGCTTGGAAGTACCGCGATGGTCGAGATCAGGAAGTTTACGCGCCTAAATGGTCCCATTCGAGCGCGATTGAAACCGTGGTTTGGATTGTGCCGATAGTGATCGTCGTGATTCTAGGCGTGATCACTTGGGGTTCAACCCATGATCTCGACCCCTATAAACCGCTGGAACACGAAGCCAAGCCAATTACGGTTGAAGTGGTTTCTATGGACTGGAAATGGTTGTTTATCTATCCAGAACAAGGTGTCGCATCGGTAAATGAGCTGGCCTTCCCAACTAATGTGCCAGTGAACTTTAAGATCACCTCTGATACCGCCATGAACTCTTTCTTTATCCCGCAGTTAGGTAGCCAAATTTACTCAATGGCCGGGATGACGACTAAGTTGCACCTGATTGCCAACGAACCCGGCAGCTATGACGGTATTTCCGCTAACTATAGCGGCGCAGGTTTTGCGGGCATGAAGTTTAAAGCCATTGCCACGCCAACGGCGGCCGACTTCGATGCTTGGGTAGCCAAGGCAAAACAACAGGCGACTAAGACCTTAGACTCTGCGACTTACCAAGCCTTAGCACAGCAGAGTGAAAACAATCCTGTTGAATACTTTGGCTCAGTTAGTCACGGCATGTTCGATCAAATCGTTATGCAATACATGCACATGGACTCAAACGAGCACATGGCAGGCCATGAAGGTATGGAACACATGAGTGCCGACCACAATATGGCTGGCATGCACCACGATATGGCGCATATGGCGAGCGAACAGGCGATGCCAAATATGCAGAACATGCCAAACCCACAGAAGATGGCCGACATGGAAGGCTCAACCCATTCTGACACTTCATCTACAGAACACTCATCCACTCACCCAGTGGAGGCGGAGTAATCATGTCTTTTCTCGGTAAATTAAGCTTAGATGCGATCCCGTATCATGAGCCTATCATCATGGTGACCCTTGCGGTTGTTGCCCTGATAGGCTTGTACGTCGCAGCTTTGATCACTAAACACAAAAAATGGGGCGTGCTCTGGCATAACTGGTTAACCTCGGTTGACCATAAACGCCTCGGTATCATGTACATAGTGCTTGCCTTCATCATGTTGATCCGCGGTTTCTCCGACGCCATCATGATGCGCACCCAACAGGCACTGGCCACCAATGGCGCAGCAGGTTATCTGCCGCCTGAACATTACGACCAAATCTTCACCGCCCACGGCGTGATCATGATTATCTTTATGGCAATGCCATTTATGATCGGTCTAATGAACTTAGTGCTGCCACTGCAAATCGGTGCCCGCGACGTTGCCTTCCCCTTCTTGAACAACCTCAGCTTCTGGTTAACCGCCTCTGGTGCCGTGCTGATCAATATTTCATTAGGTTTAGGTGAGTTTGCTAAGACGGGTTGGGTGGCTTACCCGCCTCTATCTGAGCTTGCTTACAGTCCGGGGGTTGGGGTCGATTACTATATCTGGGCGCTGCAGATCTCGGGAATAGGGACAACCTTAACCGGGGTCAACTTTATCGCGACAGTGCTTAAGATGCGCGCTCCTGGCATGAAGCTGATGCAAATGCCCATCTTCACTTGGACTTGTACTTGGGCCAACATCCTGATCGTGGCTTCGTTCCCGATCCTGACCGCGGTTTTAGCGCTGTTAACACTCGATCGCTACATGGATTTCCACTTCTTCACCAATGATGGTGGTGGTAATGCCATGATGTATATCAACCTGTTCTGGGCTTGGGGTCACCCTGAAGTGTACATCCTGATTTTACCTGCGTTCGGTATCTTCTCGGATGTGATTTCAACCTTTACCTCTAAGCGTCTGTTCGGCTATTCCTCCATGGTATGGGCCAGCGGCGCGATTTCGATCCTCGGTTTTATCGTGTGGTTACACCACTTCTTTACCATGGGCTCGAGCGCCAACGTCAACGCTTTCTTCGGTGTGATGACCATGGTGATTGCGGTCCCGACTGGGGTAAAACTGTTTAACTGGTTATTCACCATTTACCGCGGCCGTCTGCGCTTAACTGTGCCAGTGCTGTGGACCTTAGGTTTTATGGTGACTTTCACCATCGGTGGTATGACGGGCGTGTTATTGGCTGTACCGGGCGCCGACTACGTACTGCACAACAGCTTGTTCCTGATCGCTCACTTCCATAACACTATTATCGGTGGTGCCGTGTTCGGTTACTTAGCCGGTTTTGCTTACTGGTTCCCGAAAGCGACGGGTTTCCACTTAAATGAACGTTTAGGTAAAGCCTCATTCTGGTGCTGGCAAATTGGTTTCTATGTGGCCTTTATGCCGCTGTATGTGCTCGGTTTTATGGGTATGACTCGCCGTATCAACCACATCGATAACCCAGCATGGAACCTGTGGATCTATATCGCTGCCGTGGGTGCCTGCATCATCATGGTCGGTATCATTCTGCAATTCGTGCAACTGTACGTGAGTATCCGTGACCGCGACCAAAATCGTGACACCACGGGCGACCCTTGGAATGGCCACACGTTGGAATGGTCAACCGCATCACCACCACAGTTCTACAACTTTGCTAAATTGCCACAAGTATCTGATATCGATGCCTTTACCGATGCCAAAGAAAAAGGCACAGCATATCAACGCCAAAAACAGTATCAACCAATCCATATGCCGAAGAATACCCCAAGCGGTATCTTGATGGCGCTGGGCATTACCGCCGCGGGCTTTGCTGCGATTTGGCACATTCTGTGGCTCGCGATTGTGGGCATGGTGGGCGCATTTATCGTGTTCTTATTCCGTGCTTATAACAACGATGTCGACTATTACGTTCAACCCGATGAAGTGGCACGCATTGAAAATGCTCACTTAAACAATGTAGTAAGGGGCTGATATGAGTGTTGCAATCCCAGCTGATTTAGAAGTTGCTCACGCCGATGAGCACCACGAGCACCATGGCACGGGTGGCAACACCCTGTTTGGTTTTTGGCTCTATTTGATGACCGACTGCATCCTGTTTGCATCGGTATTCGCCACCTACGCCGTGCTCTATATGAACACCGACGGCGGTGTATCGGGTAAAGACATTTTCGAACTGGACTTTGTGCTGATCGAAACCGCAGCCCTGCTGCTCAGTAGTATTACCTATGGCTTCGCGTTGATTTTCGCTAAGCGCCACAACAAAGCGGCGACCCTCACTTGGTTAGCCATTACCTTTACACTGGGCTGTGTGTTTATCGGCATGGAAGTCTATGAGTTCCATCACCTGATCGAACATGGCAACGGCCCACAACGCAGCGCCTTCCTGTCATCTTTCTTCACCTTAGTGGGCATGCACGGCTTGCACGTGACCGCTGGGTTAATTTGGATGGCGATCATGATGATTGAAGTCGCCAAAACGGGCTTAGGTAACCGCAGCATCACTCGCCTGAGCTGCTTAAGCTTGTTCTGGCATTTCCTCGACATCGTGTGGATTTGCGTATTCACCGTTGTGTACTTATTGGGAGCACTGTAATGGGCGCACATACTCAATCCCAGCATAATAGCCATGGCGCAGACGATCTGGCCGCCAGCATCAAGTCTTACTTAGTCGGTTTTGTGCTGTCAGTGGTGTTAACGGCCATCCCATTCTGGGCGGTAATGACCCATCACTTCGAGCAATCGACAACGCTTGCCATCGTTATTGTCACGGCACTGGTGCAGATTTTGGTACACCTTAAGTACTTCCTGCACTTGGACTTCTCTAAGGAAGGCAAGATCAACACCTTCTCCTTCCTATTTACCGCGCTGATCATAGTTATGGTGGTGGGCTTGTCGGTATGGATCATTCTCGAAGCTAACGCTTTGATGATGTAACGAGACACAGCAAATGAACACACAAGCTAGATTGACATCGACGCAATGGAAAGCACGCTTCAAAGGGTATGTACAGGTGACTAAGCCTGGCATCATTTTCGGGAATCTGATTTCCGTTGCTGGCGGCTTCCTATTGGCCGCGAAGGGCGATGTGGATCTGGTCTTGATGCTGGCAAGCTTAGTGGGATTATCCTTAGTCGTCGCCTCAGGTTGTGCGATTAATAACTGTATTGACCGTGACATTGACGCCAAAATGCAGCGCACCTGCAAACGCGTCACCGTCACGGGCGAAATCCCCCTAAGTCATGTTTTGCTGTTTGGCATCGCCTTAGGCGTGCTTGGATTTGGCATCTTAGCCTTGTTCACCAATGTCTTAGCCCTGCTGTTTGCCGCGATTGGCTACGTCGTTTATGTCGGGATTTATAGCCTCTATATGAAGCGAAACTCGGTTTACGGCACCTTAGTCGGCAGCTTTTCGGGCGCAGTACCGCCCGTGGTGGGCTATTGCAGCGTGACAGGTCAAATGGATATGGGCGCAGTGATTTTATTGCTAATGTTCAGTCTCTGGCAGATGCCACACTCCTACGCCATCGCGATTTTCCGCTTTAATGACTATGCAGCCGCGAAGATCCCCGTGCTGCCCGTCGCCGAAGGGATGGCCAAGGCGAAGCACCATATAGTGCTCTATATCGCAGTGTTCGCCTTGGTCAGCACTATGCTGCCACTCGCAGGTTACACAGGCACCGCCTTTATGGCCGTGACCTGTGCCACCAGCCTCTGGTGGTTAACTATGGCCCTCAAAGGTTATCGTCAAGATGTGGATATGCCACGTTGGGCCAGACAAGTGTTTGGTTTTTCAATCATTACCATCACAGCACTCAGTGTAACCATGGCGCTGGATTTTCAAGCGGTCAGTCAAACCCCACTGTTTACCTTAGTGCGATAAACATAACCTTTATTCAAAAACAAAAGCGCTAACCTAGGTTAGCGCTTTTTTATTTTATGCATTTAAACGCAAAACACTTTGGAAAGCACCATGCCGTCTCAAGGAAAAAGTAGAGTCGCTGGCCTTCCTTATACACTGACTTTATGATGTCTATTTGCAGATCTCAGTGATCAGTTGATAGTTTGGATCTTCGGTCTTAACAAAATCACCTTTATCCTCAACAATATCAAACAGTTTAATTGTGCACTGATTTTTTCCGTTAATCTTATCCACAAAATACTGAGCTTCGTAATTTGCTCCCGCTTTAGGCGTAAAACTAACTTTTTTCACACAATAGGTATAACCATCAATTCGCGTGTTAGCGCCGTCAACCCATACACCTGCAAAATAGAATGAAAGTGGTACTCCCGCCTCTACTTTTAACTCAGTTTGTTGCTTTTCATGGACATCTGAACGATACAACGGCATCCCGATTTTCCGGCCTGCTTGGCGATTTGCCAATAAATTCGCTTTCATACCTAATACAGCAATTTCACCACCTGGAATGAAATTATGCTTGATACAACCTTCAGTGTTATCAATCCATACCGAGGTATTAGCACTGTCAGTCGATAACACACGAAGCGAGGCGGTTTCTTTTCCTGAAGCAACTTTATAACCGCTAGTTGCACAAGCCGTTAAAACTGAAGACATTAATAAGACAGATATTGTCTTTAACTTCATAATATTTCCTTTTATATAAAGCACAGATAAGGTTGTGCAATCCGCCAAGAAAGCACAACAAAAATAATTATATCAAATGGTTAAGTAATTTCAGTCGAATGAAAAACGAATGAAATTCACTACTTCATTGCCGATTTAATATAGACATCGAAGCGGTTTTTCTTAGTTTCGATTACCATACTGGGCTTAACGCCAGCGAGGTCTTCGGCATAATCGGGGCGTTTAACCACAACACGCTTACTGGCTAGAGCCATGGCGGGGGCGAGCAATCCATCGGCATCGAGATCGGCACCGACTAAGGTTTGGAATACCCGCATTTCCTTCTTCACCAATGCGGATTTATCACGGTGAGGGTACATAGGATCGAGGTAAACGACATCGACCTCTTGCTCCAGTTTGGCGAGTGCTTCGAGGCTGGAACCATGGAAAAGCTGCATCCGTTCACGCATCCAGTCGCCGATTTCGGCATCCTGATAGGCGCGGCGCAGGCCATCTTCTAATAATGCGGCCACCACAGGATGGCGCTCCACCATAGTGACAGTGCAGCCAAGGCTTGCGAGCACAAAGGCATCACGCCCCAAACCCGCAGTGCCATCGACCACTTTTGGCGTAACGCCTTGCTTTAACCCAACAGCTTTGGCAATGGATTGACCACGACCACCGCCAAACTTGCGCCTATGGGCAACGGCGCCAGTCACAAAGTCCACCATAATACCATCGAGCTTAGGTTCATCCCGCTTATGCAGAGTCAAAGTGTCTGATTCAAAACGCAATTCAAATGCTGCATTCGCATCAAACACAAGCTGCCAACGGGCACAAATATCCACAAGTGTTGGGTATTGCTGATTGAAAAAGACTGGAATAGGCAAAGGGATCACTGCTTAGATGATGGAGAATAATGGCCATTATGCCTAAAAATCTTCTTCGTGAATATGTAACTCGGTCAATCATCTTGTTAATGTTCATTATTTTATGGGTCAATTTGTCTAAGTTATTCTAGGCAAACTCAAACACAAATCACAATGTAATCCACTGATTGATAACGGCAAAAATCTATTTATGTAACAGTTGTTCGATTTGTGTTATATGTCTTATTCCGAGTTGACCTTGTAACTTCCATACGGAATAAGGACATTTTTTGCTTAACTGGCTGAAAGGTTTTTTGTTTATCAGGGAGCAAGACTTTTTAAGCCCCGATAGAACCATATTAAAAACCAGTTTATTGCGGATTATTTTGCTGAGTGGCGCCATTCTGACCACCAGTATAGTGCTGCACAGCTCATTGATCGCATATGAACTCAACCTCAGCTTTATTATTGGCATTACGGTCAGTTTTTTAACCGTCCTGTTCCTCGCGTTATGGTTTACCCGTCGATATTTACTGGCGAGCTCTATCAGCTTGCTGGCCATGGTGGTGGCAGCCTGCTTGGCGATGCTGTTGTTTATTCCTGATTTTACCTTGTCGCAGGCGGGAATTACCTTCCTGTATACGCTGCCGCTGATGGCGCTTTTCCTGTTTGGGAGAAAAGTCGCCTTCTGGATGATGTGCTTCAATGTGCTGCCTTTTTTATTGCTGCTACGTAACCACAATCTCCCGCCCATTGTGGATGTGGATATTAGCCTGCCCGCAACCCACGCTTATCTCAACGGGCTGTTGTTTATGTTTTTTAATATTTGCATTCCTTTGTCGGCCATGCGTCTGCTAAAAACCCAGAAAGTCCACGCACGGCAGATGATTAGGCATCAAAACGCGCTGCAACGCTCCTTAGATCAATATGCTGAAATCTTTGACAATAATGGCACAGCCTCTTTCTTCTGCAATGAAGATGGTGTGATCCTCAACTTGAATAATGCGGCGAAACAAATCGCTGGAGACGTTACACTCAATAGCACTCGCCTGTGTGACATTTTTGAACTGGACCAAGATACCAGCACTAATTTGCTGGCCGCCTCATTCCATACCCGCTTAAGACACAATAACGGCAACCGATACCTACTGCAGAAAGCTTCATTGGAGCACCACGATACCCTGTTGTTTCACTGCCACGATATCACGGCACAAACCAACCATGCGCTCGAACTCAATCGACTCAAAAAACACCATATCAGCACGCATTTTTATGATTTAGTCACGGGTCTACCCAACGAGAACCATTGGTACAACCCCGCCCCCAGTGCAATTCATCAAGAAATGACAGTGGCCTTGGTTAAGATTGATAATCTGAGCCAAATCAACGCCGCCTTTGGGATAGGCGTTGGAGATGCCATCCTAAAAGCCTTTGCCTTAGAGCTTAAAGAGCGCTTCGGCAATCACGCCAAAATATATCGCTTTAGGGGCGCATCATTTGCACTGGAAATAACCGACCTGCCGTTAGTTTCCCCAGAGATGCTGGCACAACAACTGCGTCAGCGCATCCCCACACGCTTAAAACTAAAGCAAGAACAACAGATTGAGTACCATTTAGAGTGTCGAGTTGGTTGTTGCTCGGGCCATAAATCCGCACCGCAGCAAGCCGCCGAGCAATGCTTGATTGCCATCAAACAAACCACCCAAGCTAACCCAGTTATAGTGTATTACATTGGTTTAATTAACAATTTACTTGAGGCGTCCTCGCAAGAAAGCAAAATTCGCGATGCACTGAAACACAACAGACTGGAAATGTGGCTACAGCCCAAAGTCATGGCCGATGGTCATATTGTCAGCTTTGAAGCGCTCGCCAGAATGTTCGATAAAGACGGCAGCATGATCATGCCCAGCACTTTTATTCCCATCATAGAGTCATCGCAATTACAGGCAATTTTTGCGATAAAAGTGTTTAGGCAGTTACTGCAACTGATCCGTTCTTGGCCGAAAAATGTCCCTATGACTAAGATTGCCTTCAACCTATCAGGGCAAGATATTCTGTCGGATCGCTTCTTTAAGGTGTTGATTCAAACCTATATGAATCATCCCGAACTCATCCCATTACTTGAAATTGAAATTACTGAAACCTCTGTATTTTCAACTCATAAAGAAACTGGTCGACGCTTAAACACCCTTGCTCGAATGGGCGTTTCGATTGCGATTGACGATTTTGGCACTGGTCATGCGTCATTGAGTCAGTTGATTGATATCAGCGCCGACACGATTAAAATCGACCGCTACTTCGTTAGCCAACTGGGCATTAGCGAACGTCACACTCAAATTGTTAACGCCGCAATTCTGTTAGCAAAAAGTTTAAAACTGAATGTTATTGCAGAGGGGATCGAAACCGAAGCCCAATTATTACAGCTCACAGCACTGGGATGTGAACAATTTCAAGGCTATTTATTTGGTAAACCGGCGCCCGCCGCGCTTTGGCTAAAAACGTTTCAACTGCAAACCCCTGCACACTGGCTCACCCATAAAAAGAATGCTAACTGAGGCATTAATTTTACGCATTAGCGCATCCTAGGTATAATTGGCGACATGCATTTGCCTCCCTTTGCTTTGTTTGCCAATAACTAGGATCCTCCATGTTAAGTTACCGCCACGGTTACCACGCCGGCAATTATGCCGATGTGCTGAAACACGCCATTTTGCTGCAAACCCTGCAGTTAATGCATAAGAAAGACAAACCACTCGTGTATATCGATACCCATGCGGGTGCGGGTGGTTATGCCTTAACGGATGAGTTTGCTCAGAAGACGGGCGAGTATCTCGAAGGTGTGGCTAAACTTTTGGATAAAACTGACCTGCCGCAATCGCTGCAGGATTATGTCGCGGCGGTGCGTCACTTTAATGAAGAAAATCCAGAGGAACTCAACTTCTACCCAGGTTCTCCGGCCATTATCGATATGGAGCTGGGTCCTAAGGATCGCATGCTGCTGCACGAACTGCACAGCACTGATTATGTGTTATTAGACGATTATTTCTGTGAAGACAGGCAAGTTAAAGTCATCAAGGGCGATGGTTTAAAAGGGCTGATTGCCGCAGTACCGCCACTAGAGCGCCGCGCCTTAGTGCTAGTCGATCCTAGCTATGAGATGAAAACCGATTATCAAGATGTCGCCGAAACCCTGATTAAAGCGCACAAACGTTTCGCTACTGGGGTGTTTATCTTGTGGTATCCGGTGGTAAACCGCGCCCAGACCGAGGGCATGTTATCGCGCCTCGCCAGCAGTGGGATTAAGCGTCAACTGAGAATTGAGCAGGCCATTAAACCCGACTCCGACGAATTTGGCATGACAGCGGCGGGATTGTGGATCATCAATCCGCCTTGGCAATTAGATGAAATCGCAACCGAATTAATCGACTATCTCGGAAAAACCCTAGGACAAGCGGGCGGTAACGTCACAGTCAAATGGGAAGTAGGCGAGTAATATCAGGTAAACAGGGCAGCGAGTAGACGTTATGCTCGCTGCTACGGGACTAAGTGCACTAGGCATACTGAGCGCACTGAGCGAGCGAAGCTAAATACAGTTCTAAGCCCCCTTCAAGCCTCGATAACGCTTCAACAGGATTTTCACCCGCTCAACATAGGCCTGGGTTTCAGGATAGGGTGGAACTCCATTGTATTGGGTAACGGTCGTTGGCCCAGCATTATAGGCGGCGCAGGCTAATGTGATATCACCATTAAACTGTTTTAGCATTTGCGCCAAATACTTACTGCCACCAAAAATGTTTTCCTCGGGAATAAACGCATTAGTCACGCCCATTTCTTTGGCCGTTTCAGGCATCAATTGCATCAACCCCATAGCACCGCTGCGGGACAAGGCCCTGGCATTGAAGGCCGACTCGGCATGGATCACAGCGCGAATTAAGGCGGGTTCAAGTTGATGTTTATGGGCCGCATTGGAGATCAAAGCGTCATAATTCCGGGTAAATAGCCGGATGCGATTCCAATCGATAGTGGAGTCTGGGCGACAGGCAAAGCAGTCGAACAGTAAGATTTGATATTGGCTGGTACTTGGGGCTTTATCGGTAAATACTGTGACCCCATTGGCCTGTTGATATTGATAAACTTTAACTTTTTCCTGACCTTCACTGCTGACGATACCAGTATCAGAATAACGCGCCACGATACGAGGCTTAGGTTTAGCCGCACTTTCCTCTGCGTTGACACTGGGCATCATCGAAAACAAGATCACCCACAGGCTAAACCCGAGTTGACGAGTGAGTGTGAGTGACGCACGAGTATGCTGTGGACGAGTGAACGACATTAAAGCCCCGTGTATTGATTAAGTTTAAGTACTTCAATAATAGCAAAGAGTTGCTTCATCTCACGGTTTAACTGGCTAAATTCTGCTGAAAAACTCGCGCCATGGAAAATAGACTGCATATGAAAATGGCTTCGGCGATTTGGCAGGAACATAATCAACTTACTTCTGAAGAAAGCGCATTGGATCTCGCCGTTAAAATGTGTCGAAAGTTCCAGTAAACGCGCCATAAATGCTGTGTTGAGCAAATAGCGTGACTCTATTTGATCCGTAGAAAAGACATCAAACTCCTTTTCAAACAGGGGATCTTCGAGTTTTACGCGCTCAAGCCCAGCATGGCTGTCGGAGAAAAAATTGGCTAACCCGCCACGATCCCTAAGCACAACAGTATGACCCATAAAGGTCTTATGGCTGCTTAACTCCACAACGAGCCCACGGAATCGAGTTTCCGTCCGCGTCACGGTTCTTCGCCTATTGGTACTGATATCCAGCTCTTCGACCTTCACATCCTTAGTCAAAGTAAGCTCATTGACGATCAGTTCTACCCCTTTATATTGGCCGTGAATATAGTCACCAAAACTCGCTTTGTCGTAATTGGGTAAGACTTTCGCCGCCGCGAGCCGATTCATATCGACACGCATCTCGCGGTTATAGATAAAGTCATCGCCAAAATACTTAAACATGATGGGGTAAATTTCCTGCTGCACCTGACGTTTAAATTGTCGAGTGGGACCAAAGCTCCATAGACTTAGGCCCAATAACGCCAGCAGCGGCAGAGGAAACAGAACAAGGCCGCGACTCCACCCCACCACAGCCAATAACACTAGGCCTAAGACAATCAACAAACTCAAATATAAGCGTTTACGGGTAGCCTTGAGGCAAGCGACCCGCTTTGTCTCATATCCCATGGCTATGGGGGCGAGGTGCGTCTGATAATAGGCTTGTAATTGCGGTAACTCGGCGGGATCAGCAGACAATGCAGAAGACTGCCGCTGAGCTTTAATCGGACGACCTAGGAGAAAGGACAATATATTCATCTATATTGCCCTTTTTGAGGGCATGACCCCACCACAAAAAGTTGGGGATTTAGAGATAATCAGCGGCATCGATAGGCGCCTTGGAAGCCTCATCCACCTCATAAAATGGCATCACTTTAATGCTCGCCATAGAAGCAATTATCGACCCAGGAAAAATTTCAACCGCCGTATTCAGCTCGGCAACGGCCGAGTTGTAAAAACGTCTCGCGGCGGAAATATGGGCTTCAACCTCGTTGTAGGTTTGCATCGCCTCTAACATAGTATTGTCGGATTTAAGTTCGGGGTAATTTTCCACACTGACCATCAGCGCGCCCATTTTACTGTTCAGTTGCTCGGCTTGGGCAATATGCTCTTTGACGGCGCTAGGGTCAGTTTTGTTGTAACTGCGGGTGAATTGCGCGCGCAACTCAGTGATCTCTGTGAGTAATGACTTTTCATGATCCATAAATCGTTTGGCGATTTTAAGGATATTAGGCACCAGATCGGCACGCTTAGCGAGCTGCACATCGATACCCGATAACGCCTCAAGGGCGGTATTGCGCTTTTTGACTAGGCTGACGTACCAAAGGTAGGTCACGATAAAAATCAGCGCTAATCCCAATAACAGTTTGTCCATCTTCCATCCTTAGTGCTTATTGTTGTTTTTAATGGCTACAGCTAATCATAAATAGGCAAAAATTTCATCTAAAGCGGGAAGTAAGGCAATGAAATAATGACATTCCCAACGCTGGTCAGAGCATTAACAGTCTAAGGATTAAGCTAAATAAGCAGCTAAGGGATAGAAATCCCTCGATATTCAGCTCCGATACAGCAAAGGTCGTTTATTGTTAGCTCGCACAACATTAGAGCAACCGAATTTTGCTCGTGAATACTGGACTCCTCGAGAGTCCATTTTTTTACTGATTGCTAGCCTCAGTCATATAACCATTCCATTAAAAAGCTGCAGATGAACAGAAAAACGCCGAGATTAAATACTAAGGCCTGCACTTTTGCCCTTATCGTCTTCTCCTCGGTTTGCAATAGGACTTGGTTGAGCGGCGTAAAAAACATCTTAGGTTCGAGTCCCATCCCCATAAAAAATACGGCTACGGCAACGCTGCGGGTTAATTCGGGCGGCACTAAGGTTTGCCAATAAAATGCATATACGCCATAGGCCAGTATTCCCAGCGCTATGGTGTGGCATATCATTCCCACGATAAGTTGCTTGGTCGCAAGGCTGGCCATCGATGACACCATTTCACTCCAATACTGATAGTACAACACTGATTATGATTGATATTTGGCGCGCAGTTTATCTCTTCTATAATTTAACTGCATCCAAAGAGTCCAACCAAATAGCACGCCGCTTATCAATATGCCCAACTTAACTTAGGCAGGCTATCCATCCTTGTAACGATAATAGACATAAAAAAAGCCCTACATTTGTAGGGCTTAGATTTAATAGGATTTAGCTTATTCCGCCGATGTTGGCTTTTGTCCTTTCGCTTTGCGCTCTCGCTTACTAAAGATGCGCTCTACGATCACGAAGAACAGCGGTACGAAGAAAATACCTAAGAACGTCGAACTCATCATGCCGCCGAGCACGCCTGTACCTATGGCGTTTTGGCTACCTGAGCCCACGCCCGTACTGATGGCTAAGGGAACAACCCCTAAACCAAAGGCGAGGGACGTCATCAAAATAGGGCGTAAACGCACACGCACCGCATGCAGAGTCGCCTCAATTAAGCCCGAACCTTTCTCGTAGTACTCTTTGGCAAATTCCACGATCAAGATGGCATTCTTAGTCGCTAAGCCGACAGTGGTTAATAGACCCACTTGGAAGAACACGTCGTTAGGCAGGCCGCGTCCATTCATAGCAATTAAGGCACCGATAATCCCGAGCGGAACCACGAGCACAACCGCAAATGGCACAGACCAACTCTCATACAGTGCTGCCAGTACTAAGAAGACCACTAAGATCGACAGGGCATACAAGGCTGGAGCTTGGTTACCCGATAGGCGCTCTTCGTACGATAGGCCGTTCCACTCGACGCCAAAACCAGGAGGAAGCTGCTTAGCTAAGTCTTCCATAATGGTCATGGCCGCACCGGTACTGAACCCTGGCGCAGTTGCCCCTTGAATATTCATGGCAGGCAAGCCGTTGAAACGCTCTAAACGGGGAGATCCATATTCCCACGCCCCCGTCGCGAAGGCAGAGAAAGGCACCATATCACCCTTGTTATTACGCACATACCAAGAGTCTAAGTCCCCAGGTTGCATACGATACTGGGCATCACCTTGCACGTACACTTTCTTCACACGGCCACGGTCGATAAAGTCGTTCACATAGGAACCACCCCAAGCCGTTGCTAGTACGCTGTTCACGTTAGCAATTTCAACACCGAGTGCGCTTAACTTCGCATGATCAACATGTAATTGATAAATTGGCGCGTCTTCCTGACCGTTAGGGCGAACACCCACTAGGTTGGGATTTTGTGCCGCCATGCCGAGCATTTGATTACGTGCCGCGAGTAACTTGTCGTGACCTTGGCCGTTTTTATCCTGTAGGTACATGTCGAAACCGTTCGCCGTACCTAACTCGATCACCGCTGGCGGTACGAAGGCAAACACAAAGGCTTCCTTCATCTGGCTAAATACGCCCATAGCACGGCCGGCAATGGACTGCACGTCCATGCCTGGCGCTTCACGCTCCGACCAGTCCTTTAAGCCCACGAACGCGATACCCATGTTTTGCCCTTGACCCGCAAAACTGAAGCCCGCCACGCTAAATACCGATCTCACGCCTTCCTCAGCCATAAAGTGATCAGAGACTTTCCCTAACACTTTCAATGTGCTTTCTTGGGTTGAGTTGGTCGGTAAAATGGCCTGAGTAAATAAAATACCTTGGTCTTCATCGGGTAAGAATGCGGTCGGCATACGCACAAAGATCCAACCCACGGCAATGACAAGCACAACATAAATCATCATCACCCTAAAGCCGCGCTTAATGATCCCTGCAACGCTAGCCTCATAACGGCTGGTCAGCCTATCAAAACTACGGTTAAACCAACCAAAGAAACCCGTTTCAATATGGCCATGGCCCTTCTTGAGGGGTTTTAACATAGTCGCACAAAGTGCTGGAGTTAAAATCAAGGCCACCAGTACCGATAACGCCATCGCAGACACGATAGTGATAGAGAACTGACGGTAAATCACCCCGGTTGAACCCGACATAAAGGCCATAGGCACGAATACGGCAGACAAAGTCAGACCGATACCCACTAAGGCGCCGGTAATTTGATCCATCGACTTACGCGTCGCTTCGAGTGGACTCAAGCCCTCCTCGGACATGACCCGCTCAACGTTTTCCACCACCACAATCGCATCGTCCACCAACAAGCCGATGGCGAGTACCATAGCGAACATGGTTAAGGTGTTAATCGAGAAACCCGCCAAGGACAGAATCGCAAACGTCCCCAGCAGTACCACAGGTACGGCGATAGTCGGGATCAAGGTTGCACGGAAGTTCTGCAGGAAGAGGTACATGATGACAAACACCAGTACGATAGCCTCAAGCAGAGTGTGCACCACACCTTCAATCGATTGCTCCACGAAGGGGGTTGTATCGTAGGGGTAAACAACTTCTAAGCCCTGGGGGAAGAAGGGTTGCATCTCAGCAATTTTTTCCCGTACGGCGGCGGCAGTATCGAGAGCGTTTGCCCCCGTTGCCAGCTTGATGGCTAAACCAGTGGCAGGCTTTCCGTTGTACAGAGAGACCACGGCATAACTTTCAGAACCTAATTCGACACGTGCTACATCACCTAAGAATACGTTTGCGCCCGATGTATCCGATTTAAGGATGATCTTGCGAAACTCTTCCGGTGTTTGTAAGCGACTCTGCGCCGATACCGTCGCATTCAGTTCCTGGCCTTGAATCGATGGAGTGCCGCCTAATTGTCCCGCCGATACTTGCGCGTTTTGCGAACGAATGGCAGAGATAACATCTATGCTAGTCAGGTTGTATTGGGTGAGTTTTAACGGATCTAACCATATGCGCATCGCGTACTGCGCACCAAATAATTGGATTTCACCCACACCAGGCACACGACTCATTGGATCTTGAACGTTAGAACCAACGTAATCCGCAATATCGTTTTTATCCAATGAACCATCGCTAGACACAAAGCCTAATACCATTAAGAAGCCAGAACTGGATTTGTTAACGTTCACCCCTTGAGCCTGAACTTCCTGGGGTAACAGGGTCATTGCACCCTGCAATTTGTTCTGTACTTGTACCTGAGCAATATCTGGATCGGCTTCGGCATTGAAGGTCAAAGTGATTTCAGCATTACCAAAACTATCACTGGTAGAGGCGATATAACGTAAATGGTCAATCCCCTTCATGCGCTGCTCAATCACCTGTGTCACTGAGTCTTCAACAATCTTAGCGGATGCACCAGGGTAGTTAGCACTGATCACCACTGTCGGTGGCGCAATACTAGGATACTGGGATACTGGTAACCCAAGGATAGATAACACCCCTGCCAGCATAATAATTAAGGCGATCACCCACGCAAAGATGGGGCGATCAATAAAAAAACGTGCCATAGCTATACCCTATTGTGCTTGCGTTTCAGAAATAACTTTTGGGGTTACAGGCGCACCTGGACGGATTTTTTGCAATCCTTCCACAATCAACTTATCCCCCTCAGCAAGACCCGCGGTAATGCGCCACTGATTATTGATCACTTCCGCAGTAGTCACAGTTCTCGCTTCCACTAGACCCTGATCATTAACAACCATAGCCACAGCTTCACCCTTAGAGTTACGGGTAACCGCTTTTTGCGGGATCATAATGGCCTGGGGATCTGTCCCCGCATTTAACATAGCGCGGACATACATACCCGGTAATAGGATACCTTCGGGGTTAGGGAACTCGGCACGCAGGATCACCGAACCGGTATTTTCATCGACGCTCACCTCCGCAAATTGCAACTTGCCTGGGTAAGCATAAATAGAACCGTCCTCGAGTAATAACTGCACATCGGCGTTATCCCCTGCCAGCAACTTGCCCTGCTTTAGCTTGGCTTTAAGGCGTAATAATTGGACGCTCGATTGCGCGATATCCACATTGATGGGGTCAAGTTGTTGGATAGTGGCCAAGGTTTGGCTCTGGTTTGCCGTGACCAATGCACCGGCTGTCACACTAGACTTTCCAATACGACCAGAAATAGGTGCCAATACTTCGGTATATTGCAGATTGATTTTCGCTGTATTGATTGCCGCTTCCGCCACAGTCACGCTCGCCAGCGCTTCTTTATAAGCCGCTTCGGCTTCATCGAAGTCCTGCTGACTGATAGCGTTGGTTTTAACCAGTTGCTGGTAACGGGACGCCTTAGCTTTTGCCGATGCTAAACTCGCATTCGCTCTGGCTAAATCCGCATTCGCACTCACGAGCGCGGCCTTATAGGTGGCAGAATCAATTTGATACAATGACTCGCCCTGTTTGACAGTACCGCCTTCAACGAAGCTACGCTTAGTGATAATACCGCTCACCTGTGGGCGAACCTCTGCCTCGAGGAAAGCCTTACTCCGCCCCGGTAACTCCACTTGGATCACCTGTGGCTTAGCGACAACATTCAGAATTCCCACTTCCATGCTCTGCGACCCAGCGCCTGCATGGGCTTTTTCCTCTTGGGGACTGCAAGCTGCCATCCATAACGCCACGCTTATAACTGAGGCAAGTTTAATTGTCTGCCGCATGAGAACTCCTTCAAAGATGAACGACCTACATATCAACACACTTATTTGTGCAGATATGGCCGTAATAATAACTAAAATCAAATCCCTTATTTATCGCATACCCTATTAGGATCAACAAGGAAGATTAGCCAACTAAAGTGTAAACTAATGAAAAGATTTACCCTTGGAGTCATACTAAATTCAATCAGTTGTTATTCCATTTAAACAGTATGTAAACAATGGCAAAGGTTGTTAGAAATATAGAATCTAAAGCATATTAACTGCCGACTCTATAGTGATAATGTTGCAAATTTGTTCCATTTAGCTCGTGACCCGGTAAAAATGCTTATCGATAACCTGCAAACGACGACAAAAGTTAGTCTATTTACCTGTTTCGATAAGGGTTTCATAAGTAATCACGCATATAATTTGCACTAAAACCTTCGAACCCGCCATTTTAGTGGTAAGCCCAATTTAGGGCAAACTTGAATCTAACTTTTATGCCCCATTAAATGAAACCCATATTCCCACAAATAACACTTCTTTAATGACAAATATTGCTTACAAAGCGAATCATTCCTCGCTTAAAGGCATTTGTTCATATTCATTCACATATTTTCGTGAATGGTTCATTCCAAGTACCACGGCTATTCACACGTTATTTTTACGATGATGGTGCGCTAACAACTCCCAATAATTTGAAATAATGTTGAGATGATGATTATCAAGACTTAAGCGGTGAAGGTGCCGAAGGTTGGGGACACTGGAACTTAGGTCTGAGTAACGTATTCTACGGGCTGAATTTTGATTTCCGTTACCACGGCAGCAAAGTCGATACCGACCATAAAGTCTATGGCACTCAAACTGAAATCCTAAATGCGATTATCCCCCACGCTGCAAGCCAAAATACGACTGATGTCGGCCAAGCAGCGACCCGATTCCTGTTGCCACTGATTAAAAACGGCTTGCACTTGTTTAAGCGCGGTCTGCGACGTAAAGCCCGCATCGACTAACTTGTGCGCTTTAAAATAACCTTGCACATCATCGGTTAATAAGAAGGTATCTTTACCAATAGTCCGCAGAAAATAAGGACCAGTGTTGCCGCCCAGTCGGGTGCCGCGTTTCTTTAACAGTGCCCATAAACCGATAATATCCTGTGTCGGCCAAGCGGCTATCAGTTGCGCCAAGCTGCCATGTTCCTGAGCAACATCGTGGATCATTAAAGCATTATCATAAATGGCTTGGGTCTTTTTTAAATGACGGATCAGTTTCGCATCACTCGCCCGCGCTTGAATTTGTTCAGGGGATAACATCAACACTTTATGCGGTTCGAACCCAAAGAATGATTTTTCATACTCAGGCCATTTGTTAACAACCACCCGCCATACAAAGCCACTTTGAAACACCTGCCGACTCATCGCTGACAATAATTCAGCATCCCGATACTGGCGAATTTCATCATCGGACAGGCAACCAGATAACAAGGCTTCGAGTCCCACAGGCCCACCTTTACGCTCACTGGCTCTGGCATAAATGGATGAAAAACGCTCTAACTGGCTCATATTATTACCTTTAAAATGATTTAATCCCGACACTTTTGATCTGTTGTTAATAATACCGATTTTTACCCTTGATGGATCATTTGGCTTTACCGCGAAAAATTGTGTTTATTCCTGCATTTTTTAGGAAAACTCTTACAGCAAGCGTGGTAATTGCGACTAAAGTTAAGGCGTAAAGTCAGTAAAATTCTGGGGTTGGAGTTAGTGTCTATGGAGCTTTTTTATCATCCATTATCGCGTTATTCACAGAAAGTGCTGATCGCACTCTATGAAAAACAAGCGAATTTCTATCCACGTATCACTGACTTACGCGACCCGTTGCCGAGAAAAGCATTTCAGCATTTTTATCCACCGGCTAAATTGCCCCTGCTTAAAACACAAGATGGCGCATTAATTCCCGAATCCAGCATTATTATCGAGTATTTAGACAGGCATTTTACTCACGGCACTCAGCTTCTCCCACGGGAATCACAGCGCAATCTGCAGGTGAGACTATTCGATAGAATTATCGATAGCGATATAAGCAATCAATTGTTTCAATTGGAAAAATTAAAACATGCCGACGAAAAACGGGAGTTTGAAATCAAACAAATTGAAAAGCAAATACTCATACAATTTAAACGCTTAGATACCCATTTAGCTCAAAACCATTGGGTTTGTGGCGATAGTTTTACCTTAGCCGACTGCGCGCTCATTCCTTGTTTAAGCTATAGCTTTAAACACTTGAATCTATTGGAATTAGATGAATTAGTCCGTTACTGGCAACAAGCGCAACTGCGTGGCGCTTGGATGTTAGTGCTTGAGGAAGTGCTACTCGCAGAGATGGAGGAAGATACAGGCTTGAGGAGCATACCTTAGCCTAAGCTATGCTCCACTGGCATCACATATTGCGCTCTTTCTTCAACTGCAAAAACGCTTTCCACTTCAGCACTTCTGGCGGCAATTCGGGGGCAGGATCGGTATAACCCGCTTCTTTCACTAACACATCGAGCGGTACTTGCTTACCTTGGCACACAAACACACCGCGCACATGCACAATACAATGCAGGCCACGCTCGCTCACAAAGCGCTGTTCAATATAGAAATATTTTTCATCCCAACCGACTACTTTGGTTTCAATCTCAAAGGTTTTTAACGGCTTGATATCGCGAATATAGGTAAATTCGGCGGCGTTAACTATCGGCATCCACTTCAACTTTAAGAAACGTTTTAGCAGACCCATCTCGGCCAACATATAGGTCCGCGCCAGATCCATAAATGCGGGATAGCGGGAATTAGTCAGATGGAAATTGATATCACAATCGCTCGGTAACGCCCGATAGGTAATACGGCTTGTTCCGAGAAAATCAATTTTACGGCAGTGGCGCGTGCGCCAAAATAATAACCAAAACAAACGAAAATACAGATTCATAACCAGTCGCCCTTAAAATAAGAGCCACAGGCTAACAGAGGTCATACCAGATAACAAGCGGGATCTGGGTCACAAAAAAGGCGCCGGATGGCGCCTTTATATCGTTTGGTTAAGCTCACTAACCCGAGATAATCAGTCCAATATGCTGGGCTGGTTTATCATGACTAACAATAACTTATCTAACCAGTTTAGGCTGCGATGCCTGAATGTCTTAGCAGTGCATCGATATTCGGTTCGCGTCCCATAAACTGTTTAAACAAGTCCATAGGTTCGGCCGAGCCGCCCATTTCGAGGATATTATGCAGGAAGCGGCGACCCGTTTCTGGGTTGAAAATCCCTTCCTCCTCGAAGCGGGAAAACGCATCCGCCGACAGCACTTCAGCCCATTTATAGCTGTAATAACCCGCGGCATATCCGCCCGCAAAAATATGGGCAAACCCATGTTGGAAACGGTTAAAGTCCGGCGGCGTTAATACGGCCACCTGACGACGCACTTCGTCTAAGGTTTCTTGAATGCGTGCGCCTTTAGCGGGGTCGTATTCATGGTGCATTCTAAAATCGAACAACGAAAACTCGAGTTGGCGCAGCATCATCATCCCAGATTGGAAGTTTTTCGCCGCTAACATTTTATCTAACAGGGCTTTAGGCAATGGTTCGCCGGTTTCGAAGTGGCCTGAAATTTCGGCCAAGGCTTCTTCCTGCCAGCACCAGTTTTCCATAAATTGACTGGGTAATTCGACCGCATCCCAGGGCACACCATTGATCCCCGACACACCTGCAACATCGATTTTGGTCAGCATGTGATGAATGCCATGGCCAAACTCGTGGAACAGAGTCGTCACTTCATCGTGGGTGAACAGCGCAGGCTTGCCATCGACAGGGCCATTAAAGTTACAGGTCAAATAGGCCACTGGCTTTTGTAATCCATGGGAGGTTTGACGGCGCACACGGCAGTCATCCATCCAAGCTCCGCCACGTTTACCCGTGCGGGCATATAAATCGAGGTAGAAACTGCCTCTGTGTTCACCGGTTTCGTCGAAAATATCGAAGAAGCGAACATCCTTGTGCCAACGGTCAAAGTCTTTTTGCTCGACAATCTTAAGGCCAAACAAACGCGATACTGTGTAGAACAAGCCCGAGAGCACTTTATCTTCGGGGAAGTAGGGGCGCAAAATTTCCTGCGAAATCTCATACTTATGATGCTGTAACTTCTCGGCGTAGAAACTTAAGTCCCAAGAGGCCATTTCAGTTACACCGTAATGCGCCTCGGCAAAGGCCCTTAATTCAGCCAGTTCTGCCTTAGCTTGATCCTTAGATCGCAGCGCTAACTCATTTAAAAAAGCCATCACCTGCGCCGGCGTTTCGGCCATTTTGGTGGCGAGGGATTTTTCGGCAAAGCTATCAAAACCTAATAACTGTGCTAATTCATGGCGCAGTGCGAGAATCTCGTCCATCAGCGGGCTGTTATCAAACTCGCCAGCATTGGGGCCTTGATCCGAGGCGCGGGTCACAAATGCACGATAGCACTCTTCTCTTAACTTACGGTTTTCACTGTAGGTCATCACGGGTAAATAAGAGGGGAAGTCTAAGGTAAACAACCAACCGTCTAACTCACGGGCCTCGGCCATCGCCTTAGCGGCGGCCTTAGCGGAATCGGGCAGACCCGCAAGCTCGGCTTCATCGGTGATCAACTTAGTCCAAGCTTGGGTCGCATCGAGTAATTGGTTCGAAAAGCCACTGGTGAGTTCTGATAGTCGTTTGACGATTTCGCCGTAACGCATTTTTTGCGCATCGTCTAAGCCAATGCCCGAGAGTTCAAAATCGCGCAGGCTGTGTTCAATCACCTTCTGCTGGGCTTGGCTCAAGTGTGCAAACTCATCCGATGCACGCAGGGCCTTATAGGCTTGGTATAAACCTTGATGTTGACCTACGTAAGTGCCGTATTCCGATAATAGCGGCAAACAAGCATCGTGGGCGGCACGCCATTCATCGGTGCTAGTCACTGAATTCATATGGGAAACAGGCGACCAAATTTGGCTCAGTTCGTCGTCGACCTGTTCGAGTGGCGCGACTAAATTTTCCCAAGTGTAGGGACCTTGGTGTTGCAGCACTTCATCAATCTTAGCGCGGCACTGAGCAAGGGCATGCTCAACGGCAACTTGAATATGTTCAGGTTTTATCTGTGAAAAAAGCGGTAATGTTGCGCCGTTAAGCAAAGGGTTGCTCATAGTGATTCCTCTACAATCTGTGTAGCTAATAAATAAGGGCTGATCACGCATTTATCAAGGCGAGAAAACCGATTGCCGCCTTCGGCTCGTCACCTATCCAGAATCATCTCCGAAAAAAGTGAGCCAGATCGCAATTAATCTTTACCGTTAATTTACTAAGTGAATCTTGATGAGTTGATCGCAAATTAGATCCATTCTCATTAACAATTAGATTCACCAAAGTTAATATCGGCACCAAATCCACATCGTTAGCCTGATTGGCAAACCTATGACCACCAGCTCAGTCAATTCCATCACTCGCACCCTCTGTACCTTAGGTCTGTTATTTCTTAGCCAAACATCAAGTGCGAATGAAAGCTTATCCCAAACAGAGAGCCTTTCGAGTGCCACATTGCAGACTCAACCTATTGAGCCTTGGGCAGTAAATTTGGATTTAGGCTGGGACAGTAAATACATCTCCCAGGGGCGAAATAATTTATCACAGGGTGGCATCTATTGGCTAAACGCCTCGGTCCAATATGGCAATCTAACCACCTATGCCTTAGTCGGCCGCGGCGATAGCCAAGCCTACACAGAGTGGAATATCGGCCTCGAATATCGCTTGAATTTGACTGACAACCTAGAAGCCAATCTGGGATATCAACGCATTGAAGGTTACAGCAGCAACCGCTGCCAAGATAACGAATTTTTTACCGAGCTTGTGTACACGGCCACACCATGGCTTGTACCCTCAGTGAGTTATGTCTATTCCACCGAGGCTGCGGGTTACTTAATCGAGGCGAGTTTACACAGTTATTGGAATATCACTGAGCAATTCACTCTTACCCCATATATCACCCAAGGATTTGATTTTAAATATCGAACAGAAGCGCATAACGGTCGAAACAACCTACAATTTGGCCTAGAGGCCGCCTACCAACTGCTGCCCAATATGAGTGTCAGCGGGCATATTAGCCATAGCATTGCCCAGGGTGATATTGAACAAGAAGCCGCGGCCAACGGCGATTTAGGCTCGCAGGACCAAACCTATGCGGGTATTCACTTTTCGATGACTTTTTAAGTCCGGCTCAACATGATCCCAATATTGGGATTAGGCTGAATTTGGCAAAATCCAACCCGCTAACTACACTGAAAACGTCGACGGAGCGACGTTCATCTTCACCCCTTTTATGCCGAGGAACAGGGAATGTTAGCGCATCATTTATACTTCACCCGCACTGCATTTATGGTTTTTGCCATATTTTTTATATTGTTAACAGAGTCAGCCAATGCGCGTCAGACACCCGACCCCGGTTTAGTATCTTTGCCACAACCGGCACAGGCCGAACCTTTGCCCTTAGGTACACTGCGGGACAGCAATGGTCAGCCGATTGCAATTCCCAGCGAGCCGCAGAGCGCGTTCGAGTATTCGGCGCCCACTATTACCCCGGCAGACCCCTCCAAAACCCAAGCGACCAAAGCGACTAAAAAAACGACTAAACCAGCTAAAACGAAAAAACTCACTCGCAAACAACAGCTTGCCAGCCGTGAACATGTCGCAAATAACCCTAACTGCCGCTGGCTCGACCAACGTATGTCTCAGTTAGAAGCCCAAATGCGTAGCAAGCAGGATAACGCCAGCCAATATCACGCCGATGAGCTCAGCGCCCGCCAACAGGAATGGCAATGCTTAAAGTGTGGTGCCGAAGGGCCAAATCGAGACGATCACTCCCGCTGCCAGTATCGCCGCTAAATGATTTAACCCAAACGATAACCCATGCAATAGGCTGGTCTGTGAGCACAATCCACCCTACAATGGCTTTCTGCAGTTACAGCATCTCATCCTTGAAGTAAGACGGAGAAACTCATGGCTCAACATTTTGACTATATCTGCCTAGGCGCAGGCAGCGGTGGTATCGCCTCGGCCAACCGCGCCGCAATGCGTGGCGCTAAGGTGCTGCTTATCGAAGCTAAACACGTAGGTGGCACCTGCGTAAACGTAGGCTGTGTACCGAAAAAAGTCATGTGGTATGGCGCCCATATCGCCGAAGCTATGCACCTTTACGCTAAGGATTATGGCTTCGACGTTACTGTCAGTAAGTTCGATTGGAATACATTAGTCAACAGCCGCGAAGCCTATATTGGTCGTATTCACGATGCCTACGGCCGAGGTTTTACGAACAATAAAGTGACTCTGCTCAATGGTTATGGCCGCTTTGTGGATGGCAATACCATTGAAGTGGACGGCGAGCACTACACCGCCGATCATATACTGATCGCTACTGGCGGCGCGCCAACTATTCCGAACATTCCCGGTGCCGAATATGGTATCGACTCCGATGGTTTCTTCGCCCTGCACGAACAACCTAAACGTGTTGCCGTGGTAGGTGCTGGCTATATCGCGGTCGAAGTCGCCGGTGTGTTACACGCCCTTGGTAGTGAAACCCACTTATTTGTGCGTAAGCATGCGCCGCTACGTAACTTCGACCCTATGCTTATCGACGCCCTAGTCGATGCCATGGCCACCGAAGGCCCAACGCTGCACACCCATAGCGTGCCAAAAGCTGTGGTCAAAAATGCCGATAACAGCCTGACTTTAAGCCTAGAGAATGGTGAGAGCGTCACTGTCGATTGCCTGATTTGGGCAATTGGCCGCTCACCCGCCACTGGCAATATCGGCTTAGAAAACACTGACGTTCAATTAGATAGCAAAGGTTATGTCATCACGGACGAGCAGCAAAATACCACTCACAAAGGGATTTACTGTGTCGGCGACATTATGGCGGGCGGCGTAGAGCTCACCCCTGTGGCAGTTAAAGCGGGCCGTCTGTTATCCGAGCGTTTATTCAACGGCATGACAAATGCCAAAATGGATTACAGCTTGATCCCAACCGTAGTGTTTAGTCATCCACCTATCGGCACTATGGGCCTGACCGAACCCGAGGCCCGTAGCCAATACGGCGATGATAACGTCAAAGTTTATACCTCGACCTTTACCTCTATGTACACGGCCGTCACCAGCCATCGCCAAGCCTGTAAGATGAAGTTAGTTTGCGCTGGCAAGGACGAAAAAGTCGTCGGTATTCATGGTATTGGTTTTGGAATGGATGAAATCCTCCAAGGCTTTGGTGTGGCGCTTAAAATGGGCGCGACCAAGGCCGACTTCGATGCCGTTGTCGCCATTCACCCAACGGGTGCCGAGGAATTTGTTACTATGAGGGGTTAATGTAGAAAACCCACCTACACCCGTTCGTACTTAGAAAAACGGAGAGGCCAGAGCATCGTTCTCTGGCCTTTATTGATTGACTCATCGATACACTGCCTTTTCTACAACGTTTGCCCCAAAGCAAGACAAATTTTGTCGTCAGTTGTGTGCTGCACTTATTGTCATTATTTCCCCAGTGACACGACGCCTATTTATTTCACAAGAAGTGTCCTTATAGGCTCGACGGCGGCATCTGCTGTATATGGCTCTTGATTACAAGAATCGAATGTTGCGATTACATGGTCAATAATGTTCCAGACATCATAGTGACATTCCCCATATCCCTATGGGTCAGATGTGACTGAGAAACCATGTCGCCAACGGTCACTGATGCAACAATGCCAATCTTAACTATCTCTCACACTGTTCGTTTAGCAAAAAGCTATTGCGCCAAAGCCAGTTAACACTGTTATTCATTGCCATTGTTTCCACAGTGACACGCCGTGAATATATCCATATAGGCTCGACGGCGACATCTGCTGTGCATGGATGTACGAATGCCGCGTTCACATGGATGTGAAAGAGCGGCCATGTCGCCAACGGTCACTGTTGCAACAATGCCAATCCTAACTACCCCTCTGGCTGCTCGTTCAGCTAAAAAGCTATTACCTCAACGGCTCAAAGATTAGCCCTTTGTTGTCTGATAACTAGAGATACAAAAAGTAATAGATACCCGAAAGTAAGACCTGACTATGAGGGATTGCAAACATCGTTGCAGTAAAACAGTCTTGCCTAGACTGATTCACGCATGCAATCCTGCCATTTTACTTAGGCTTTGGGCTAACGCGCTTTGGTCCAAACTCGTGTTATGCCTATCAGTTCTAGCACGTTTATGCCCCATTGTGAGCAACGACCGATTAATCACTCAGTGCACAGAGGATAATTTGACTTACATTTAGTCATTCCAAAAATATGGAAGTAAAGTCAGATTACACCTCTATCTAAGTGACCAAATTTAGCGTACCAGTACAATACTTCCTTATTATGTGATAGTTGGAATTTAGGCTTTTATTGATAATGTTGCACCAAAAGCAATTAGACCCAAACCACACGCCTGATTAATTCTATGACCAAACTTTTGAATTATATGACTCGCGTGTACAGATGTGACTAGGTAAGCGACTATACAAAACCAAGCTATATGTAGAAGTGCAATGTAAACGCCATAGCTAATGACGAAAGGCATACCTTCATTATTGGCTGAGATTAGTTGGCTAAAGACGCTTAGAAAGAAAAGCATAGTTTTAGGATTCAATACATTACACAAAAAACCTTGAAATATAAACTTTCGAGTATGTGTGGGTTGGTCAGTTGAGTTTTCATAGTCTAATTTCAACTTAGAACTGACTAACCCTGTTACTCCGAGATAAATTAAATACGCCGCACCAATGTACTTTACTATGCTAAATAAAACCGCATTCTGAGAAACTAAGTGACTAATCCCAATTACTGAATAGGTAATATGCACACAAACACCAATCCCTATCCCAAGAGCCGTTAATATGCCCGCTTTTCTGCCAAAAATTGCACTGTTTTTAAATACTAAAACAAAGTCAGCACCAGGGCTTACTACGATTAAAAGCCCAAATACTGCAAAACTTAATAACTCCATTTTCTATCCTAACTGTTCATGATTTTAAAATAATTGTATAGATTTATTGGTAAGTTATAATCGAAAAAAAGGCACCCTAAATGTGAGAAAAAGTCACAGATGAGACATTTAAAAGCATTCTATGTATTTCATATTACGGCAGAGTCATCGAGTTACAGTAAGGCAGCAGAAAGACTTCATATCACTCACGGAGCAGTGAGTAAGCAAATTAAATTGCTAGAGAGCCATTTGTCGCAGTTACTGTTTTACAAACAAGGTAGAGGAATGTGTCTCACGCAAGAAGGTGAGCTACTCAAGCTGTACACTGATATTGCGTTTAATGCTCTAGATAATGGAGTTAAGAAGCTAACGAGGGAAAGCAATAAGCATCTTGAAGTTTCCTGTGAGCCCACATTAACTATGCGCTGGCTGATGCCTAGGCTGGCCAGTTTTTTCCAGCTTACGGGTATTGATGTTCGACTATCAACAGCAGGAGGGCCTGTGGATTTATGTGAAACAGGATTATCTTTAGCCATCCGGCGTGATGACTTCGATATTAGCCCAGAATATACGACACACAACTTAGTCAATGAGTGGGTTGGCCCTGTTTTTTCCCCTGAATATTGGAACAAAGCTCAGCACAACTTAGATGATATCGTTTTGCTTCATAGTGAAACGAGACCTTCTGCATGGTCAGATTGGTCATCACGTTCAACACATGCCTTTAATATCAATAAGTCTAAATCCTTTGAGCATTTTTATTTCTGCTTACAGGCGGCAGTTGACGGTTTAGGGGCTGCTATAGGGTCATATCCTCTGATAATCGATGACTTGAAAAACGGAAGACTGGTGGCTCCATTTGGATTTACTCAATCTGGACATCGTTATGTACTGCTCAGCCACACAGAAAGACTGGGAAGCAATGAATTGGAGTTCTTAAACTGGTTAGAAAAGACAATGTCCTTATGCCAGCCTGAAACTCTAGGTTCGTAATTGTAGTGGGTTAGTGAATTTAATCTGCTATTTGTATGCGACTAGCGTGGTTTGGAGTAGAAAAAGTTATCTGAAAGAGAAGGCTCTCCATCTCGTAGTAACACGGAAATGTCCATTAGCTTTTTACGAACATATAGTAAATTGGTAGTTAAAATTGGCATTGGGGCACCAGTGACCGTTGGCGACATGGATGTCGCCGTCGAGCCTATATGGATATATTCACGGCGAGTCACTGGGGAAACAATGACAATAAACTCCATAAATAGATAAAAAGATTAATCGCTTCTGTCCAAATCTAAGTTAAAGCTAGCATGATACTTTAATGCTCAGTTGTGGCTGGGATCGGGTTGCTGCGGTCAGTATGAATCTATATTTCTTTCCTACAAATATTCCAAATAACTTTCACATGTGAAACTGCTAACAACGTTTACTATCCACTGAAAGCGCTCAAACTGCCCAAATTGGTACATTGCAGACCTTTGGATCTCGATAGCGGTAGCAGACAGAATAGACCAACGGCCACCACTGTTGGCCTACGGCGGTTTGACTGAGTAAATAAGTTATCGCTTAGATTTAGTTTGCTTTATCCACAGCCAAAGGCCGCTTAGGGATACCAGCAATAACGCTAATCCGAAAATATCCCATAGCCACACGGCGTAGGCGCCAAATAAGCGGCCGCTGTGCAAATCTAGCATCACCCTTTCCCAGTTGAGGTTTGCGCTGCGGGCGTATTGAATCATATCGGCGTCCACAGGATCTGCCGAGATGATCCAGCGCAGCGGCGCTAATGGCTGTTCTGGTATCCAATCGATAAGATTTTCATCGGCTCGATAATAGCCTGAAGTGGTTTTAAGCCAAACGCGATTGACTGTTTCGGTGTGGGTTGCATCAAGGGGTAACGACTCTATGGCTAAGGCCTCTAACCCCTTAGGTAAACCCGTGCTGCTATTTTGAGTTTCCTGTAAGTGCCCTTGGCTATCAAATAGATAAAGTTGATTATTATCAATAGCGATCAACAGATTAGGTAAAAACACCGCACTAATTAATTGGCTTTGAGCCTCGAGTATTGGTTCACGCCCCAACCAAAGTCGGTTATCTGTGATAAATAGCGGCTGGGCTTCACTGCCAAATTGGGCAATATGCTGAGGGGTCGCAATCCCGTAATAATCCAACAGCCAAGCTTGTTGCACAGGGGATTGATTAAGCTGCAGTGCCTGGCT
The DNA here is from genome assembly GCF_016406305.1 of Shewanella putrefaciens. NCBI lineage: Bacteria > Pseudomonadati > Pseudomonadota > Gammaproteobacteria > Alteromonadales > Shewanellaceae > Shewanella > Shewanella putrefaciens. The sequence continues at coordinate 4,407,010 of NZ_CP066369.1, forward strand.
GTGGTTGATGGCAACACCCGTCACCACGAGCAATAGGATAAATAGGCAGCTTAAGATACCTAATCTACGGTGCCAAGGGCGAAGCGCGCGGGCAAATTTGTAGCTAATAGTCTGTATTGATTGTGATTTATGCTTTCGAGTCATAGTTACATTTTACGTCTGGCTAGTTGACTATTATTGACTCTTTTCGACCTTGGTCACTTTGGCTTTTGTAGCTTCGGCTTTTGTAACATAGTTATCGAGCCACAAAGCAATACGAGACAGTTTCGTCAAGGCTCTAACCGACAGGGTGGCGCCAGTAATACCGTCAATATGCTGATCGAGTTGAGTTTGGTCGTCGAGTTTGGCTGATTTGAATTGATCCGTAAAGAAATCATGGCGAACTTCATCGCCGCGGCTTTCACGGTAAACCAATACCTTAGTCCTGACTATGGCTTGGTCTTTAATATGGATCCCGACTGTGATTGGCGCTTCTTTGCCTATTTCATCTAAAATCCACACGGTTTCATTGTCTTGCTGCCAATAACGAATGCGCATCTTATTGAAACTATGGGCAAGTATCGATTCGATAACCTGTTTGGCATGCTCGTCAACCCAAAAGACCTTAGTTGTACCTTTATTGCCATTAAATGCCTGTTGAATAAAGGCATCGGCACTTTGGTATTCGACGGCGCTCAGCCGCAGAGGGCATACCGCGAGTAATAATATCCCTAGGCTGCTCATCAATGATCTGCCAAGGCGCTGGCCCGCCTTGGTCAGTGCCGCGAAAAATGTGCCCATAATCACCTTCAAAGATAATGAATAAAGTCACACACCTGCAGATGTGTGACTCGATTCGAGTAAGAAACAAAGCTTAGAACTGGTAACCCACACCTAAGTTGAAACCGTCGGCGTCTTTAGCGCCACCTTGGGTTTCATAATCGGCTTTAAACACCACGTTTTCATGTAACCAATAATTCACACCAATGTTGGTTTGGGTGATTTCGGTGTCAGCATCATTGCCAGCCTTGTTATCCCACGCATTGTAGCGGGCGAAGACCCCAAAGCTTTCGTTGAAACGATACGAAGGCTCAATGTAATAGCCTTGTTGCTTATCTTTCCCCAGAACCTCTGCCTCTTCACCATCGATATCCCATTGAGCATAAAGTGCTTTAATGGTGAAGTTTTGAATGCTGTAGATAGCGTGCGCAGTTAACAAGGTGGCCGATGCCGTATCGACACCCGCAGCGCCTTGGGTTAAATCCGCTTGATATTGTGCAGAAGCGGCCAGCTCTAAACCTGGCACTGCGGTGTATTTCACTCGGGCGGTATAGGCTAAATCTTCACCATTAGCGTTAGACACTTTTTGGCGACCGCTACGAATATCAAATGCTTTGTCGCCCGTTGTAGCAACGGCAAGACCACTCGTCACTGCGGTATCAAATGCGAGGCCCGGTGCCGCTTTAATATTTAACGCTAAACCCGCTTCCCACCACGTCGCAGGGATGATGTTTGCTTCAACGGGATTACGCTCAACACCGTAAAATGCTGGTGGCTCGTGGGTTTCGTTGATGATACCAACTGGCATCAGGAACAGACCCGCTTTACCCGTGAAGCTCTGGTTAAAATCGTGTTCGATATAGGCTTGCTCTATCTCAACTTCACCCTTTTTACCTTCGCCAGCCAATGCGTGTTCCACTTCTAGCTCAGAGAAAAAACGGGTTTTCTCAGTAAATTCATGGCCAAAGAACAACACAAAACGATGAAAATCGAACTCTTTTTTGTCAGTGTCTTTAATGTTGTCTGAAATATTGTTGTAGTGCAGTTCGCCATAACCACCAATGGTCGTTGCACTCTTGCTTGGGCCTGTTTCTTCAACTGCATCGGCGGTTTTTTCTACTCGCTTTTCAGTTTCTTCTAAGCGTTTTTCAAGATCCTGCAGCACTTGTTGTTGCTGCTCAATCACTTTACGCAGTTCTTGTGTTTCATCCGTGGCGAGCGCTTGATGGCTAGTAAAGAGGCCCAATAGCGCGCTAGCGAGTAGTGTTTTTTTCATTACCTTCCCCAAAATGGTCATTATTTGTAAACATATGTAAAAAATTGTGACGATTTTACACATTGGTTTAAATAATGCAAACAATTCGCATTTGGATTTATGATCTAGATCAATTCGTATTTACTAAAATACAACTAATGCAACACTTGATAACCGCAACGCACTTTTAGTGATTGTTTAAAGGCCCTTGCACCCGACAAAAATCATAATTCAACAAATTGCACACTAAAAAACCCGCCAAAAATGAATTATCGATATTTTTTATAGCAATTTTTTGACAATCAATCATTTAACCCTAACCTGATTTAGATTTTGATTATTTTCAAGCCAAGGTTAGTGATGTTTCACAAATACAGTCGATGCAACTGTGATACCTTAGGCGCCCAAAAAAGCGTGTCGGGGGAGTTACGCAAACATGAAAAGCAAGAATTTATTAGGCAACATTGGTGTGCAAGTGGTTATAGCCATGATTATTGGTGCACTGGTGGGTTTTATCATGGGAGAAAGTGCGAGTATCTTCGCGCCACTTGGCACCATTTTTATTCATTTAATCAAGATGCTAGTGATACCTCTCGTCTTGGTTTCTATCATCAGCGGCGCAGCGAGTTTAGGCGATAGCCCGTCGGCGGGTAAGATTGGCGTCGGCACTTTTGGTTTCTTTATTGTGACCTCAGGCTTTGCCGTGGTGCTTGCCTTGGTGATGGGTAATCTATTTCAGCCGGGGGCTGGGGTCGATTTTACCGCCCACAGTGGCGCAGATTTAATGGAAGTGACTAAGGATCATGGCGCACTACCCGGGGTGATGGATACCTTTATCGGTATGATCCCAACCAATGTGTTTGAGTCACTGAACGGCGGTAACATCTTACAAATCTTAGTCTTTAGCATCTTCTTCGGTATCGCGCTGACTAAGGTTAAGGGCGATGGCGCTAAGCCTATCTTGGCCGCACTCAATACCGTTGTTGACGCCTTTGTGTGGATGATCAACTGCGTGATGATCATCGCGCCAATTGGTGTGTTTGGTTTAATGGCCGATTCCGTCGGCACCTTTGGTTTCGACGCGCTAGAAGTCGTGTTTAAGTTATTTGCCGTGTTTGTGGCCGCGATTCTGATCTACGGCTTTCTGTTCTTCCCATTGGTGGTGCAGTTATTCTCTAAAGTGTCGGCACGGCAATTTATTTCGGCGATGAAGAAACCGCAGGTAATGGCATTATCGACCGCATCCTCCATGGCGACTCTGCCGGTGAATATGGAAACCTGTGAAGAAGATCTTAAGATCTCTAAGGCAACCACCGCCTTTGTACTGCCCCTAGGCGCAACCATTAATATGAGCGGCAACGCGATTTATTATGGTTTAGTCGCCATGTTCTTCGCGCAAATGTACAACGTTGACCTCTCAATGACGGCCTATGCGGCGATTATCTTTACCTCCACCTTAGGCGCCATTGGTCAAGCGGGCGTGCCTGGCCCATCATTTTTAGTGGTCGCCGTGCTACTCGCGGCGGGCATTCCTATCGATGGTTTACCACTATTATTCGCCTTAGACAGGGTATTTGACATGATCCGCACCGCGCTTAATATCACGGGCGATGCGGCCTGCGCCGCGATTATGGATAAATATACCGCCGAGCAAACCTCGCACTAACTGATTGAATACGAAGGTATATCCCTAGGCTTGAATAGGCTTGCTTATTCAAGCCTTTTTTATGCGCTACGTTTGCCCTTATTGTGCCCATTTACTCGACGTCCAAAACCTTAATGTGATCTTGGCGTCACCTTAGGCTAAGCTCGAACGGCTTGGCCTCGCAATTCGCATTTCTTTATCCCACGAGCCACTCAGAGGCGCCGTGTTTCTGCGATAATCACTTAGCGCTAATATCCAAAGGAGTTTTGCACTATGTCTGTTTTTGCCCCCGCAAGCCCCTTTGCCGACTATATCTATCGCCACTTTCGCGCCATCCATGCCCTCAAACTCGGCCTTGCCCTACTGATTGCCGTGACCATCAATGCCATTTGGTCGCCACCGCATTTTATTTGGAGCATGGTGACTATCGTGATCATTATGATGAGTCTGCCCCAGGTGGGCGGCGCGATTGAAAAGTCCCTGCAACGGGCGGTAGGCACTTGTTTAGGCTCGGCTTATGGCGTGATGTTAGTGGCGACCATCGACAGTTATTGGCTGATGATGGGGCTGCTGATTTTAGGGGTGACGCTGATTTGCTTTATCTCGGCTGGGCGTTATAGCTACGCCTATTTAGTCGCGGGATTTACCATCATTATCGTTGTTGGCGATGCCAACCATGATACCTCTGAGGCGCTGTGGCGCACGGCTAATATTCTGCTCGGCTGCATTATCGCTATTCTAGTTTCCCTGTTTATTTTCCCAATTAAGGCCAAACACGATTGGCGCAGTCAGCTCGCCAATGCCATCAACAGCATGGCTAAGGTACTCACTCAGCATTTACAGGCGCCCGCCAACCATGACTTAGATTTTCGCGCCGACCTCGAAGCGGCCATGAAGGCGGTATTAACCCAAAAGAAACTGTTTTTCTCCCTCGAGTGGGAAAGCCAAACCCTGAAAAAGCACAAAGTGCTGCTCGCGGAATTAGTCAATAAACAGGTTCGGCTGATCACCCTGCTCGAACTCTTGCCCTTAAGCCGCTGGCAGGAGGCCGATAAAGAGGCCTACCATCAAATCAATAACGTCGCCGCCGAGCTTACGGCGTATCTGCAGCGACTTGGCGAATTTGTGGCGGGTAAAAATGCTTCTTTACCCACCTTGCCACCAGCGTTAGAGCAGGAGCTGCAACAGAGATTACAACTCACCTTGGCAACTCCAATGCAGGCCTCAGCCACTGTCGCAAACGAGGTGGCACAGGGATTTGCACTCACAGGATATGGCTGGCTTATCTATCAACTCGCCATCGCCGTCGAGGCGCTTTATGCCGATATAGCCATTATCGAAGTCGCCTATAGCGGACAAACCGTGTTACACAAAACTGCCAAGCGTTCATAAGCCGTTACCACGGGGAATTACGGCTAAAAACCACTCTCGCGACCCAAGATAAACCCTTGGCAGCCCTTGCGCTTGCTGGGGGTTTAATGAAAAGATACCGCCCTAATAAAAATTCGATATATGGACTCTTTTCATGCGCTTGTTTTCCCCTTCCGTTGTCGCAATCGCCTGCTTATCGGCAGGATCATTATTGACTCCCCATTTAGCCTTATCCGCAAATACCGAAGCGACTCAAACCAAGGCAACTAAAACTGAGACTACAAAAACTGAAGTTGCTAGCGCCGAGGTTACGAAAACCGAAGCCGTGCCAACCCCTGTGGTTGAAGCCAGTGTAGATAACAGCGCCACAGAACCGACAGCCGAAGCCGCTCCCGAAGCAGCAGTCAATGTGGTCGCAACGCCGACTCGTGCTAATACCTTTGTAAATGATGCCATTTTACCGCCGAGCATCACTTGGCATGGCGGCAGCGAAGCCCTATTACTCAGCGCAGATCACGAATGGGCAACGCCCTTCGAGCAAAGCAATGGCCTAGAAAGCCCAAGCTATGACGATACCATCGCCTGGCTCGATAGACTGGCGGCCGAAACCACTAAATTACAGAAAGTGAGCCTCGGCAAGAGCCCTCAAGGCCGCGATATTTGGATGTATGTCGCCAGTAGCGAAGGCATAAACGAATCGGCGCGCCTCAAGCAAAACACTAAGCCGACAATTCTTGTGCAGGCGGGGATCCACTCAGGGGAAATCGACGGTAAAGATGCCGGCATGATGTTGCTGCGGGATATAGTTAAAGGCGAGAAAAGCGATCTACTCGAAAAAGCCAACCTGTTGTTTGTGCCCATATTTAGTGTGGATGCCCATGAGCGCAGCGGCGAATTTAATCGCGTAAACCAACGCGGCCCGGTGAATATGGGCTGGCGCACCAATGCCAATAATCTCAACCTTAACCGCGACTATGCCAAGGCCGACACCCTAGAAATGCAGCATATGCTGCGGGCCATCAACGTATGGCAGCCGGATCTGTATATCGATGTGCATGTGACCGACGGCATAGATTACCAATACGATATCACCTTCGGCTACAACCTCGCCCAAGGCTTGAGTCCCGCCAGTTTCCGCTGGCTCGAAAACAGCTATCGCCCCGCAGTAGAAGCGGCATTAACCGAGCAGGGCCATATTCCCGGCCCGCTGATCTTCGCCGTCGACAATACCGATATCACTAAGGGCATGTCGCTGTGGAACCCAAGCCCGCGCTTCTCTAATGGTTATGGCGATGCCCGTCATCTGCCCACTATTTTGATTGAAAACCACAGCTTAAAGCCCTTTAAGCAACGGGTACTCGGCACCTATGTGATGCTAGAGCAAACTCTAAAAACCGTTGGCACTCAAGCCACTAAGTTAAAGAGTGCGATTCAAGAGGATAAATACCGCGCCTCGCCGCTGATCACATTAACGTGGAAATCGGCGCCACTGGCTAAGGGTTGGGATTTTAAAGGCATAGACTACACGCTTGAGAAAAGTCCAATTAGCGGCACCGACGTTGTACGTTGGACGGGCGAACCGAAGCTGTACCCTAACCTGCCTGTGATGGCCGAAACTGTGCCGGATATTAAAGTCACTCGCCCGAGTGCCTACTATATTCCTGCAGAGTGGACACAGGCCATCGAGCGTCTCAATCTGCACGGCATTCGTATGACGCGTTTAAGCAAACCCACAGAGCTTAAACTGCAACAATACGCCTTAAGCAATCCGGTGTTTAACACTAAGGCATTCGAAGGGCGACTCACGGTGAAGGCCGACTCGACACTGGCCAAAGTGATCACTACCTTGCCCGCGGGCACAGTGAAAGTCAGCACAGATCAACCCTTAGGCGATCTGGCGATTTTACTGCTTGAGCCACAATCGCCAGATTCCTTGCTGCAATGGGGTTTCTTCAACCCTATCTTTACCCGCACCGAATATATTGAGGACTATGCGATAGAGCCGCTGGCCGCCAAGATGCTTAGCGACGACCCTAAATTGCAGGTCGAGTTTAATAAGGCGCTGGAAAACCCAGAGTTTGCCGCCGATCCCGAGGCGCGCTTACGCTGGTTCTATGAGCGCAGCCCTTACTACGATTATCAATATCTTAAATATCCGGTTTACCGTAGCCGCTAATCTTAGCCATCAAAAACGGCAAGGATTAAGCAGGCTTACGCGCGCTGATGCTATACACCAAGGGCACATGCTGCCCTTGGTGTGTTAACACATAACGGCCATCGGCTTGCGCCTCAAGCCCTTCGAAGCAGTTATAAGGGCTGAAATCAAATTCGTTGAAAAACTCCAACACTAAACCCGCCTGCAATAATGCATTGATCACTTCAGACAAACTGTGCGACCAGCACATTAAGGTTTGCTGGTCATCACCGGCATTTTCGGTATAAGTGCCTTCCTGCTCTATGTCTGGCTCACCCCGATTAAAATAGCTATAGCCATCGCACAACTGCTGCGCCGGATGAAACTCGGCCATGTAAAACTGTCCGCCAGGCTTTAAGCAGCGCGCAATCGTCTGCGCCCAAAGCGTTAAATCCGGCAGCCAAACAATGGCACCATAGGATGTAAAAACAATATCTTGTGGCTCAACCTTGTCCGCAACACTGTACACATCGCTACAGATAAACTCCGCGGATAACTGCGCCTGCTGCGTCAGCTTTTGCGCTTCAGCAATCGCCACCTCAGATAAGTCGATGCCGACCACGTTAGCGCCCATTCGCGCCCACGACAGGGTATCTAGGCCAAAATGACATTGCAGATGCAGTAAATTTTTGCCCGCCACCTCAAGCTCGTTAAGCTCTATTGCCTTTAATGATGTTTTGCCGCCCAGAAAGCCTGCAACATCATAAAAATCAGAGGTTAAATGCACCCGAGTGCGTGCATCCCAAGCAATCTTATTGGTCGTTAAATAATCCATTGGCAGCCTTTCTTTTATGCTTTGAGTCCAGCGGGATTGATGGGGCTCACACTAACCTAATAAATAAGCAATTTCACTAATCTGTGGGTAAATCACTCATTCGGCGGACATGTCCGCTTAAGCTGAATCGGACACATTAAAAGTAACATACTGATTATTATTGCATTTTAAAATTGGCATAGGATGTGCAATCTCTACTCACATAAAGTTAATCGCAATCAGTTCTGCACTCAGTCGGTCATCGAGTGCCGATAACAAGGAAGAATACAATGTCACTACGCCCCTTTATCTTCACCCTCGGATTTATCGCCGTCTTTACTGTTGGTGTTTCCCTCACGGGTTGCATTATTAATGTTAACGCCGCCGGCATGCTGGAGTTAGATCACCAGCAACGCGAGTTAGCGCTCGAGAGTCAAGATATAGAGGAGCTGATTGCCGAAACGGGTGCAGGCAGCCTTGAAATTATCGGTGTTGAGGGCCTTACCCAAATTAAGCTGGTCGCTGATATCTATAGTAATAAGGCCAGCACTGACGATAGCAAACTGATCCTCACCCTTGAGAAAAAGGCCAATAAAGCCAAGCTTAAGGCCGATTTTGAGCAGGAAAGCTTCAATAACTACTCGCCCTATATTGATCTTAAGCTGCAAGTGCCAATGGCTCTCGCCTTAGATGTAGATGACGGCTCTGGCGCCATATTAATCGAGGGGATGACTGCCAGCATCAAAGTCAAAGATGGTTCCGGCGAACTGATTATTCACGGTGGTAATGATGTCAGCATCGATGATGGTTCGGGTGCGATTGAAGTCACTCAACTCAATGGCAATTTAGCGATTACCGACGGTTCAGGCGCCATCACAGTGACGGATATCAAAGGCAATATCACTATCGACGATGGTTCGGGCGAAATTGCAGTCGCCAATGTACAAAATACCGTCAGTATCACAGATGGTTCAGGTGATATTAATGTTATTAACACTAAAGGTTTGAGTATCTTAGCAGCGGGCTCCGGCGATGTGACATTCGATAAAATCGACGGTCCTGTGAGCATGAAATAACCCGAGTATTGACCTTCTTCCCGGCGTAGAGACTGATATAACCAAGGTTCCCAACCCTAATATCAGTCTTCTACCCACCCTTTTTAGCGTTACCGTTCCATGGACATGCTTATGCACTTTATGCCACTAACCCCTTGTAGTGGCATTTTTTTTGGCTCTCGATTCTTACTTATCCAACCTCAATGCAGACCAGTCTTTAGTGGCGACGAATCAGCATCATGACTGTAATGATTTTAAGTGGGCATTTAACTTAGGGAAAAATTATCTTTGCGATGTAGTGAATTGGAACGAAAGATTAACCAATTGATTTGTTAAGAAAATAAATCGTTCTACAATTAAGCACCGCCATTACAGTGACACGCCGCCCTTTCGTTTAACAAGAAGTGTCCCTATAGGCTCGACGGCGGCATCTGCTACATACGGAAGTGCGAATGCAGCGATCACATGGTCAATGATGTTCCCGACATCATTGTGACATTTCCCATATCCCTATGGGTTAGATGTGAAAGAGCGGCCATGCCGCCAACGGTCACTTCCATGACAGTGCTTAATTCCGCGAGCTAAATCGTATTCTGTTAGCCTGAAACAGCGCATAAGTGTGACGTGAAAACTGAACGAACAAACTCTTCAGGTATATATCTTTGAGCAAGTTTGGCACGAACCAATAGCTTGTATATATGCCTATTCAATCTTTACATAGCAAAATTTAACAATGGGTGTCTCGATAAACTTGGTGAGTGCGCCAAGCAACTGCTCGACTCTGGTGAGTGGGTTGAAGATGAAAACGAAGGATATTTAAGACAGGTTAAAGATTAAAGAATATAAATTTCAACCTATCCATTTAGTCCTATTCTTTATATAGGGCTTATTCTATCAACAACCTTTCAATATCATCCTCTGACAAACCATTTCGATTAATTATTTCTTTAAGGCAATCACTTAGAATATTTAAACCAAGGTCTAAAATTTCTCGAGCAGGTTTCTTTCCATCTTCACCCTTTATTTTTTGATCAGTCACTTCTCCATTATGGACAGCTAATGACCTCAGTGTATAAACAGCTTTTAATATTGAATACACCTTACGCCTTTGTTCAAATTCAGTTCTGGCAAGTTTTGAACCAAGAAGCCTTACCTGTAAAGATAATTGATCACTTGTTCTAGGAGCAGTAAGCACTGACTCGAGGGCAATACCTAAGTCGATCGCTTTATTAACATAGTTCCATGTATTCATTGACTTTACCCTTCTAGAGAGTGAAATATCAATTTGCAATCTTAACTTATGTGGCATTGCCATATATTTTTGAAACAATAATTCAACTTCTTTTATTTTGACATTTTTAAAGTCAGAATGTATTTTCGGCGGTTCAATCTCCAAATAATAAGAATATTGGTTATCACAAATACCTGACATAGGCACATCATCATTTAAAATACACCAGCGCCTATCAACTGTTGGAGCATAATGCTCAGAAAATAATGATAAAAAATTCACTACAAGCAACTCATGGTCAACATAAAAATGCAATGAATCATCAACTAATGGTCTGTTGGAATCAAAAAGGTTGTCACAAAGTGGCTGTATTAGAAATGTATAAGGAGGATGCAAACTTCCATTATCAAGATTCATCTTCACTTCTAAACTTTTTAATATTGTTTTTGGTAAGTTTTTGTAATCAACCAACTTTATTCCATCAATAAAATCAATGCTTCCTGTAAAATCCAAACCTCTAATTAAAGATACATTAAAACCATAAACAACATCATTAGATTCTAGTAACAGAACAGATTTATAAGCTTCTTCGGCACCAACAACTCTCGCTCTAAGCATCAACCACTTCGCCAATAAAAATGGATTTATTTCACCACTTGAGTAACCAAACCTAATAAACTTCCTGCAAAAAGAAGGGTGTTTTCTTGCAAGCAGTTCCATAAAATTTATAGATTGAACACTTGCACCTAATTTTTTCGCCCATTGAATTGGATCTTCTGCTGAGAAATTATTTATTCTCTCTAAAGATTTATCGTCTAAAATATCATTTATGCCAAAAACAACTTCCCTATAATCAGACATACTCAAGCCCTTACTATATAAATATTTCAAAATCTGCCTATCAATCGATAGCTGGCTCCGTGTCGGCCTGTTGCGCTACCACCGCAATTTCTTAAGCTAAGCTTTGTAGCCAAGTCGCACCGGTTAAGTTGTTGCTAGCTTACCGGCTACTTTCACACCAATTACGTAAGCGCTGTTCCTCATCCCGAAGGGCAAGGAGACTGTATGAAGCACCTAAGTAAATAACTGACCGACTGTTTTCATTGGAATAAACATTCTTACACGGCCGTTGATTTCACAAAGCACCTCGAAACCATACTTAGCGTAAAATGATTCAGCTTGGCCAGTTAAGCAATCGACAACAATGGCATAAGCTCTCATGTGAGCGTTAATTTCCCACAGATATTCTAGTGCTTTGATTAGGCTAGCTTTACCTAACCCACTACCATGAAACTCTTTATGAACAGCAAGTTGAGCAAGCAGAAAGACCGGAATGGGATAGCGTGGTAACTTTTTGCCAATAGCTTGCGGCAAGGTATCACGGCAAATTGAACTTGGTGCGATAGTATAAAATGAGCAAATTGGAAATTTTTGATTGGGTAATGGCGTAGCAGCAGGCAAAACCATTGTACGGCTAATACCTGCTTGCATGTGTTTCGCTGCTTGAGTTTGGATAAAATCGTTTAACTCTGCTTCGCCACAGTCAAATGATGCTCTATCGTGTTGTGATTTATCCAATTCTTTAAAAGTCTTGGAATAACTCACTTAAACTCACCACTTTTAGTAAATGCTGCCGCTTCACGCAATGCCTTGTTCGGGGCCTTAGCCTCATCACAAGCCAGTATGAATTGATCGAATACATCTGCTTTAACCGTAACGCTTTCATGCTCAGCTATCACCTGAGTTGCATCTTCGTCCATTAAGCGAACAACGTATTCAGTTAAGCTTTTTAACCCAAGCAAAGCTGATGCTTTCTCAGCCCTAGCTTTGATTTCTTCATCCAAACGGATATCGAGTCTTGCAGTCGCCATAAAACCTCCTATCGTACGGAGTGAATCCGTAATGAATTGGAGTATAAAGTTTAAACAACCAAATCGCAACTTGTACGGATATAGTACGGATTCTATTTTTAGATTTGTGGGAATAACGCTTCGAATACGCAGAAAGACAGACATCGGGTGTGGGATGAAGCCCCACGACGTTGACTTTTTGTTTTGCAACGAAATGACAGTGCTTAATCATTTCATCGCCTTTAATAGATCTGGATTCCCGCTCAAAAGCATTGCGGGAATGACGGAAAAGAGTTTATCGAAAAACCCACTGTTAAATTTTGCAACGTAACAACAGAATTCGGATATGTGCAGGCTAACAGGATACTCAGTGGTTAACGGGATTAAGCATCATTTAGAGTTTGTGTCCATGTTCTCTTTGAAAGATGTCTGAGTTGAATTGCAATTCATACCAAAACAAAGGGCGGTTATCTCCGCCCTTTGTCATCTTCAAACGAACCAAGTTAAAAGCTATAGCTTGCACTCAGCATAACGCTGTTTACGTCATTGGGTTTCAGGTTGAATTGCTGGTAACCCAGCCCCACCTCCCATGCCTCTGCCAGCTCGTAGTTCAGTTGCACGCCAAGGTACAAATCTGTGCCATCGCTTTTTGTGGTGAGCGTGTCGCCATTCATCCTGCTTTCTATTTCAGAGTCCCACAGCAGCACCCCCAGTGGCACAGCCACACTCCACTGCTCGTTTTGCCATAAGGTAAAACGCACTGCCGCAGTAAGACCATCCACCAACACAGGGCTGACGGCTTTGACGACTTCATGGTACTGCTCCGGGGTCAGGACTTCTGCCCTGATTTGACTGCTGGCTTCGCCTAAATCCAGATAGCCCACTTCCAATCCAAAGTAAGGGTGTACCTGATAACCCAGCGTCAAACCATAAGAGCTGTCACTGTCATCGATGGCGATGATGGTGCCACTAGGTAATTCATCCGCAAGGCGGCTTTGTTGCTGGTCCGCTTTGCTATAACCCACACTTCCTTGCAGATACCAGTCCGCGCTTTGACTCAACGGGCTAAAAGATAGCAGCATCACTGCAGCTAAACCGAAGACAGAACGACGACGAAGCATCACAGCACCCGCTAGTATCATCATCATCGATCCTGCCATACTGCCCCCACTTGATTTGTTATCCACCACGACATCCTGATAAGCACGCACTGTCACCGTCACCGCCGCAGATGAAATTCCACCCTCGCCATCTGTAATGCTGTAGTTAATGGTATCCACACCATCAAAGCCCACTTTTGGTGTATAACGTAAGCGCTGGTCTGGCTCAATACTGACGCTGCCCTGCACCGCACTGGCTGCAGTCACCGCCAGCGCATCCCCTTCTTCGTCGGCATCATTGACCAATACGGCAATCAGTATTGGCGTTCTGTCATCAGTAGACGCCACATCATTCACAGCCACAGGCGCACTGTTGCTGACCACGGTGACGATAAGTTCACTACTCGCCGTACCGCCTTTACCATCTGCGACACTGTAAATCACAGTATCCGTGCCAATAAAATCTGCATTGGGGGTATAACTCAGTTGCTGATCATCCAAAATAACCACTGTACCGAAGTTACTAACTGCCTGATTAACAGTTAAGGCATCACCATCCACATCGCTGTCATTGGCCAGCACATTCACAGTCACTGCCATATCCACATTTGTTGAGGCGACATCCGCAACAGCAACAGGCAGGTTATTTCCATTCAGTTCCACTGCAACACCACCCGGGTCCACAATGGCGCTGTTGGCGATACCATCGGCATCGTTTGGACCACCATCTTCCACCGTCACCTGCACACACCAATGGCCTTCCGTTAACCCTTCAGTCCATTCTGTGCCACCGGGCGGTGGACAGAAACCACGTTCACCCGCTGTACTGGACACTGAGTTACGCTCATTACTGACAAAATCCACCCAGCCCGTGACATCATTAAACTTGCGGTACACCGCATTGGCTGGCACAGGTAAACGTTGCGGAATGACTAGGCTGTGGCTGTTGCCCTGCTCAGGTAAACCATACGCAATAAAGTCAAAGATACCGCCTATATTCACCGCCACATCATCCGTTTCAACCGAATTCTGGTCGATTTGCAAACCACCGGCATCCGTTTCTGCCGCTACGGTTCCCAGACGTAAGCACACACCAGGTTCACCTTCCGCCACAAATTTGGTTTGCCCTAACAGCTCAGTGGGCATCACGTTACATTCGTTGATTGCATCCTGATAATCCGGAATACCATCACCGTCAGAGTCCGCAAAACCTTCCTGATCATCCGGCACTAAGTCACCGTCTGTATCTTCAATGCCTAACGTTGGCAACACAAGCCGCACCACAATAAAGGCCCGGGTTGTAGCCGATAAATTCGGACTGCCATTGTCTGTTGCTGTATAGCTGACCTGATACAAGCCTGGTCCCTGCTCTGCCGCTTCAAAACTCAGCTGAGTCTGGTCTGAGGTAACATTGGTCAGGCGACCAAAGTCCCACACGCCACTCAGTTGATCTTGCGGATTGGCATCCGATACCGTGGCCGTCACCCGGACAGTGCCTTCATCTTTGCTCACCGTCAGGCGACTCTCGTTGTTCTGATTGACGTCCAACGTCACCACAGGCGCAATGTTCGCTTCAGTCACCACAATACGACTGCTGCGCTGACTACCCCGATTCACACTGGCATCCAGCGTAATGCGAATGTCCTCTGTGCCTTCATTCTGTCCATCGTCCAGCGCAGTAAAGCGGATACTGGTACTAAGCCCCGAGCTGATTTCAGCCACACCTGACACCAGCGTATGGTCATTTGCATCTGCACTGCCACTGACAGTGTAAGGTACTAACACCGGATAGACAGGAGAGGAGCCATTGAGTATCACCTCAACCACCACCTCGCTACCTTCCGTGACAAGCTGGTCTTTACTGACTGAAACCAGTGGGTTCACTTTGATCGTTTGTGCTTTGGTTGCCGTATTGCCATCGGCATCCGTCGCTTGCCAGTACACAATGTGCTCGCCTGGTGCGAAGAACAGACTGCCGTTAATTAACGACACCCGCAGACGACGGCCATTGCGGTCGACTGCGGTCGCCGTGCCAATCGGTACTCTGGTAAACAAGGCCGTTGCATTCACTTCAATGTCCGCAGGCACCGTAATCACTGGCAAATCTGAAGCAGACTCACCTTCCACTTTCAGCCCCACATTGGCACTGGCACGACCGCCGTTGCCATCTGTCGTGGTATAACGCAGGCTAACCGGGCCGACATATCTGTCCGGTGTCGTCACAGTTAAACTTCCTGCAACAAAGGTCACTGTGCCGACACTGGTTGATGCGCCATCAATGGTCAGCGTATCGCCATCCACATCCGAATCGTTGGCGAGTACATTCAGCTGGTATTGATTCGTTGTGGTGTGCTGCAAACTGAAGTTATCGTCCACCACCACAGGATTATCGTTTACTGCATTCACCGTCAGGCTGAGGGTAGCCACGTTCGAACTAAACTCTGCATCGCTGGCCCTGTACTCAAGGCTGTCAGTGCCATTAAAGTCCAGCTTTGGCGTGTAGACCAAAAGCGCCCCCTGCAAGGTGACAGTACCATGCTCTGGCTGCGTGACAATCTCAAAGGTCAGCTCGTCCTGATCCGGATCCTGGGCCGTTAACGTCAGACTCAATGGCGAATCCTCGTCCAGCGTTGCGGTACTGTCTGTAGCCACAGGCGCTTCGTTGGTGCTGACTACCTCAATGCTGAAACTCTGTGTGGCTGTCAGTCCGCCACTGTCCGTTACCACTAGACTCACAGCATGACTACCCACATCCGCACGCATCGGTGTACCACTTAACTCTCCGCTTGCGGCATTAAAGTTCAGCCAAGCCGGTTTAGTCGGCGCACTAAAGCTCAGACTATCGCCCACATCTTCGTCGGTTGCACTCAGGGTGTAACTGTAATTCTCTCCCTGAGATGCAGATGTCGATGCGGTGGACATGATCACAGGTGCCACATTCACATTCACTACAGTCAGGTTAAATGCTGATAACGCTGTACTGGCGGTGCCATCGCTCACGCTAATCACAATGCCCTGGGTTGTACCTACATGCTCATTGCCCGGCGTGCCTATCAGTGCTCCTGTGGCTGTATTAAAACTGGCCCAGGCTGGTTTATTGCTAATGCTGAAAGTTAGCGTAGTCCCTTCATCCGGATCCGATGCTGTTGGGTTAAAACTGTACGTACTGCCTTCGTTCACTGTAATTGTCGGGCTGCCAGTGATGGTTGGGGCATCATTCACATTCACTACCGTCAGGTTAAATGCTGATAACGCTGTACTGGCGGTGCCATCGCTCACGCTAATCACAATGCCCTGAGTTGTACCTACATGCTCATTGCCAGGCGTGCCTGTTAAAGCTCCTGTGCTGGTATTAAAACTGGCCCAGGTCGGTTTATTGCTAATACTGAAGGTGAGCGTAGTCCCTACATCCGGATCCGAGGCAGTTGGGGTAAAACTGTAAGGACTGTCTTCGTTCACCGAAGTGACTGGGTTGCCAGTGATGGTCGGGGTATCATTTGTATTAACTACAGTCAGGCTAAATGCAGATAAAGCTGCACTGGCGGTACCATCGGACACACTAATCACAATACCTGCAGTGGTGCCAACATGCTCATTGCCAGGCGTGCCTGTTAAAGCTCCTGTGCTGGTATTAAAACTGGCCCAGGCCGGTTTATTGGTAATGCTGAAGGTGAGCGTTGCGCCCGCATCCACATCTGAGGCTGTTGGGGTAAAACTGTAAGGACTGTCTTCGTTCACCGAAGTGACTGGGTTACCAGTGATGATCGGGGTATCATTCACATTCACTACTGTCAGGCTAAATGCAGATAAAGCTGCACTGGCGGTACCATCGGACACACTAATCACAATGCCAGTCGTGCTACCTACATCAGCGTTGGCTGGTGTTCCTGTCAAAGCTCCTGTGGCCGTATTAAAACTGGCCCAGGCCGGTTTATTGCTAATGCTGAAGGTTAGCGTAGTCCCTACATCCGGATCTGAGGCTGTTGGGGTAAAACTGTAAGGACTGTCTTCGTTCACCGAAGTGACTGGGGTGCCAGTGATGGTCGGTGCCGTATTGGTCGGAGTCGGGTTGTAACTGACCTCATGTATCACAACCGAAGATGGCAAACCGCTGATTGGGTCATTCGCCACCACTAAAAATCTGGTATTACCCGAAATGCTGATAGGTGCTGTCGCCCAGCTACCTGCAGAGACCACAACAGCACCGGTAGCAGGTGGTTCATCTATATCGATCAGGTTGTTTAAATTGGCATCAATAATCACAGAAATAATAGTGCCATCCACCTGATGGGTACCAGAAACTACATAGTCGCTGCTGGTTGTGCTGATGGCTGAGGTGACCTCTGGTTCGGCTGGAGGGGTGGGTCCGCCACCGCCACCGCTGCCGCTACAGGCGCCAGAGCCAACATTGGTAAAACCCACAGCATTAATGATGGTACCCTGATATTCAGCTCCTATACTGCCAACATCTGTGCTGGTAAATGTATAGCAGGTGCCCTCTGTCAAAACATCGTTCAGGTTGACCGGAGTACCCATTGCATCGGCCGCCGTCGCATTCGACAAGTCCGTGAGCTGATAGAGGCTACCGTTTTTCGTTACTGTCGCAGCTGAAGAAATTGAAAAATCTGCCGCACTGCAGATGATGGTATGGCTGGATACTGTCGTTTGTTCAGACACCCCTCCCGGACAGACAGCTGCCACTGCCGGCAAAGACCAAAAACTTAACGCGAGCAGTATCAAAACCAGTGACTTGAAAGCCTGACTGGATCTTTGAAGCGGTGTACATGGGGAAGTTATCATTAAAACTCTGTCCTTTTTCTGTCGTCTTAGCGGAACCATCTGCACTAACTGCATCTTGTCTGCCTTCTGATTCTTATATATTCAGGATATCTAAAGTTATAATTTTTTCAAATATTCTTTATTCTTTAACAACCCAATGAATCACTTGAAATGATTTTTTAGTGATCCGGCGACAGAAATATGCTGCGATTTAAACAGCACATCAGCTATTTTAGTTTCGATTGATGCTCAAGGCTTTACTTAAATTCGCCCATACAGATCGGAAAATCTCACTATGTCATCTTCCCCAAGATAACTAGCGGATTGCACTTCGATCATCTGCGGCAAAACAACAGAATCGCGGTAGTTCTTATTAAATAAAAAGGCGGCGTGTCACTGGAATGGCAGTGCTTAATCATTTCATCGGCATATATAAAGATCTGGATTCCCGCTCAAAAGCATTGCGGGAATGACGGAAAAACAGACTGTTAAGCTGTTTCACGCCAACTTTCAATCAACGCCAATTTCTGAGAGCGACTTAGCTTTTTAACTGCGATTTCACGCTTTAGGGCATCGCTGCGGGTGCCGACTTGTTCTTGATACATCAGGGTTAATGGCCCTTTGCCGCGCAGGTACTTTGCTGCTTTGGGGCTGCTTGATTGATGCTCGTTAAACCGCCGCGTCACATCTGTAGTAATGCCAGTATACAAGTGACCATTGGCGCAGCGGATAAGGTATAGATACCACACCGATGCTTGCACTATATCTGCAGTCACTGCTTGGTCTAAAGGAAACGCTTGGCCAGAAGTAACCGCTTGTTCTGAATCTAGTGCTTGCTCAATGGGTACCGCTTCGGGCTTATTGGAAGTCTGAGCTTGGCTAGCCCCTTGTTTGGGGCTAGCTAAGTGATGTGGATTTGCAGTCTCAATGACTAAATTGGTCACCCGTTGGCGCCTACTTAGTTATGCCGAGCAGACTTAAGAAGAAGGCATATTCCTGCGCCGTGTCTTGGTACTGGCGATAACGGCCGCTCTTACCACCGTGGCCGGCATCCATATCGACGTCAAATAACAACACCTTATCGTCCAGCTTGTACCACTTATTCTGCACTTCGCGCAGTTTCGCCACCCATTTAGCGGGTTCGAAATACTGCACCTGCGAATCATGTAGACCTGTGGTCACTAACAGATGAGGATACTCATGGTCGGCGACATTGTCGTAGGGCGAGTAGCCGAGCATATAGTCGAAATAGGTCTTCTCGTTGGGATTACCCCACTCGTCGTACTCATTGGTGGTGAGCGGAATCGACTCATCGAGCATAGTCGTTACTACATCCACAAAGGGCACATGGGCCGCGATGGCAAAATACTTCTCCGGTGCCATATTGGCAATCGCGCCCATTAATAGGCCACCCGCACTGCCGCCCGCGGCGACCACTTTATTTTTATCACCATAACCTTGCTCGGTTAACGCCATGGTGACATCGATAAAGTCATTAAAGGTATTGTTTTTATTTAATAACTTACCCGCATCGTACCAAGGGCGGCCTAACATTTCGCTGCCGCGCACATGGGCGATGGCATAAACAAAGCCGCGGTCGAGCAGGCTAATCACAGATGAAGAAAAGTCGGGCTCTACCGTGTAACCATATGATCCATAACCATATTGATACAGTGGATTCGTGCCATCTTTGTTAAATTTATCCTTACGATAAACGAGAGACACGGGCACCTTGGCACCATCGCGGGCGGTGATAAATAAGCGTTCTGCTTTGTACGCACTAGCATCGAAGCCGCCTAACACTTGATCCTGTTTGAGCAAATCCCGTCTATCGGGATTATTTAAATGGTACTCGTACACAGCCTCTGGCGTGGTGAGGCTAGAGTAAAAAATGCGTAACTTGTCACTATCTTGCTGGGAATTAACATCTAAACCGAGCACATAGGCGGGTTCGTCAAAACTCAGCTCAAAGGGCTTTTGGCCATTGAGCGGCATCACTTTAATCCGACTTAGCCCATTTTCACGGGTCTGAATGATCAAATGATCCTTAAGCACTAATTTGTCTTCAATCCGCGCATTGGGATTATGGGCAACCACTTCCTGCCATTTGGATTTATCGGCGGCATCTTTTACCGCCACTTTCATCAAACGGAAGTTAGTCGCCTGCCAGTTGGTCAAAATGTAATAGCTGTCGCCCAGTTTAGAGATGCTGTATTCGTGGCCTTCTTCCCGTGGTAATACGGGTTTAAACAGACTTAACGCATCATTGGCATCGAGCACTGACACTTCACTGGTGGTGGTGTTCTCGTGGAATAGCACAATTTGCGATTCATCTAAGGTTTTGCCAAGGGCAATATAAAACGAGTCGTCCTGCTCCTCATATACCAGCACATCACGGGACTGTGGCGTGCCTAACTCGTGGCGGTACACTTGATAGCCCAGCAGCGTTTGCAGATCTTTGGCGATATAAAACACATGGCGATTATCGTTAGCCCAAACCACTCGGCCCTCAGTGTTTTCAAGCACATCGGTGATCATGTCGCCAGAGGCTAAGTCTTTAAAATAGATCTGATACACCCGGCGACTTAACAGATCCTCACCAAAGGCCAACATAGTTTCATCCGGGCTGACACTGGCGCCGCCTAAACCATAAAACTCATGGCCCTTAGCGCGCTCGTTCACATCGAGCATGACTTGCTCAACCCCATCGGCGCCCTTACGGCTGATCAGTGGATATTCGCTACCCTCTTGATATCTGTGGTAATAACTGTGCTGATGCCATTGGTATGGCACGCTGGATTCATCGGCGACCAAACGCTCGGTCAGCTCTTTAAACAGTCCATCCTGCAGTGGTTTGAGCGGTTTAAAATAGGCCTCAGTGTAGCGATTTTCGGCGTTAAGGTGCGCTAACACTTTGGGATCTTGGCGCTTATCGTCACGCATCCAATAATAATCGTCGGTACGGGTCACGCCATGCAAGGTCATCACATGGGGAATTTTTTCCGCAACCGGGGCGGGAACTTGCCCTTTTTGAGCCGAACAACCGGATAACAGCATGGTGATTCCTAAAGTTAACAACAGAGAGCGCATTGATACGTCCTTGTGACATCCAAAAACCATCGTAAGTGACGATGGCAAGCCAATAAGTGAATATGCTGAGTATGATATACCCAAGCTACCTATAGTTGCGAGTCTCCTAAAGGTTGCGCTCGCTTAAGGATCTTTACCAGTTGTGCGCTTGCGCAAACATTACCCAATTTAAGACGCGATTTTATTGCCATCCCCCCTAAATAAGCGCAACATAACGGCGTTTTTGGGCCTAAACAGCCTTAAAACAAATTCTCAGGGCGGGGTGAAACTCCCCACCGGCGGTAAATTGGTACAGGTTAAGTGATGATACTACTGAGCCTTATCAAAAGCCCGCGAGCGCCCGAAAACACTTTCGGGGTCAGCAGATCTGGTGACTTGGGCTTGACTAAACACCCAATATTCCAGAGCCGACGGTAATGGATTGTTTGCTTTTATGGCAACAGTGCTGAGTCCGGATGGAAGAGAATGTAAGACAACACGCAGTGAAACTAAGAATGCCTTCTTAACCATAGCGTTTTTAACTATCGCGCCGTGTTAGCCTCATATTTTGCAATAACGTCGCCCCTTGGGTGCGGTGCTATTGCTACAGCAAAGCCATATTTAATGCGCCTGAGCTGTATTTCTGCACGCCCTGATTCTGGATATTCCAATGTCGTATTTTTAAGGATATTAACCATGAATCAGTCTTTACTTGCTCCTTTTGGTACTGCTATCGAACGCGTTGAAGCGGGTCTTAATGCCCTGCGCCAAGGCCAAGGTGTGTTGGTTGTCGATGACGAAGATAGAGAAAACGAAGGCGACTTAATTTTTGCCGCCGAGTCACTGACCAATGCCCAAATGGCCATGTTAATCCGCGAATGCAGCGGTATCGTGTGCCTGTGTTTACCCGATGATAAAGTCAAAGCCCTCGAACTGCCGCCTATGGTGGAAATCAACTCGAGCCAATACGGCACCGCCTTTACTGTGAGTATTGAAGCCAAAGTAGGCGTAACTACCGGCGTTTCAGCGGCCGACCGCGTCACCACCATTAAAACCGCCATTGCCGATAATGCAAAACCCAGCGATTTAGCCCGCCCAGGCCATGTGTACCCGCTACGTGCCCAGCCCGGTGGCGTGTTAACTCGCCGCGGTCATACCGAAGGTACTATCGATCTGATGCAACTGGCCGGACTCAAGCCTGCCGGAGTGTTATGTGAAGTCACTAATCCCGACGGCACTATGGCGCGTCTGCCAGAGATCATTGCCTTTGGCGCACTGCATAATATGCCTGTGCTGACGATCGAAGATATTGTTATTTATCGTAAAGCATTACTGGCGAAGGTAGGCTAACCCTCCGTAGCCAGAGGCTGTACTATACGTCCGTTATCCCCAAAGACGCTTGCAACCGCCAGCGTCTTTTTTATTGCTTTGCCATCCAAGTCACCAAAGATCCCGCATCGATGCAATACGCGGCTCAGTCGATAAAATCAGCTTTAGCACTGCAACTTAGGCGGTATCACCCTGTTAGAAAACCAACAACGATATGAACCTAGGCAATGCGCAAATAATGTTCAAATGCCGCTCAATATCACAGACAAATTGTCATTTTGTTTGATAGGAGAAAAATACATAAGTAAAAATAATATCTTAGACATATATATAACAAATCGCTTAATTTCGTGACCTAGATTAGATATCCATAAACTAGGGGTCGCGGCACGTCTTTGTCTATGTTAAATATCCACAATCAGCATCAGGTTTTTTACAGCTCGATACAGTATCAAGGCGAACGCCTTGATTTTTTTATGTCTCCCGCCAGGCAAATGGAGTAGGAGTAAGTTTGCATGCCATCCACGCTACATCACCTCAGTCTGAAGCAGAAACTCATACTGTTTTCACTATTGCCCTTACTGATGATGAGCTTGTTTGTGCTAACACATATGTATGTTCTTGCGAAGGAATACCGCGCCGCCACTCATAGTCATCTCGCAATACAAACAACGGCACAGATTACTGAACTCCTCTATCAACTACATAAAGAATACGGCCTAAGTGTCGCGCCTAATCAAACGGCCAGATCCCAAAATCAAACAGAGTTATTGCAACAGCAAAAGAGCACGGCTAAGGCAATGGATGAATTGCTCAATGGGCCTTCTTTAATCGGCTTAATTGCCGCCTTAGATAACAACCAACTGAGTTCAGCGCAACTGCAGGAGCGGCTCGACGCGCTACGGCTATCGAGCCACAAACTCGTACCGGCCCGCCAGGATGTATTGAAACAGTATCCTCAGGTTTTCAGCAACTTATACAATCAGCTTAATGCCCAGCTCCTGCAACTGATCCAGCAGCTACAACTGCAAATCAACGACATTAACCAATCCCGCGCCTATGCCGATTTATTAAATCTCCTTATGGTGCAGGAGCTTGCCGTCAAAGAGCGCAGCGCCATTAACAGTATGCTGTTATCAAGCTCATTGAGCATCGATGATTACCGCAGCATAAGCACGATAATGTACGAATATGGCCAAGCCATTTTGCACGCCAGCAATGCCTCGATTTCAGATAGACAATCCCTGAT
Organism: Shewanella putrefaciens; assembly: GCF_016406305.1. NCBI lineage: Bacteria > Pseudomonadati > Pseudomonadota > Gammaproteobacteria > Alteromonadales > Shewanellaceae > Shewanella > Shewanella putrefaciens. The sequence goes on from NZ_CP066369.1 coordinate 4,430,650, forward strand.
CCGTCAAATACAAGCTTCGCCAGAAAACTTACAAATACTCAATATTAATCAACAAATTGAACAGCAGATCCGTGTCAGCACTTTAGTGCAAAACATCAATGCCCATTTAGGCTATGGCGGTTTGATCGATAGTTATCAGAACTATTTGCTCAAGGGCGATGCTAACTCACTGGATAAATTCAATCGGGCCTTGGCTATCATTCAACTTAATCTGGATGAGCTAAAGCATGAGACCCGCAACCAGCCAAGCATAATCCCCGCGGTCAATGTTATCGAAGACAGCATTAGTCAATACCAATTTGGCATGTCTAAGCTACAACAACTGCAAGATCAACGGCTTTCCCGCGATGAGATCGCCGCCCTCGCCCATGTGAACGACTCGGATCTGAGTGGGGCCATAGGCAAACTGTTAATGCCACCCCATCCGGTCAGTAGCAAAGATTGGTGGTCACTGACAACGGAGCGCATCAATAAACTGCACGCTATCGGTGATGAGATCACTGAGTCCATGGCGCAGCAGAGCGAAACCCAGCAAAACCAAGCCCTGACGCTTCTCGGTTTATACCTCTTTTCCGCCTTGTTTACCGCCACTATCACACTCTGGCTTGGGCGTAAGATTATTCGCAGCTTTATCGACAAAATCACTAAAATTGCCAATAACATGCAGCAGATGGCGGCCGATCCCCAGCTCAACATCAATATCAATGTTTCAGGTTCGGATGAACTCGGCCGCATGGCCCGCGCCATGAATCTGATGATTAGCGAGCGCCAAAAGGCTAACCATGCGCTCAATCGTGCCGCCGCCGTATTCAATTATTCCGCCGAAGGCATAATGGTGACGGATGCGGATAACCATATCGAAATGGTCAATCCCGCATTTAGCCAAATAACAGGTTACACCTTAGAGGACGTGAAGGGACGCAGCCCCTCACTCCTAAGCTCTAAACGCCATTCCCAGCATTTTTACACCACCCTGTGGGAGGCGCTGCAACGGGAAGGTAAGTGGGAGGGAGAAATCTGGAATAAGCGCAAGGATGGCCAAGTGTACCCCGAGTATCTGGCGATCACTGTGGTGCGAAACGAGCAGGGTCAGATAATCCAACATATTGGTTTATTTATGGATATCAGTAAACGTAAACAATATGAACAGGATCTTTGGTATCAGGCTAACTTCGATAGCCTCACCGGCCTACCTAACCGCAAACTTTTTAATGAACGCCTGCAGCACGAAATCCATGTAGCGCAGCACGACTCTCGTAAGCTGGCGATTCTACTGATCGACTTAGATCAATTTAAATACATTAATGATGTACAGGGCCATGCCACTGGCGACCTATTGCTACTCGATGTGGCTAAGCGCCTAGAGGAAATTACGGGTAAAACCGATTTTATCGCCCGTATCGGTGGGGATGAATTTGTCCTCATATTGCCACGCCTAACGAACGAACTCGCCATCGAACATATGGCCAGCCGCATCATTGAAACCCTATCCGCACCTTTTATACTGAACGAACGGGAGATCCAGATCTCCGCCAGTTTCGGTATTGGTGTGTACCCCGAAGATGGCCTCGACGTAAGCTCCCTCACCCGCAATACCGAAATGGCCATGTATCAAGCCAAAGATGCCGGGCGAAACACCTTCAAATACTTTACCGCAGGTATGAATCAAACCATGTATGCTCGCATGGAGCTGGAACAACGCCTGCGACGCGCCGTAGCGCAAAATGAATTTACCCTGCATTATCAACCCATAGTCGATATGAAAACCGGCCAAGTGTGCAGTGTTGAGGCGCTTATCCGTTGGCAAGACCCCGATTTTGGCCTGATACCGCCGGATCAATTTATCACTATCGCCGAAGAGACTGGGCTTATCGAACCTATGGGCGAGTGGGTCCTCAACCAAGCGATGCACGACCTCAGGCAGTGGCAGAAAAGCGGCTTAAATATCAATGTCGCCATTAATGTCTCCAGCCGCCAATGTATCAACACCCGCGGCATGGGCTTTGACCAAGTGCTGCAGGAATGCTTTAACCGCCACCATGTGAACCCGCGCAATGTGCATATTGAGATCACCGAAAGCATGTTGATGGGCGATGCGAGCCACTGCTTAAGTACCCTAGAATCCATTCGCCACTTAGGCTCGCAAATCTATATCGATGATTTTGGGACAGGTTATTCCTCATTGAGTTACTTGAAAAAATTCCCTATTTCAGTGATCAAAATCGACCGCAGTTTTGTGGAAAACGCACTAGATAACAACTCTAACGCCAATCTGGTGAAAGCCATTGTCATGATGGGCCAAAGCCTTGAAATGGAACTCGTTGCCGAAGGCATAGAAACCGAAGCCCAGTGGCATTTCCTGCAGGAATTAGGCTGTCATTTCGCCCAGGGCTATTTAATCTCAAAACCGCTGCCATTCGATGAGGTAACGCCGCTGCTGCATATCAAGCATATCCACCATGATTATCAGGATAGTTGTGTGAATATCTAAGATGATAGAAAGCGAAGCACTCATAGCAAAAAAGCAGCCTAGGCTGCTTTTTTATCGGGTAGGTAAAAACTAAGCCTGTGGCTGACTTTGGCCATTCATAATGCTTTCGCCGCCCTTAGAGGCCAATTTAGCCAGATCTTTATCGATAAAGAATAACGCCTTACCGTCTTCACCCACTAAACGGATCTTATCGACAATCGATTTAAACAGCTTTTCTTCTTCATGCTGCTCGGCCACATACCATTGCAGGAAGTTGAAGGTGGAATAATCTTGATTAGAAAATGCGGCATGGGCTAACGCATTAATTTGGCGAGTGATTAACTGCTCGTGCTCATAGGTCAACTCGAACAAGGCGAGTAAGGATGAAAACTGTGACTGCGGCGCCTCAATCGCGCCTAATAATGGCAAGCCACCGGTTTCACTCACATAAGTAAACAGGCGACGCATATGGCCCATTTCTTCGTCCGCATGCTCACGCATAAACTTAGCTGCGCCTTCAAACCCTTGATCTTCACACCATGCGCTCATTTGCAGGTATAAATTGGAGGAGAAGAACTCCATATTAATTTGCTCATTCAACTTTTCGATCATGGCTGCTGACAGCATAGTAAATCCTCTTTGGCATTCGAACTGAAATCTTGGCCCATTGTCATTAAGGGGGACAATAAAAGCAATAAAATTTACCTTTGAACCTTTAGCTAACTTAATGATTATTTGATAAAAATGATTTTCATTTGTTCATCGACTCGCGTTTAAGTTTGAGATTTTATGTTAAGGCTATTCAACACAAGGCCCCCGCTTTCTTAAACTCTGGCAGCCAAAAACCGATTGCCCATCACAGAAACTCGCATGCAGATCATGGCCATCGCCGATCACCGTGGCATAATAAGCCCAATGTTGCCACACAACTCACAGCATATAAGGAAGACCCGATGTCCGTAAAAGCCGATCCTTGTTCGCAACCTAGCCTAATGCATCCCGATCAAGCTATTCCCCTTTTGCTCGAACAAGTTAGCCCAGTGTCAGACACCGAAGTCGTATTATTGCCCCAAGCCTTAGGTCGAGTGCTCGCCGAAAATTTAGCGTCCTGCATCGATCTGCCACCCTTCGATAACTCATCGATGGACGGCTATGCCTTCCGTTTTGCCGACTTACAGCAGCAGACAGAGCAAACGGCTCTACGCCTTATCGGCAGTTCATTCGCGGGGCATGGCTTTCAAGGTGAAGCCCAAGCGAATACCTGCATACGGATCATGACGGGGGCCCCAGTTCCTGCGGGTTATGACACAGTGCAAATGCAGGAAGAAACCCAAGTCCAAAGGGAGTTTATTCTTATCAAGCACCCCAAGGGCAAAGGCGCCAATGTGCGTTGCCGTGGTGAAGAACTCACCCAAGGTACCCAAGTGCTCAATGCGGGGATCGAAATCGGTGCCGCCGAACTGGGTGTACTCGCCACCATAGGCGTTAGCCAAGTCAGGGTTTACCGCCAACTTAAAGTGGCCTTCTTCTCAACCGGGGATGAGCTACGCCCGGTCGGCAGCGAATTAGCGCCGGGGCAAATTTATGATTCTAACCGTTATTCAATCCAAGGCTTACTCAGCCGCGCCAATGTGGAATGGCTGGATTTAGGCGTAATAGCCGATGATCCCGAGGCCATTCGCCACGCATTTCGCCATGCCGCCAGCATAGCGGATATGGTATTAACCTCGGGCGGTGTTTCGGTCGGCGAAGCGGATTTTACTAAGCAAATTCTCGATGAAGAAGGCCAAATCACCTTCTGGAAGCTCGCGATTAAACCGGGCAAACCCTTTGCTATGGGGCGCATAGGCAAAGCGATATTCTGTGGTTTACCGGGTAATCCTGTTTCGTCCATGGTGACTTTTTATAAACTTGTTTGGCCAATATTGAACAAGATGCAGGGGTTAACCCCAGTGCCACCGCTGATGTTAGCCGCCACACTCACCACACCCGTGCGCAAACAGCCGGGGCGCGTCGAGTATCAAAGGGGCATTTTAAGCCGTAATTCCCAGGGTGAACTCGAAGTGGCGATCACCGGCAGCCAAGGTTCGGGCATGTTGACCTCTATGAGCCTCGCCAACTGTTTTGTGTTGTTAGAACAGTTCCAAGGTGACACGCCGGCGGGCACTAAAGTCACGGTTGAACCCTTTAACAGCGTGCTTTGCTAAGGTCTCTTTATGAACGAACAAGTAGACATCCTTAGCGATAGCGAGCTCACCCGCTACAGCCGCCAGATATCCATCAAAGCCATGGATATCGACGGTCAGGAACGCTTAAAACTCGCCAAAGTCTTGATGATCGGTGCCGGCGGCTTAGGCTGCGCCGCCAGTCAATATCTTACGGTCGCAGGTATAGGCGAACTCACATTAGTGGATTTCGATACGGTCGAACTCTCCAATCTACAGCGCCAAGTGCTGCATCAGGATACGAATATTGGCCAAGCTAAGGTCGAGTCGGCTAAACAGAGCCTAAGCCAGCTCAATCCCAATATAAAAATCAATACTATCAATGCCGTATTGGACGACCATGAAATCGATGCCTTAGTCGCTGACCACCATCTGGTGCTCGATTGCACCGATAATGTTAGCGTACGTGAGCAGCTCAATCTCAGCTGTTTTAGGCATAGAGTCCCCTTAGTTTCCGCCGCCGCCATCCGTATGGAAGGCATGGTCACAGTATTTGACTACCAAGAGCAAACCCCTTGTTATCATTGCTTTAGTTCATTATTTGGCGAGCAGCAGCTCAGCTGTGTCGAGTCGGGAATTCTTGCCCCCGTTGTCGGCATGATAGGTTGTTTACAGGCGGTGGAAGCGATCAAAGTCATCACTGGCATGGGCAAAACCCTCGCAGGGCGCATTTTGATGATCGATGCAATGACGATGGAATTTCGCGAGATGAAATTACCTAAGCAGCCCAATTGCTCGATTTGTGGTCAGTAAGGGCATGAATAAGCACATTAATCCATAGGAAATAGCATGAAATTAGCTTCCCCCATTCTACTTAGTCTATTCATTTGCAGCAGCTTATTAGCAGGCTGTGAGGATAAAACCGAACAGACAGCAAACACTCAAACCGAGGCAAAAGTGCAACTTGCTAATCCTGCATCCGAATATTGTGTGTCCCTTGGCGGCACCTTGGAAATACAGAAAAATGTAGAAGGTGAGCAAGGCATGTGTAACCTGCCCAATGGTGAAAAAATCGAAGAATGGGCGCTATTTCGCCGCGACCATCCCCAAGATAAAGCGCAGTAACCATGTTAATTATTGAGCAAACAGGCGCGTTATGCTCCTGTTTTATTTAGACGATTTCAAGATCGCAGTGCGCCACTGCAACCGTTTGGCCGCTGAATGGAAACTCCACGCCAGCACGCGGGTGATTTTATTCCCCTGCTGCATCTCAATCGTTTTCACTGTATCGACCCCAAGCTTTGCCAACGCCTGATAACAGGGTTTGAGGTTATCCTTTTTCGACACTAGGCTAGTGAACCACAGGCACTGCTCGGCAAAAAGTTGGCTTTCGTGGATCATGGTCGCTAAAAATTGCTGCTCGCCGCCTTGGCACCAAAGCTCCGCCGCCTGACCACCGAAATTGAGCTTAGCACTTGCAAGCTGCGCCTTTCCCCCTCGGTTTGCAGCAAGATTGCGCACCTTACGCAAAGAACCTTCACTGGCCTCGGCAAGCGAGGCGTGAAAAGGAGGATTGCACAGGGTAAGCTCGAAGCGATCATCGGCCTCGATGATCCCCTTAAACACTGCCTTTTCATCCGGTTGTAATCTTAAACTTAATCGCCCTTGCAGCGCTGGGTTTCGCTCAATAATGCCCTGCACATTGGCGAGTGAATGGGCATTGATATCCGAGGCGACAAATTGCCAACCGTACACTTGGCTGCCCAATATGGGATAGATGCCGTTCGCGCCTGTGCCTATATCTAATACCCTAGCGTTATCCAGAGCCAATGACTTATCGCCTTCGGCCAAAAGATCTGCCAAGTAATGCAAATAATCGACGCGACCGGGGATGGGTGGACAAAGCGCCCCCTTAGGAATATCCCAAGATCCAATCCCATAGTGATGTTTTAGGAGTGCGGCATTGAGCGTCTTAACCGCCAAGGGATCGGCAAAATCGATCGATAAGGCGCCGTAGGGCGTTGGGCGAACAAAGGCTTTTAGCGGCGGAAATGCACGGGTAAGCGCCGAAAAATCATAGCCATTAAGGTGAATATTGCGCGGGTGAAGGGCTTTTTGTAACGGCTTGTCACTCCTGGTAGTCGCGGATGTCGCTTTATGCTTCCCCACGGCTCGGGACTTCGAATCGACCCGGGCAACATTTGGCCTCGGCTGTGCTTTACCCTGAGCTGGGGCATTGGATTTAAGGGTAGATTTGACGGCAGATTTTGACATAGCGACTCTGGTACATGGAGAATCTGGTACATTGAGATTCTGGTACATTGTTTGGCACATTGGAGCACTTATCCAAGGGCTATGACTCTTATAAGTGCTCTTATAAGTGCTCTTATATAAGGGCTCGGGCGGTGCAACGGGCCAACATACGTCGGCCTCAGGTAAAATCGTTGTGCGAATTAATCGTACAGATAAGAGGTAAAGAGTAGATTTACGATCAATGGTTTACCCGCCTCGGCGGTGATTAGATTATTGACCATATCGAAACACTCGCGTCGAATTTCTTCACGGCCAGTGAGCGACTTAATCTTTTCTTCCGATTGATTGCCCAACACCTCAATGATCGCGGCGCGCAGTAGCGGATCGTGGCGCTCAATAATGATGAGGTCCTCTGGATCTTTAACCATTAATTCGACGCTGATCTTCACAAAGCCAAGCTTTTTACGGTTCGAAATGTAGTTTGTCACTATCTCAGGCTCAAAGCCGTAATAAGCATATTCACTCTGTGTTGCGGGCGGCGCTTCCTTTTCATCGGCCGCATAAGCATTGAAGGCTAAATTGAGCAAAATCAGGCAGGCTGATAATATTTTTTTCATAGCGGCTTACGGCTCCCTAAAAACAATAATGGTCGATGGAAGAAACTTCCCAATCTATCTGGTAGACTGCCGACGTTTGCTTATATTGTAACGAGTATTTGATGAATGTGACCAGCTTAAGCTTCCCCTATGGTGAATCTATTCAGTGGTTTTGCGCCGAGAGTGCCGACAAACTTCCCCAATCCCCCTTGAAAGATTGGTTGCTCGCGCCGGGCAGCCTGACGCAAAAACTAAAAACCTGTTGCATCCAGTTTGAAGTTAAAGTGTTAGGAGAAGGCCAGCTTACCCCACTCGAAGGTGAATATCCCCAGCAGGGTTTAGTGTGGATCCGTGAAGTGCTGCTCTGCCTTGACACTATTCCTTGGGTATTCGCCAGAACCTTAATTCCACAAACCTTACTGGTTGAACGACAAGCAGATTTCCTTGGTCTTGGCACTCGCCCACTGGGAGAACTCCTGTTCAGCCAAGATAACTTTATTCCCGGCAGAATTGAAGTTGCCCGCTTCGAAACCTGTAGCCGCCTAGCCCAACTGTCCGAGAGTTTAGATCAGCGCGTCGAGCATGAACTTTGGGGACGGCGGCGTTATTTTCACCACGGCCAGGATGAGATGATCGTCAGTGAGATTTTTCTGCCCGCGGCAGTACAAGCCATCGAAGCCCTCAACCAACGCTAATAAACAAAAATGCCTCTAATATCAGAGGCATTTTATATTTATCGGCTCAACTTAATCGCATTAATGCTGGCGACGCCAAGCAAATAATCCAAGGAATGCGAGACTTAACCATCCTAAACTGCCGCCACCTGAACTTTCCTTGGCTGGCGGAGAGACGGGGGCGGTCACAGTGATAGTCTTACTGCTGCTAGCCTGACTATTCTGTTCATCACTGACCTTCAATGTCACTGTATAAGTCCCCGCTTTCGCATAAGTATGGCTGGGTGCGACAGCGGTGCTAGTTAAACCATCACCAAAATCCCATGCATAGGTTAAGTTGCCTGAACCGCCCGCGGACGTATTAGTGAAACTCACAGTCAACTGGTTAGCCGTGTGAGAAAAGTTAACCGAGAGAGGCAAAGTGATCACTAGGGCTTGAGTGGCCGTGGCCTGGTTACCCTTAGCATCGGTCACCGTCAGCGTGATAGTGTAATTGCCCCCATTGGTATAAGTGTAAGTCGTTGAGGCAAGCGTGCTTGAAGCCCCCGCAACCCCAAAGTCCCACCCATAGCTATAACTACCTTCTCCCCCTTGGGCAACCGCCGAGACAGCCACGGTTTGACCCGTTTGAACTAAGGTAATCGCGGCAGTTAATGGGGTTAACCCAGGATCGGCATTGGCATTTGCTAAGCGGATCACCGCCGTGCTGTTGTTACTCGCCTGGGATAACACTTCCATAGTCACCCCCAGTTTTTGTAACACCATCCCCGATTGAGGTTGCAGCGGCGCACTGTAATCTAAGCTGTCATCGAATAAGGTAACCGCACTCAGCTGATTATCACCATCATAGGCGGTTTGCCTTACCGTGCTAAAGGCGGCATCGCGGATCTGCTCATCGGTCGAACGAGTGCCTATCATATTTTGGTCGGCATCAATCACCCCAATCAAACTATGGCCAGCATGGCTAGACACATTATTGTCACTGTAGCCATAGTCTTCTAGCCACAGCAATACACCGGGATCATAACCTTCACCCCTTAAACCCGCGTCTATACCATTGTGGCTGCGCAGCTGAATAAGATAGCGAGATGCGGCACCAGGGCGAGTATTAGTGATCCGGCTATAACCCGCCAGCGTGGCTTTATTCGCGACCTCGGCATTATCAGCATAAAGCTCACTCGAACCTTGTTTAATGCTGATATTATCTATGGTGATCCCCGACTCTTTTACCGCCTCATCGGTCACATAGTTAAATTCAATGGTGGCCGCCTTACCCGCATAACTCGATAAGTCATATTCTAAATTCACCCAAGCATCGCTACCCTCAGCGACAGGAATAGTCGATGATTTATCGGTAATAATGTGCCGGGCGCTGTTAATCGTGTTGCTGGACTTAGTGTAATTACCCGCAATCGCCGTACCATTCACTTTGACCTGCATATAGTCGTAGTCGGTTTCAATTTCCCAACTCGCCTGCATGGAGAGCGTAAGTTTATCCGTTGTACTCGGCAAATTAATCGTAAAGCTCATGCTGTTATTCAGCATATCCCCTTGGCCAGAATAGTACTGATAGCTGCCCTGATAGGGTGCTTTAAAGGGAATCGGGGCTACGGGTAATGGAATCGAAACCTGGTTAATAACCTCTTGATTAACCGCCTCATTCAGAGTGATTTCCATCCCTGCCTTAGGAATGCTCTCTAGGGCAATTTCACGCTCATTGAGCCACTTACCTTTGTATTTTGTCTGTAGGTATGAACGAGCATAGGGGCTAAAACCACTGGGCTGCGCACCGGGTATAGTCCCAGCCCAACTGCCGCCGGACATTAATGACCACAGCCCCACTGGCGAGCCATCTTGATCCTCAGCATCAGAAGTATCGTACTCGTCGGGTAGCCCTAGATCATGGCCAAACTCATGGGTACAAACCCCAGTTGCCGCATCTATAGGTTGAATAGTGTAACCAAAGACTTTTTTGGTCGACCCCGGAATACTGTAGCCCTGAGTGCTCTGGTCAACGTAATAACGATGGGACCAAATGGCGTTATCCCCTAATTTTCCGCCCCCGGCCTCTTCACCTATGCTGGAGTGAAAGATCATCACATGATCGATAATGCCATCGGGCTCGTCGTAATTACCGTTATCGTTTAAATCATACGGATCTTCAACATCATAGCTTGCTAGCTCAGCCGCCGACATACTGGCTGCGGCCTGGGAAACGGCTTCCTTGACCAGTTCAGTCACTTGCGTATCACTGCCAGTGTCAGGATCATTGGCGCCATAATATGTGGCATTTTGACTGGCGCTATACCAACCCTTTACGTCCCCAGTGAAAAAGAAACTCTTACCCGACACCTCCTGATAATACTGATATCCCGACGTCAGTGTCTGCCCCTGTGGGCCAGCAAACCCCGTCGTTGAGAAGAGTAAATTCTTATAGTGGGAAGTCGGATAGCTAGAGTAATACATGGCGGTATCACTCGCGGTTAAGCCATTGTTATTAAATTTTAAGTCAGGAAAATCAATCAGTACTGTTAAAACTTTAACGGTTTTGGTCACATCGGCATCGGCCAATACACGCTGCGTTGGAGAACGCAGCATCTGGGATGATTGGGCTTTTTGCTGGCGGACATGTTCGGCTTCAACTTCGATACGAGGTAACTTAGGTTGTGCGACCATGGCTCGCTGAATATAAGCCTGAACTGCGGCCTGCTTGATGCTCTCACTCGCATCGGCAGACACTTCGCCCCGCTTAATCAACCAATATAAAATACGATCTTTATTGATAACCCCCGCATCCGCGGGCGTTTGCTGGGGCGCAGCCATGCTCGCGCCGCTGATCAATGCCAGCATTAATCCCAATGCCGTCATGGCTTTTGTTGTTTGCATCTTCAGTTTTCCTTCCATAACGACTTATGCGCCTCGGCCAAGCAACTTATTAAGGCTAGCGCCCATTGCTAATAAGACAAGTGCGCCTTATATACGGCAAGATAGAGTTAATTCTTCCAGCCTAGACAGGAAGAGAAGCGCCAACATTATCAGCACCACATCTGAGTAACAACTCGATATATTATTTTACAGAGTTGATTTTATATTTTGTCAGCATTCATTCAGCTAGCCGTCAATTTAAGTCTTCGGCCATAAAAAAACCGTATTAACGCTAAGTTAATACGGTTTTTTTACAGTGGAGCAGTTTATCCCGCGGTTTTCATATAATTTGAAACACCATCGAGGAACATTTGTACCGATATCATCACCAGTACCATCCCCATAAGACGTTCAACGGCGGTTAACCCCTTTTCACCCAACATACGGGTAAAGAGCTTATAGAACATTAGGATAACTGCACTCGCTCCCCAGGCCGAGACTAAGGCTATGGTCCAGTCTCCCATGCGTGAACTGTCAGTGTGTGCCAGTAGGATCAATGCCGCGAGGATCGATGGGCCCGCCATTAGCGGGATCGCCATAGGGACGATAAAAGGCTCTTCACCTGCGGCTAGGCCGACTACACCGCCAGGTTGCGGGAAAATCATCCGAATCGCAATCAGGAATAAAATGATGCCGCCCGCAATGCTCACGGATTCGGAACGAAGATTTAAGAAACTTAAGATAGCCTCACCCGCATAAAGGAAGGCGAGCATGATCACTAATGCAAAAAGCAACTCGCGGATCAGCACCTTACGACGTTTTTTCGGATCGATATGCCGAAGAATTGCCGCAAAAATTGGCAAATTTCCGAGGGGATCCATAATCAGAAACAACATAACCGCAGCAGAAAATATATCCATTTAACTTTATCAACGCCTAAGCCAACATAAGCCCATATTGTATAACCTTTTCTCGCCGTAGGTCTGAAAATTTATCCGTTAAATGACGAAAGTAAATAAAATGTCCTCCTCCAATTCGATGTAAAAATGTCAGTTTGGTAAATTGCCGCCAAGTCGCTGCTCATTTGCATTACAACTGGTATACTATGGCGTTTTTTCAGTAAATTTCCGTGGAATTCATGCTCTATCTTCTTGCTAGTTGTATTGCACTCTTGATCGGACCCTTGTTTTACCGCTACTTTTCATCGGGCAGCGGACTACAAAAGGGACTCGATGGCTTTATATTCGTCTCCTTAGGCGGATTAGTGCTGATCCATATTTTGCCGGAACTACTGGAACATGGCGGCCTGCTCGCAATTGTCTTTGTGGTGCTGGGTTTATGGGGGCCGACAGCCAGCGAACGCTTATTCCATCGCTATTCTGAAATCACCCATAACCTCACCCTTTCCCTTGGTATTGGTGGACTATTACTACATACCATCACCGACGGTGGGGCCATGGTGTTAGCCCAGCAGGACGGTAACTCAAGCTTACTGGCCCTTGGGGTGATTTTGCATCGTCTTCCCGTTGGCCTAGCCATTTGGTGGTTACTCAAACCCCAAGTTGGCACCCGTTGGGCAAGTGTAGTGCTTACCGCCATGATGCTACTCACTGGTGTAGGTTACTTTACGGGCGAACAATTGTTATCGCAACTCAGCCTAGATAACACAGTCTATTTACAGGCCTTTGTCACTGGCTCGATTCTGCATGTCGTGCTGCATCAACCCCACGGTCAACAGGATACCGATAAGCAAGGCCAGTACGAATATCAGGCCGGCATTGGCAGCTTATTGGGAATTGGGCTATTAATGGCGCTGCTATTGATGGATTCTGGTGGTCACGAACATGCCCACCACGACCATAGCACAGAGCAGTTAATGACCTGGCTCATGACCATAGCCCCCGTACTCTTGCTCAGTTATGCCGTCGCCACACTGCGTTTTAAATTGGGGTTAACACCACAGGACAGCAGCCTATTCCGCCGCTGGTTCCAACGCTTAGCGGGCCCAGAGGCGCTGGTGATCACAGTGCTATTACTCGGCCCTTGGTTGGCACTATTTCAGCTACTGGTAGTTTTTATCCTGAGTGCTTATTTGAGCCACACTCAGGTTGAAATTACAGATCCCCACACTAAATTACCCAGCCATGCCCTACGTTTTGGTTTTGCCCATTTAGTTGACCGAAGTGCGCCGTGGATCCTACTCAGCCTAGTGCTGGTCAATCTTATCGGCCACCCATCCGTCCCCTTAAGCAATCCAATGTTTCAGGTCATAGTGTTATTGTTAGTCTTTTTACCTATGCGTTTCTGTAACTTAGGTGCAGCCATACTCGCCCTCGCCCTCGCTTATAGCGGTTGGAGCCCACTGGCCATAATGCTGCCTTTGATAGCCGCGCCTGTGCTCAATATTGCCCAGCTTAAATTGATGACATGGACACAGAGAGGCATTTTACTGGCGATCATTAGCGTCGCTTTAGTCGCGGCGCTGCGTTTGCCGATGTGGTTCTCATTGATCACATTGCCGGAAACTCTCAATCTAGTGGCATTACTCATGCTCTCAGGCCTCTTTGCCGCAAGTTTATTGCGCTTAGGCCCCCGTAAATTTTTACGTCGCCTGATGTTGGTAAAACCCACACCCCATGGACATTCCCACGGCCATTCACACGGGCATCACACCCATGAACAGGCCCATGAACAGGCCCACAAACACGCCCACCACGGGGCATCGGCACAGAAGCAACATTCCCCTGCCGATAAACACAGCCACCACTAATACTGTTCATTTGTGGGTAGACAGGCTAAGTTAATCCTATCGTTGGATTAATTTAGCCTACCATGTGCATACTTTTCATCGCCCTTAATGCTCACCCTAAGTATCCCCTGATCATCTGCGCCAATCGTGATGAATTCCACCACAGGCCAACGGCGCCGGCGCATATTTGGCCGCCGGAGCAAAATATACTTGCGGGTAAGGATTTACAGGCAGGTGGCACTTGGTTTGGAGTGAATAAGCAAGGCCAAGTTGCGGGCGTCACCAACTTACGCATGCCACAAAAACAGCAAGAGGCGATGCGCAGCCGCGGTGAACTTATCACTAAAGCATTGAGTTCGGGCTCATTGATTTGCCCAAACTGGCTCAGTGAACATTGCGATGATTATCAACCCTTTAATTTGGTTTTTGGCCAAGGCACCGATCTGTATTGTTTTAACAGCGTCAAGCGGGAGACGGTTAAATTAGCCGACGGTTTCCATGCGATTAGCAATGGTGCCCTCGATGATATTTGGCCTAAAATGGCCAAGGGGCAACAGGCATTAGAAGCCCTGATCAAGCAGGCGAGCCCATTAGACGTGCAGGCACTTATTCAACTGATGCAAGACGACTCCCAGCCCCAGGATAGTGAACTCCCTAACACAGGCGTGGGGCTCGAATGGGAGCGACGTTTAGCGGCGATTTATATTCGCCACCCCGACTATGGCACCCGCTCCACCAGTATTTTGCTCGAAGATACATTGGGCGCGATCCACTTTACCGAGGTGAGATACGATGGCAAAGGCAGACGGCTCGGGCAGCAGGATTTTCACTTTAGCCTGCCAACAACGCCCGTTGAACCCTAAAGTTCGCGGCCCTGATCCAGCCCATTAATCCGAACTGTGATCCATAGTGATCACCCAGCGGTCATCAATCTTTTCCACCAAGAGGGTAAACACGCCTGTCGGGGCATCCTTTGGACGGTGTAAATCCCATCGCCCAACCACCATGGCCGCATAATTGCTGAGCATTTTTATTTCTTTGATAGTGAACTTCAGCTCACCCAGCGCCTCTTTATTCGGATAATTTTTCTTATAGGCGGCGAGGGTTTCATCCCAGCCGTAACGAAATTTACCATTAGAAACAAATCGCAGTTGGCTACTCTTCCAGTAACCTTGCATATAAGCATCGAGGTCGCCGCGGTTCCACGCCTCTTCCTGCCCCTTCAGCATTTGGGCGATCTCATCCGTAGGTACCGCACTGGCATAACAGCTCAGCAGCAGTAATAACAGAGTGGTCCCCTGCAACATGCATTTTTGTATCCATCCTTTCCGTAACATCCATCCTTCCTGCAACATAGTAGCACTCCCCTAGAATCAGGTTAGACTGTACTATAGCGAATTCGGCACAGACTATCCTGCCTAAGCCGATTTATAATTCAAAAAAGCTGATGATATTATTAATTTTTCGACTCTGAGCACTGAACTATGTTTACAAGATTATGTTGCTGGCTACTGAAGATTTTGGGGTGGCAGATTGAAGGGCAACTACCCGAATTGAAGAAATACATTGTGATAGTGGCGCCCCACACCAGCAACTGGGATTTTATTCTTGGCGTACTCGCCCGCGGCGCTTTAAATACGCGAATTCACTTTCTCGGTAAGCATCAGTTATTTATTCCGCCTTGGGGATGGTTCTTTCGCGCCATCGGTGGCAGTCCGGTAGATAGGCGTAAAAATAATAATTTAGTCGATAGTGCCGTACAGCTTTTTGAATCTCAACCCGATTACAAGCTAGCGTTAGCCCCCGAGGGAACCCGCAGCCCCGTTAAACGCTGGAAATGCGGTTTCTACCATATTGCCAGCAAAGCTGGGGTGCCCATTGTTCCCGTGGGCCTAGACTTTAGCCGCCGCACTGTGGTGATCCACACGCCACTGCAACCCAGTGGCGATATCGCAACCGATATGCATGACATTTTGAGCTTCTACCGCACCATTAAAGGCCGCCATCCTAAGCTGATACCTGATTTTGTGGCGGGCGCGAAACATTAGTGATGATGGAAGCTTCGGCGGCGTTTAGGCGCGATGATCAGCGCCTCGCCGCTATTTTAGTCAGTCGAGCTTAGTCAGTCGAGCTCCTCAACCTTCACCGATTTTAAGCTGCGAATATCATTGCCCGTCGGCGCTTGAAAGGCCTGCAAGCCAAACTCTGGCAATACCGCAAAGATATGGTCGAAGATATCGGCTTGAATAGCCTCATAAAATGCCCAGCGGGTATCGTTAGTAAAGATATAAATCTCTATCGGTAACCCCTCGGTCGTTGGCGCGAGCTGACGCACCATTAAGGTCATGTCCTTATGCACCTTATCGTGACGTTGTAGATATTCCTGCAGGTAAGCGCGAAAAGTCCCCACGTTGGTTAGATGACGACCGTTAACCCTCATATCCAAATCTGACACTTTGGCGTTCGACGCTTGGATCTCGCTAATCTTGGCGGGGAAATACTCTTTTAAACAATTGATTTTACTGAGACGATTCCGTTCTTCCTCGGTTAAAAACTTAATGCTGTTGATATCGATATTCACCGCACGTTTAATCCTGCGGCCCCCCGACTCCGACATGCCACGCCAGTTACGGAACGCATCCGATACTAAGGCATAGGCGGGGATCATAGTGATGGTTTTATCCCAGTTACGCACTTTAACTGTGGTTAATGACACTTCTTCCACGGCCCCATCGGCGCCGTATTTGTCCATCTGGATCCAGTCGCCCTTGCTCACCATACGGTTTGCCGCCAACTGAATGCCCGCCACAAAGCCTAAAATAGTGTCGCGAAACACCAACATCACAAAACCCGTTGCCACCCCTAAACCACTGAGGAAATACACGGGAGATTGATCGGCCAGCACTGAAATCGAGACGATAAGCCCCACGAAGAACAGGAATAACTTAGTCAGCTGCACAAAGCTTTTCACCGGTAAACGCCGGCTGACTAAATTTATATCTGAAATTTCATTTACCGCATCTAGGCCGGCGTAAATGGCGCGGATCATCAGCACCACTAGCCAAATACTCAGTAGGCGGTCGACGAGACTACTCAGCACTGGGTGCTCAGTTAATGCGATAGGAACCAATAAATTCAGCACGATAGCCGGGACTAACATGGCGAGCTTTTCGAGCACTTTATAGCGCATAAACACATCGTCCCAAGTCACCTTAGAACGCTGGATCACCATATTCACCGCGCGAATCACCCCGCGACGCATAATAAAGTACGCGATTGCCGCTAACAGTACACATGCCAGCAGCATCACACTGGTCGATATGCCGTCCGACGGCTGGCTATCTATTCCTAGACTCGCTAACCAGCTCGATATTTCGAGGCGCATTTCCTGATCCACAATACCACTCCAATTTAGGCGCTAGCGCAACAAATCCATACAAAGGTAATGCCAGAGTTGCCCTAGGTTAAACCTCACCCCATGACTCATACAAAACGAGCCACAAAGAGTTTACAAACACTTATTTTAAAAGAGATTTTAGCATTTTTGAATTGACCAACCACAAAGGAAAATGAACAATCTTCAATCTGGTCCTAAGGAACTTATCCCATGTGTCGCTATTCATCTCCGCTAGCCTGCCTGAGCATTGGGCTAATGAGTCTATGCCAACCGCTTCAAGCGGCCGAGTATAACACTTTGCAGCCATCTGTTATGCCGGATGTCACTGAGAATACCCCTTATATCGCGCTGATGCTCGACTACGTTCCCGCCGCAGACAATCTCTACGGCATTACGATAGCCCCCTATCATTTCGATGATAATTATCAGCGATGGGGTTATTACTTAGGTTATGCCCGCAGCCGCGAAACCGATATTACCGTACCAGAACCCGCGCAGTCCCACCGCCAAGAAAGCCTCTGGCGTTTAGGTTTAAGCTACAGTTTAACGACCGACTTAAGCTTTTATGCGGGCGGCAGTGCCTATATCAGCACCACAGCTTATACCAACAATATTTCCCCCAGAATTGCTGGCGGTAAACCTACGTGGGAAGAAGATAAAACTACTCAATGGGGCGCTGAAGCCGGCCTTAGATACCGGCTCACAGAGCATCTCATACTCAGTGCTGGCTATAACTCCAGCACTGAATCTACCGTTTTGAGCATAGGTTATGCGGGTTAAAGAAAGAACCTGAACTTATTGCGCGAGTTCTGCTCGCGCCTTAGTCAGCTCTGATTCGACTTCAGCAACCTTAGCTTGTTTCTTACTGACTTTATCCATCGGCTTACCTTCTTTTACCGCTTGAGCCAGCTCATTTTGACGTTCGATTAACTTATCTTCCAAAGCCTGTACTTTTGCCAACCGCTCAGCATATAGCTTATCGTCGTTACAATGGGCTATGACTTCTTGATAGGCTTTTTCAAGCCCTGCAACTTTATATGTATTACCCGTAGTTTTAGCCTGCTCCATTTGCTGGCTAATAGCGTCTAACTTTGCGGCGCAGCCGCGTTGGGGTACATCATCAGCAAAGACTGGTAAGCTAAATGCTACAGCTATCATTAATCCCAAAATCACTGGCTTCATTTGCATACTTAATCCCCCTTTCACTCAATGCGACTATTGCTCAAAGATATGGGCAAACTCAACTGATGCAACTACCGGATGTGGCTTTGGAGCCAATGTACTTAAGCAAATGGCCAAGCACCTCTAGCAAGTTGCATCAGTTTGCAGGTTTCATTTAACTAAAGAGCATGCGCCACCACATGCCGGGCAGACTCGTAAAGCCCGTCGTGTAGTGTTTTAACTCGCCATCTTTAAAGATCATAATGGTTGGCGTCGCCTGCAATGACCAATCTCGGGCTATTTTGCTGTCATTATCGTTAATAGTATCAAAGCCATATTCCTGATGTTGAAGATATTTTCTCAGTTTTTCATCTTCACCCGAACCCATGGCAACCGTCACCACGGGGTAATAGGCCGACATTTGATTGACCGCCGGGCTGACAAAATTACACACAGGGCACCAAGTGCCCCAAAAGTACACCAATACCGCCTGATCTTGGCTGAGCGTGGCAATATCAAAGGAATCCCCTGCTAAGGTCGTCCCCTGTAGCGGCGGCAAATTATCCCGCGGGATATCCCTGCCGCGCCAGATGTCCATCACGCTGGTTACCACTAGGGCTAACAATAACCAGAGCAGTAGTTGTTTAGTCCAGCCCCACATACGTTTAGGCAAAGAGATCGAAACCTGTTCGGCGCTCATATTTTCAGTTTCCTTTGGCTGCATCTTAACTGCTCTTCTGCGTCTTATCTTGGGCGGCTATCGCGGCTTCGAGCTGCTCTTTTAATACTTCATAGGACACTAATCCAGGAATAAGCGTATCGGCCACTATCATACTTGGGGTGCCGCCTATGCCTAACTCATTCATTAAATTAATATTGTCATGGACCATTTTAGTGACGCGTTCATCCGTGTTACCCACCCAACGCTCGGTTGCCGTCAGTTTAGCGACCTTAGCGATGGCGGCGGCATCGAGCCCACGCGGGCTCGACATCAACATATCCTTCACCTTGAGATATTTTTCTGGCTCGTTTAACCAAACGGTTTGAGCAAAATCGACCGCCATTTTGGAGCCTTCGCCCTGCAGTGGCACCATTTTTACTATGATCTTTAACTGCGGAAATTCTTCAATCAGCTTGTTTAATGAAGGCTCGATTTTTTTGCAGTATGGGCAGTTAAAATCGGTGAAATACACCATAGATATTTCAGGCGTTGCAGCTCCCTTCCATGGATCACTTTTGGTCTCATACATGGCTTGATGATGGGTCACTAGACTCGCCTGCATAGCGGTATTTGCAACCTCTTGCTCCCTTGTTTGCCACGCAAGAATCGCTTCCCTCATAAGCTCTGGATCATTAATCAAGGCATCTTTAATGATGGCTCGCACTTCTTGCTGCTGCGCCGCCGATAAACTGCTGTCCTTGGCATGGGCAGAGGTCGTCAGCGAAGGTAAGGCAACCACTAGCATGGCTATGGCGACACCCGAGACTGCAAACATCTGCAACTTACGATTCTTTAATAAAGGGCTGAATAAACAGTTAAATTTCGACATAGCTGTGGCTCCAATGACTCGATTGTCCTGCATTAATTTATTTGCGTCTTTCGCTTCAATTGTCTGTTTCATAATGCGTTTTTATTGCCTTAGGTCAGGACTCAACCTGACCGGAATATTGGTTTAGCCTCACTCGATTAGCGTCCAAATGAATGGCTGTTCGTTGGCGTTATTTCCCTGCCACTGCGGATGGTTTTCCTGTCGATGCTGAAGCCTGTTCTATCGCAGCAAGCACAAGCTCGGTCGATAGAATTTCAGGTAATTCAATCCCCTGTGGTGCACCCGGGCCGTAAACCACGTTGAATGGCACTCCGAAACGATTATGGCTTTGCAGGTAGTGAGTAATGGGCTCAGAAGGCGTGGTCCAATCGCCCTTCATCGGCAAAATATGCGGCTGTTGCAACAGGCTGTAGACGGGATCTTGCAAGATCACGCCAACTTTATTGGCCTTACAGGTAATACACCAATCGGCCGTCACATCGACAAACACTGTCTTGCCCTGGGTGACCTGCTGATTAATCAATGCTTGATCCAATGGCGTCCAAGCAAGGTCGGCAGGTAAAGGTTTAGCCCACTGATTCGCCGTCATAAAGGCGATAATAGCCGACAGTAAAACCCCGACACCTAAGCAACTCACCAGGGCAATCGCACCGTATTTTTGGGCCATAAACACCATGAATATCAGTGCAATGATACCCGCTAGCGGCCAGAGGTAGAGCACATCAATAAAGCTAGCCAACAGACTAATCAGCCATAAACTAGTGATCAGCAACATGCCGGAGAAAAACACTTTCACCGTGTTCATCCAGCGGCCGGGTTTAGGGAAATAACCCGCCACCTGCGGAAATGCCGCCACAATCAACCAAGGGAACGCCATACCCACGGCCAGCGCGGTGAAGATGGCAAACAGGCTCAGTACATCGGCACCTAAAGCGAAGGCGACCGCAGTACCCAAGAAAGGCGCGCTGCACGGTGTCGCGAGCAGAGTCGCAAACATGCCCTGTAAAAAGTGACCGCTGTTATTATTGCCGCCCGTCGTCGCCAGCTTGGTTTGCACGTTAGAGGGTAAGTTAATCTCAAACACACCTAACATATTGAAGGCAAACACTGTGGTCACCAGCGCCATAAAGCCAATGAACCAAGGGTTTTGGAACTGCACACCCCAGCCAATCGCTTGCCCCGTGAGCTTAAGCATTAGGATAAAACCAGCCAGCAACCAGAATGAGGCCAATATCCCCAGCGCCGATGCGATAAACTGCTGGCGGATTTGATTACGCTTAAGATCGGGCGCAGCCACCACTGAACTGAGCTTCATGCCGAGTACTGGTAACACGCAGGGCATGACGTTTAAGATCAAACCACCGATAAGTGCCAGCAAAATCATGCCAAATACCGAGGTGCTTTCTTGGGTAATCACCACAGGCTTAACTTCGGCGCTATATTCTAGGGCTCGTTCGCTATCGACGACGGTAACATTCAGCGACTTACCTAAGACTTCGGGCTCGCCCAGCCAGCTTTGACCAGTAAAAATACCAATCAATTGCTGGCCATTTGCCTCACTTTCGCTTGGCGTTAAGCTCACTAGCTTGAATGTGGTATCCGGCTCGCCATCGATAATCACGGTTGGACTCTGCCAGTTGGCATCATTGAGTCTGACTTCAAGTTGACCTTTGGTGGCATCCCAACCCATTGTCATGGCAGGATTTTGACCTTCTTGGGTCAACACTTTTTGTGGCACCAGCGACACGGCCTTGTTGTAAGCCAACATGGCATCGGTATCTGCTTGCAGGGCATTAGGCGTGAAGTCGAGACTAATCTGATAATCCGTCAGCACACAGATAGTGGTACAGGTCGACAAGGTCACCTTGCCACGCAACTGAGTCGGGGCGGCGATATCATCGACTTTCAAGGTTAAGGGAAAGGTGGTATTACCTTTGTAACCAAAGGTTTGTAACCCCAATAATGAGAATTCCTCTGGCGCAGGCCATCTCCAATCCACTTGCTGTAGATTGCGTGAGTCATCCCACTTGATACTCGGCGCGATACCGCCTTCACCAGGACTGCGCCAATAGGTTTTCCAATCGCCTTCGAGTTGTACTTCAAGCACAGCGGGCAAAGTATTAGTTACAGGATCAACCTCCCCCGTTAGCATAAAACGTACTTTGGCTGGCGGGTGATTATCATTAATCAACCAGCCCGTCGATGCGGCCATGAGCGACGGACTCATCACTATCAAGGCGAGCATCCAGAATCTGGTTAATATGGATTTTAATGTACTCATTTTGTCCCCAAAATAGGCATTAACTGTTGGTTATGCCTTGTAAATGCTTACTTTTCTTCTTAACTCGGTCTCGTTACAGAGAAAGTAACAGCATAAGAAAAATCAGCGTGATATCAGGCTTAATTCAAGACATTTGATCGGAGATAGGAGGTGTAAAACCGGATGTTTTGCAGCCACTTCATGCTCTTTCTACCAGCAAACTGGCGAGAAAAGTCAACTACCGAGCGAGAGAAAGCATGCCAAAACAAACTCACCTATCAATTTGATAAATAAGTTATTTCTATTCTTGAAAGCGGCAGAGTGTGAGATGTATTCGCCTAGGCTTCGCCTGATAACTCAATATTGGTAACTGTGTTATCACACGGGAAACGCGGGGAAGTAACGGAAGTAGGAACAACAAGATAAGTAATGGAATAGTGCTCGGGGCATCGATACAGGTTCGGATCGACTTCTCAGACAATTCACATTTTTTAGGCCCGCCTTTAATGAGCTCAGAACCTATCGATTGGGCGTCAACATTGCTCGCCATATTGCTGGGAGCTGAACCAGTGTTAACGGCTGAGTTGGCGCTAGCTGCACCCGAAAAAGGCGCAGCCGACATCGCCTGCACGCTCGACTCCTTGAGCAGCAAATTAAGTATTCCACTATTTTGAGTCAAACAGAACAAGGTCAGAATGGTAAACACCATCACGCCCCATAGGTTGCCTGTTTGCTTAGTCGATAACTTAGAAATTTGGATTTCCCTTCGCCTTATTCTTTGATTATAAAGATAAAAATAAAAGTCTATTCACAGCTAGCTGCAGATAAGACCGGCGGATTGTAACAATAGTTCATCAACAAGCAAATTAATTTGCCTTACCTGAAAAATAGATACAGCCAAAGCTTATGCTGAAAACCCGCCATCAATCATCAAACTCGCACCTGTAATGTAGCCCGCTTCAGGACCCGCGATAAAGGCGACAAAACTGGCAATCTCTTCGGCTTTACCAAAGCGACCCAGAGCACCCATCGCCTTGATTGGCTCAGATGAATCGCCGTTATCAGGGTTCATATCAGTATCCACAGGGCCTGGTTGAATGTTGTTCACCGTAATCGCACGTGGCCCTAAATCCCGCGCTAACCCTTTGGCCAAACCGACTAAGGCCGATTTACTCATGCCGTAAATCGCACCACCTACAAACGGAATACGCTCAGCGTTAGTGCTACCAATATTGATGATGCGGCCGCCGTCATTCATATGCAGCGCAGCTTCTTGACTGGCCACAAACACACTGCGCACATTAGTGTTAACAGTTCGTTCCCAGTCTTCTAGCGTCAGATTTTCGATGCTATCCCAAATCAGCGTGCCCGCATTATTAACCACTATATCTAAGCCACCGAAATGCGCTTTGGTCTCGCGGATGGCGCGGCGAATCGCTTCCGGCTCTGTGCTGTCGGCCTTAATGGCAATGGCTTGACCGCCATGGGTGATAACGTCGTCAACTAGCAATTGTGATTGGGCCTCAGATGACACATAGGTAAAGGCAACCGCGGCGCCCTCACTCGCTAAACGCTTAACGATGGCAGCGCCGATACCTCGGCTACCACCTTGTACAAAAGCCACTTTACCTTGCAGATTATTCGACGATTTCATAGTTTGCTCACTCAATAGGGATTTTAAATTGGCTATATAGAACAGCATTGATAATCCATCACAATATGGCTGCCGTCCGGTGTTAACGCTCATTTTCATACTCTGGTAGTAGCTTACGCGATTCACTTATGCTGATTAAGTCACTAAAATGACCTTCACTAAGTCCATAGAGGAATTAATTGCCGTGATAAATAATCAATTTGTTGAGATACGCCATTTCGTCACAGTTGCCCAGCTCGGCAGTTTTACCTTAGCGGCGCAGGCGTTAGGCATGACTGGTTCGGCGCTCAGTAAAAGCATAGTGCGCTTAGAAACCCGCTTAGGCACTAAACTGCTGCATCGCACCACACGGCGCGTGAGCTTAACCAATGATGGCGATTCGTATCTCACTGATTGCCAAAATGCCATCGCAATCCTAGAAAATGCCCAGAGCCGACTCGGCAGTGAACAACAAATTCCCTCGGGTCGAGTACGAGTCGATTTACCCGTCACCTTTGGGCGGCGATATATACTGCCTAGCCTATTATCGCTATCGCAAAAATATCCCAAACTCGAGTTATCCATCACCTTCAACGATAGGGCGACAGATCTCTTCAATGATGGAATTGATTTAGCCGTGCGTGTCGGGCAACTCGGCGACACTGTGGATTTAGTCGCCCGTAGATTAGGGGAACAACGCCGAGTGATCTGCGCGTCTCCCGCCTATTTCGCTCTACTCGGCACGCCACAAAGCAAAGAAGATCTCAGCCAGCACCAATGCATTGTCGGTTGGCCGCTCGGGCAGCAACATCGCTGGTCACTTAAAAATGAGGATGGGATCATCGAGGCCCATGACATTCCAGTGCGCCACGAAATCGCCGATTGTGAAGCCATTTTAGCGGCCACACTGGCGGGAGTCGGTTTAGCGCAAGTGCCGATATGGCTGGTTGAAGACCATCTTAAAACCGGTGAGCTTGTTTCGGTACTGGACGACCTCGCCAGTGACGACACGCCCATCCACCTGATTTGGCTAAAAACGCCTTACCTCCAACCCAAGCTACGAGTGATTATCGAAGAACTGCTCGAATTAGCCAAAGCGCCACACAGCAGGTTCAAAGCGGCGATAAGTTAAAGGTTCAAACCCTTTTATTTACCCAAATGCGACTTAGGCAGTGACTAATGCGCAGTAAATTGTTTATGTTAGGGCAGAATATTGACTCAGATGGATACCGGAGCCAGAAAATCAATGCAAACCCCATTTCGCCTTAGTGCACTTAGTTCACTCTTGTTGCTCTCATCCTCAGTGATGGCCGCCGATGTGGCACCTGAAGTCGCAAGAGTCACCCTTGAAAACGGTGCCCAAGTCAGGCTTAAAGACGACTTTACCTGGGAATATATAGTGACAGAAACCAAAACGGCCGCGGCGGTATTAACTACCCAAGCCGTAGCGCCAGCGGTAAATGCCCCTGCGGTCGCCACTAGCGCCGCCGTTACTGCAGCCCCAGTAGCAACGGCCGCACCTGTCACAACGCTGACCGCCAACGCCATAGCCAGACCCGAACTCTTAGGTTCTACCGCCAAAGATGGCATTAAAGTCAGCTTTACCGACAGCCAGTGGAAGGGTGACAAACTCGGCCTTAGCTTCGAGCTTGCCAGCACTAGCGGTGAGCATGTGACCTTAGTTGAGGTCGAAGCCAGCTTCTTTGCCGACGATGGCACTTTGCTCAAAACCGAGAAACTCGAAGTCTGGGAAGCCATTTTCCGCATGCCAGAGACTTATTTGCGTAAAGGCGAGCAACGTAAGAGCCCGGTAGTTTGGGTAGAAGGAATAGATAAAAACCAATGGCAGAAACAGCTTATCAATCTCAAAATTACTGAGATCAATTCTCGCTGAGTTAACCTGCCAAGGTAAGGAATTGGAAGCTGGCTTTCAATTTCTTACCCACTCTCATGGATGTTATTGCCTTGTTACCCACCACATAGGCTAGAATGCCCAAATATCTCACTAAATCTACTTCTTGAGCCCGCAATTAATGCGAAATCGCTATTCGATATTATCCATAGCAGTGTTACTTGGCGGCTTAAGTTGGCAAGCGTTCGCCGACTCAGTTTTACTCAAAAATGGTGATAGGATCACGGGAGTGATTAAAAGCTTCGATGACGAAAATTTAGTGATTAAACCCAGTTATGCTCCAAAAATCTCCATCAATCGCAACGCCATCCTAAGCTTTGAGACCTCAGAAAATCGCCACTGGAGTGTCAATCGAACCCTGCAAAATATTAACATTCAATCCTCTGGCTTAGAGGGTTTTGTGATGATCAACAATCAACAAACGCCCATCAGTGAATTGATGTTTTCAGATATTCAAAGTGAATCGGATTGGCGCTTTAGCGGCAGTGTGGAAGCCGCGATAGATGTTAGCAATAACACTAAGGATACCCAAAAGCTCCACGCCAAAGGCGATATCACCGCCGAAACCTTGCAGTGGCGGCATAACTTTAAAAGCGAATGGCGTTATGAAACCGAAGGGGATGTCACCAAGCGTAATACCATCGAGGGACACTACAACCTAGACTATTTGATCAGTGAGCATTGGTTATTGCGCCAAGAGGATTTTTTTCAGGAAGATAGGCTTGGTTACCATATCCGCAATTATTATGCCGCCTTAGGTCCTGGTTATCGCTTTTGGGGTATTGGTCGCGACAAGCTAGATTTTGTTGTCACCTACAATCATTTTTGGCTTGATAGCCAAATATTTACCTATCAACTCAATGCTTGGGCCGCCACACTCAACTATAAACAGTATTGGTTTGGAGGCGATTTAGAAACCTATGCCGATCTGCAAATCGCCTTTCCCGATATCCCTACGGTTGATTACATCTCAAACTCAACCCTAGGGCTTAAGTACCTACTTACCGAGTATCTTTATCTCTCATTTAAATATGACTTCAATGAAACTGAATCAGCCAATGGCAATACAAAGGACAATAGCTACACCCTAGGATTAGGGGTTAATTTTTAATCTTCAATTAACGCTATTTGGTTACCAGTTTACAGGTCATTTCTGGCGTGTCGTAGCCCCAAACTACTTTTGCCTCACCTTGGTGCTCCCATAGACTCTCATTTCTGCCCTGATACTTTGTGCCACTGCCACTGGGTTGTACAAACATCAGCGAGGTTTGATCGCCGCGTTCGGCAATCAGGGTAGCGGGCTCGGTTTTAAAATAACTGACCACCACTTCGTTAGCGGGATTACCATCGCAGGCATAGATCACCGGGCCCGTCATCTCGACTAGCCGATACTGTGCTTGCAATTCTGCAATTCGAGTTTGGTAACTAGACTCGACACAGGTACGTTTATCGTCACTTTTCCAGCATTCGTTGCGGCCTTTCACCCAGCCTCGCTGCATGGCTTTTAATACTGGAGGTTGTTCATTTTTAGCTTTATCAGTCGCTTGACTATAAACCTCGGCCAACTGCTGATCTAATTTGATCAATCCCGCATCCTGACAGACCATATCCTCAATACTACCAGCCTGCACTTTGCCACAGTCAAAGGAAGGCTTTTCTGCAGCCATAGCAGGAATACTCAAGGCCATGGCTAAAAAACCCACTACTCCTGTGGTTTGCGTATTGATTATCTTAGTTAACTTCATACTCTTGGTTCCTTTATATCAACGACCAATCGCTATCAATTGCCATAGCTAACGCCATCTCGGCTTAACCTAAGCTGACTTAAGCAAAATACGCTTATCGAATTGGCAAAAATTAGCACTAATCCACAAATACCACTCAATACCAACCCCACAATCAAGCGGTGTTTAGCAAACTCGAATAAGTGTAGTGCACCTTATGGGTTATCCCAGAGTGTCCACTGAACGGACAATTGCACGGACACTTTTAGACTAATGTGCGGACACATTTGAGCTCGCCAGGCGGACACTATTTTTATCGCAATGATAAATAAGGATTATTTTGTTGGCATAGACTCTGCTTATACAGGCGAGTTAATCACAAATACTTATTCATACAAGGAAGCATTATGAACACACGCACTAAAGTATTCGGCGGTTTATTTATCCTCGCGCTGATCCCCTGTGGGATTTGGGCCGCACAACAGATAAGCTCTCAGTCATCTACCGAAACCAATATTTCGATCAATAGTCGTAATTATCCTGACTTTTCGTGGATTTATGTACGCCAAGATGGCGAGCTGACTATAGGCGCGGGTGAGAGCCAAGATTGGAATAAACTCAAAGGCCAAAAGAATCCTTATCAAACGGATTATCTTTGGGTTAAGACCGCCGGAAACCGTTATGTGGTTACTGACCCAGCCCTTGTGAATCAAGTGAAAGAGGCAGTGCGCCCAATGCAGCTGCAAGGTGAAAAAATGCAGCGCTTGGGTGAGCAAATGCAGGTAAAGGGTGATGCCATCAGTGCCGAAACCAACAAGCTCTTAGTCAATCTCGCCTCGGGTGAAAAAGATACCGAGGTTAACGAACAAATTGAAAGCTTAGGCGAGTCGATGGAAGTGATGGGTGAAGAGATGGAACAACTCGGCGATGAGCACCAAAAGTTAGTCAATGTGGCCGAGAAACAGGTTTATGAGCTGGTACAAAACGCGATAAAAAATGGCACCGCCGTATTGGCACCTTAAGCCATTTTTAGCACTTAAAGAGGAAATTATCGGCTCCCCCAGTGATAGAGATTGAATTTCCTAGTGAAATTGACTATTTTCACGCCGCTTGTCACTTCACTAGGAAAAGGATCAACATGGAACAAGTTATTACCACAGGGAACGACAACCCTATTCAGCTGACGGATATTGTCTATTCGAAGGAAAAGTCACTGTTCACCCTGTTAGCCATTATTTCAGGACTCGTCTGGGCAGGATTGATCATAGGCACCTTAGGTGTCGCACTGATTTACGTGTTGGCGTTTTTCATTATCTATCTCTTTAGCCATTCCGCCTTTATCAGTTACTTAAAAGGCACAGCTGTTGAAATCAATGCAGAGCAATTCCCTGATTTACATAAACAATATTTAGCCTGCTGCGAACGTTTAGCAATAAAAGAACCGCCACGCGCTTACCTACTCGCCGCCGACGGCATGCTTAATGCGTTAGCCACCCGCTTCCTCGGCCGCCACTATATAGTGCTGTACTCATCGATTGTGGACGCACTTGAGTCAGATAAAGATGCGCTCAATTTCTATATTGGCCATGAGTTAGGCCACATTCGCCGCAATCATATAGGTAAAGCCCCCTTGTTAGTGTTTGCCACTTGGTTACCCCTAGTGGGCGCAGCCTATTCCCGCGCCTGTGAATACACCTGCGATCTCCACGGGCTGCGCTGCTGTAACAGTTTGCGTTCGGCCACTAATGCCGTTGCCGTACTGACGGCCGGGGTTGAGCAGTGGAAACGTATGAATGTGGACCAATATATTCGCCAAACCCAAGAATCAAGCGGATTTTGGATGTCATTGCACGAGCTTAATGGCAGCTATCCATGGTTAACTAAACGTATGGCAAGGGTGCAAGCCAAAGCGCAAGGTAAAGATTATGCGGCGCCTTCTCGCAGTGCTTGGGCTTATGTTTTCAGCCTGTTTATGCCACGCATGGGCACTGCGGGTGGCGGTATTATTATCCTCGCGGCCATTATCGGTATCGCCGCTGCGATTGCGATTCCCGCCTATAAGGACTACCAAGAAAAAATGGGCGCAGGGGTAAGTTATGAGGCGCCAGCTGATCAAACTCAGGCTTTAACGTTGACCGTTCCCGACACCGATGCTGCGGTTAAGCATATAGATCAGTTACATCTATCATTAACGCCAATTACAGATACTTTAACGGCCTACTACCAAGCCCATAAAGCCTGGCCGACAGAATTGGAAGTCCTAGGGCTCACGGATGCGCAACTGACCACCTTCAATCTCTACACCGATGGCATAGTCGGGTTTGTGGGCGGCGAAACCCTAGGGGATTACCAAGACTATGAGGTGTATCTGTCGCCCCAAGTCGACGAGCAAGACAATGTCACTTGGGTGTGTAGCAGTAACGGCATTCCCGACGAATATTTACCCGCCGATTGCCAAGGCTAAGATCAAAAAGCGCTGCAAATGCAGCGCTTTTCATTAATCGTGGTTAAGTTATTTGCATAACCACTATCAACGCTGGATCAGATAGCGAATCGTTGGGCCATTTTGCTCAATCTCTAACACCTTGTAGCCATGATTTTTGGCATCAAGGGGAATGTTATTGATTGACTGTGGGCAGTCGCTGATCACTTCTAATATCTGCCCCGGTTTCAACGTTGGCATGGCCTCAAGGGTCGCAACGGCGGGATAAGGGCAAGGCTCGCCTACCATATCGAGTTGATAATCTGGAATATATTGACTCATTACGCCGCCTCCGCGATCAGTTGTTCATCCCGCTTCGCCTTACGGGCAAAGAAACGTTTTTCCCACAGCAACATGGCCACAAAGGATAATGCCAGCAGCAAATAGGTCACCAATAAACCGCCCTTATCGCCAAAGCTGGTGAGCAGATTTACCTTGTCCCAATTAGTCGCTAATGGCTGGGCTATATCATCCCAGTAATAGGCCAACAGTGTTGAGCCAAGTACATTACCTAAACCGACCCACCAGAAATGCACTTGCCCTTCGACGGCGCGGTACATCCAACCTGTCTCACAACCACCCGCCAGCACAATGCCAAAACCAAACAGCAGGCCACCGATCACCGCATTCGGGCCAGCCCACATGATTTTGGGCGGCACGCCCAACTGCACATAGCTATAAATCCCAATAGCACTCACCGCCATGCCGAGAATAATCGCCTTAGCCATATGGGTGCGGCCGGTGATCCACATATCGCGAAATGCCGAGGTAAAGCAGATTTGTGCCCGCTCGATTAAAAGACCAAAGCCCACGCCACAGAGCATAGCAATACCCAGCTTAGGCGCATTGAACATGGTCAATAACCCCCAGCCGATAATCGCCGCAAACACTAACATGCCGATGCGAAACCGCCTTCTCGCTTGATTCTCATCCTGCTTAACCGAAGTCGCCTTATCGACTTTCTTCAATTTCACCGGAATACGGAACATGGGCAGTAGCGTAAAACGCGCGCCAAAGTACGACCCCGCCGCCGTCGCGAGGGCAAAAAACCAAGCATGTAAGGAAAACTGCGGAATACCAGTAAAGAAAGCCGCTAAGTTACAGCCCATCGCTAGGCGAGCGCCAAAGCCGGCAATAATGCCGCCAATTAACGCCTGAGCGATGCGGATACGGCTCTGTGGCATACGCAATTTGACGTTATTCGCCCACAGCGCCGCCGCAATACAGCCCCCAAACATGCCGATGATCATCATGCCGTCGATACGGTCTAAGGGAGAGCCCTGCAAACCTATCACCTTGAAATAACCCCAGGTTTCAGGATTTGCGCCCATCAATTGCAGCAAATGCCCACCCCAGCGAGTAAATTCCCCGGTGACGGCC
Source organism: Shewanella putrefaciens (assembly GCF_016406305.1). NCBI lineage: Bacteria > Pseudomonadati > Pseudomonadota > Gammaproteobacteria > Alteromonadales > Shewanellaceae > Shewanella > Shewanella putrefaciens. Next base: position 4,461,921 of record NZ_CP066369.1, read on the forward strand.
CAGAAGGTGCCAGTTAAGCCAAAGTAGTAAGTAGAAAGGATACCGGCGGCGATTACCGCAGGCATTGGTGCCCAAAAACGGACCAGATATTGTTGTTTAAATTGTTGCCATGTCATGTCATTACCCTAATGAACGAGACTATAAAAAAATAAGCGCGAAGCACCTATAACCTGTGTACCACAGAGGTTGAGATTGAGGTTGACGCCTTACGGCACAATATCAGCCTCGAGTGGCGGCACGCTTAGATTGCTTTCGCTAAACAGGCACGGTTCTGTCCCACAAGCCGATAGCCGTGGGTATAGAGCGTCGCTCTGCCATTGCGGCAAAAACCGATAAGCGTGATATTGCTTTTCTCTGCTAATTCCAACGCCAGTGAAGTCACGGCGGACATAGCAAACAGAATTTGGATATTGGCACTGGCGGCCTTTTGCACCATTTCAAAGCTAGCGCGGCTGGTGAGCAGCACGGCCAGTGGGCGCTTAGCATGGCGCATCGAAAATGCGCCGATCAATTTATCCAGTGCAATGTGCCGGCCTATATCTTCATAGGCGGCGATGATTTGTCCTTCTTGGTCTAAACCTATGGCGGCATGGGTCGCGCCCGAGAGCTTAAAATGATGTTGATTATCTTTAATCTGTCCAAGGGCGAGTTGTAGGTGATCGATATTAAATCTGGCGTCCGAGTCCACGCGGATCACAGGCTTTACCGCTTCTTCAAGTTGAGCGACACCACAGAGACCGCAGCCAGTACGCCCCGCCATATTGCGGCGCTGCTGCTTGAGTTCCATAAAACACCTTTGGGTGATCTCCACTTGAATGAGTACACCTTCCGGGGTGAATTCAAGCTCCACCCCTTTGATTTCATTCACATGGGAAACAATTCGCTCGGACAAGGTAAAACCAATAGCAAACTCTTCAAGGTTCTCTGGGCTGGCTAACATCACAGTGTGGGCAATGCCGTTGTAAACCAGCGCCACTCGCACCTCATTGGCTAAATAATCCGTGAGTTCCGATGCCTGTCCCTGCTCTAAAAGGGTCACCTGTTTTTCTGTGACTACTGTGTGTGAATGATATTCCATAGCGACCCTCAAAACTCATAAATTCAAATAAAAACAATTAGTTTGCTTGCAAAATACGACTCAAGTCACAAACCGATTAATGAAATGCAAATACGCTTGATTCATGTTTACGCATTTTCTACTATCGCTTGGTCTTCTATTGGAAGAACGTCGTCTCCGGTGAGGCGTCCGGATTTCAAATCCGGGTAGGGCTGCCAGCAGTCCTGGGTAGGTTCGACTCCTATGTTCTTCCGCCAATTCTCGTGGGAATAAAACAGTTCCCCATCCCGAATTTCCCGACTGTTACTGCGATACTTCCTACGGGTAAAACCACTGCGATCAAAAAACTCCAGCAATTGAATGCTGACCTTACGCCCTAGGCCAATCATGTCCTTAAACTCTGCGGTTTCGAGCTTGCCGTGGGTGTCCACATGCTCACGCACCAAATTGGCGTAGTGGCACAGCTGCTCGCTCAGCAAATATCTGTCCTTCACCACAGCGGTAATAAAGCCCTGCTGCACCAGTTGAAAACACAGCAATCTGAGTTTGGTGGGCTCAAGATCCAGATATTCCCCCATCTCAGTCACCCACACGGGGGACGTTTGCAGCGCCAGCCAAGGCGCTAGGCGTTGCCAACATTGCTGCGCCTCGCTATCGAGGACTATTCTGTGGTCGGCCAACTGTAACAAGGCACCGCGTAGCACCATCCGCCCCTCTTGGCAGAGACTGTCGAGCACTTTGTTGGCTAACTCGTTAGGCAATACACTGTGGCTCATGCGTTGCAGACGATTACGCCCAAGCCCCAATTGGTCTGGGTGCTGTTGGTGATACTCACTTAACAGCTCAATAAATTGCTGTTTTTCTTTCTCAAGTAGCTGGGTCCCCATCCCATAGTCACCAATTCGAGTAAGCCCCGCCTGCGCCAACATGGCGGCAAGCCCTTCATCGGTTAACTGCCAGCGCCAACGGATTTCATCAATACTCTGCGCCTCACTCTGGCCGAGTAGTGCCAGCACATTCACGGGATTAGTAAACTGAGCCAGCTGTTGCAATTTACTGACACGCTCAGGCGTGCGCTTCTTACGATTGGGGACTTTTAAGGCCAGCACCCGCCCTGCACCTAGGGTTTGCTTACCGCCAATATGCCTAATTACTATGGGGTCGTCCTGGCACAACAGCAGCGGTTTATCGAGCACAATTTCCGCCAGATAACGCCCCCGTTCATCGACCTCATCGAGCAGCGAAATCCGCCCTAGGGTATGGTCGGCGCCATGGTGACAGTGGACATTTTGCCAATGGCTGATGGGTTCAAAACTGCGGATTTGTACTACGGGCCGAACGCATAATTCAGCTTGTGGCAGGCTGCTTAACCAATCGCCGCGGGCGGGCGCCCTGTGGTTATCAACACCGGTCAGATTCAAGGCGACCCGAGTGCCACTGAGTGCTCTATGGGCTTCCATTCCTTGGCAATGAATACCACGAACCCGCAATTTCGCCTTTTGCCCTGAGCTGTAGAGGCTGTCGCCAACACAGACGCTGCCGCTAATCACGGTCCCCGTAACCACACAACCCGCACCTTTGACGCTAAAGGCGCGATCGAGCGTCATCCGAAAACTGCTGGCATCTTCCGCTTGATTCGATTGCTGTTCGGCGAGGTCTAAAATGTGCTGTTTGAGGGCGTAAATCCCCGCATCGTCAACATCATTAGCACAGACCTCAAACACGCCGCTGGCCTCGATACCGAATTCTGCCAGTAGCGCCATACCATCGAAGGCCACCTTAGCGGCACTGTGGTCGTCGACCACATCCCGCTTGGTCAGCACTAAGGTCAAACTATTTAGCGGTAAAAGGGCGAGAATTTGCAGATGTTCGCGGGTTTGCGGCATCACGCCGTCGTCACAGGCCAACACCAGCAGCGCGTGGCGCACATGGCTTACACCCACCAGCATGTTATTGATAAATTTTTCATGGCCGGGCACATCGATAAAGGCTAGCCGCGAGCCATCTTTAAGCGGCATAAAGGCGTAGCCGAGATCGATAGTCATGCCACGGCGTTTTTCTTCGGGGAGCCTGTCGGTATTCATGCCCGTTAAGGCACGGATCAGCGTGCTCTTACCGTGGTCGACATGACCCGCGGTCACCATAATCATAGCTGCACACCTAAGGTGCTGAGTTCGGCCAATAATTCGGCCTCATCATCTATGCCACGCAGATCGAGACGAAGTTGATCTTGAGTCATGCGGCCAATCACAGGGCGCTGCGCCTGCTTAAAATGCTGCTCGAGCAAAGTTAAACTGCCGCCATCTTGGGCGTTAAAGCACAGGGCGATTGAGGGTAAAAAGGTATCCGGCTGCGAGCCGCTGCCGACTTGGGTCTGACACTCGATTAACTCAAGGCCATAGCAAGGGGCAAACCGCGGCGCTAAGGCCTGCTGCAAACGCTCACCAATCTGGCGTAACTCAGCTTGGCTGCGGGCAAACTTGGCCATGATCGGCAATTCTTTGTCTAAGGTTTCAGGATTGAGGTAATGGATCAGCGTCGCCTCGAGCGCCGCTAGAATCAGTTTGTCGCAGCGCAATGCACGCTTTAACGGATGGCTTTGGAGTTTGTTGATCAGCGCCTGTTTACCAACAATCAAGCCCGATTGCGGGCCGCCGAGGAGTTTATCACCGGAGAAACTGACCAGATCGACACCATCCGCCAACATAGCTTGGGGCGTTGGCTCTTGTTTAAGGCCGAAACGACGTAAATCCGTGAGTGAACCACTGCCAAGATCCGAGATGAGTGCAACCCCACGCTCGCGGCAGAGTTGGCCTAATCTGGCCTCATCCACCGACGCAGTAAAACCACTGATATGGTAGTTGCTGGTGTGCACCTTCATGATGGCGGCGGTATTTTCCGTTATCGCCTGCTCATAGTCCTTAAGGTGCGTACGATTAGTGCTGCCGACTTCAACTAGCGTGCAGCCCGCTTGGCGCATAATATCAGGAATGCGAAAGGCGCCGCCAATTTCCACCAGCTCACCGCGGGAGACGATGACTTCTTTACCCGCCGCCACCGCCGACAACATCAGCAACACAGCGGCGGCGTTGTTATTCACTATGCAGCAGGCCTCAGCCCCCGTCAGGCGCTGGATTAACGCACTGATCGCATTATCTCTGTGACCACGTTCGCCCGCCGCCAACTCAAATTCCAGCGGCGTGGGATAACGCATTACAGAAGTAACCGCACGAATAGCCGCCTCAGACTGTTGGGCGCGACCCAAGTTGGTATGCAGAATCGTGCCCGTCAAATTCCAGACGGGTTTTAGACTATGGCTATAGTCCTTAGACAATTGATCAACCAAATATCCGTTCAGTAGCGACGGGTTAGCACACCAAGCGGGTAAACGGCGCTCCGCAGCAATCAGCTCACGGGCCGTGCGCAACTGGCTATCCAGTGCCGTCTTTACCGCCGCTTTGCCATAGTTTTGCAGCAGGGGCGCCAACATAGCATCGGCCAGCAGGCTGTCCATCGATGGCAGTGCGCGGTACAGGGCTTGTGGTGTGTCGGGTACTTGGGTCATCATTTGTATCATCTTGATTTATAAAATGGGAAGGACTCAGCGAGCCCTTCCCGGCTTTGCTTATTGCTTGGTTTCATGGGCCAGCAGCAGAGGGTTGACCGTAGTCGCCCCAAAGCCCTTGGCATTGAGCTCACTGTCGAGCATCAAGGTCGCTAAATCGTCGGCCGCCACATCCATAGAAGGTGACTTTTCGATGAACAGCATCTTGGTATAACCATGGCATTCATCACAGCTCTCGATGCGCACCTGCGCCTTAGTATCATCGAATGACCACAGTGTCGTCCCTTTATCCTGACCACAGCAGGTGCAATGGGCGCGAATGTAATGCCATTCGCTCTCGCACAAACTGCAATGCAGATAACGCAGACCCGCCCTCGGCTGGTCGACGATCACGCTCGCCACGGGATGACTACCGCAAATCGGACACAGGTTCTGCTGTGCTACTTTGCGTTGATCAATCCGTTTGATCACCATAGGCGCCCAATGGGACCAATAGACCCCCATCGCTGCCCAGATAAACAAACTAAAGCGCGCGGGCACGTCACTCACCCGCCCTTGGCGTAACGCACTCCCCCACAGACTTAGCTGCTCTGGGGATTGCTGCATCAGCAACCGCAGCACTCGAGCCAGATCTTCATCCACCTGCGGCAGCAGATTGCTTAACAGCTGTTGCAGCAATCCTTGCCAATAGCTATCTGCCTCTGAGCCCAACTGGGAAAGCGGAGTCGCCTCATCTTTCCCCCAAGCGAGAAGCTGACCGAAGTCAGCCTCCGCCGCCAAGCTGGCCTGAATAGCAACCAGACGACGGCATAGCTCAAAGTAGTCGGCCAGCGGCGAGTCCTTAGCCAACGACAGCAAACGCTGCGCCCGTCTGTGGTACACAGCTACGGGGTCCACCGCCTTTAAGGTTTTTAGCTCCAGCGGCGATTCGCTGCCGGGGACCATAGGTATCTCGGCTGTATGACTCATTAATGTTTCTCCACGTCCGAATGTTTATCCAACATCAGCGGATGATGTTTACGGCACCATGCCTTAGAGACCTTGCCGTAAAGCATGCCTGTAATAGACCCTTCCACCCAGGTCGCCATCCAAAAGTGCACCATCACAAACATCAGCATGATCAAGGCACTAATGGCGTGCAGCACTATCGCCCAGCCCACCACAGTGGCGGAGAAGTACGGCGCAAAGTAGGGTTGCCACATGATGAATCCCGTCACGGTTAAAGTGATAGAAGTCAGCACGAAGGCGCGGAACAGCACTTTTTGACCAGGGTTGTAATGGCCGATAGGCGGGATTTTTTCCTCGTTCTCGAACATCACATCCTTGATGGCGAGCATCCAAGCCAGATCGTGTTTTTCCCATTTGTTGTGGTGGTAATAACGCACCAACATCAACATCAGTGGTAAACACATCAACAGGCCGGCAATCGGATGAATAAACTTCGCCAATTGCGGTGTGCCCGCTATCGCACCCAACCATTGGAAGGAGGGATAGAAGAAGGAAAAGCCAGTCAGAAACGTGACTAAGCCCACGGCCACAATGAACCAATGACAGATGCGGTCGAACAGCTTGTGACGCACTACCATTTCTTGCTTGTTATGCTCGCTCATTTCTTGGCCTCCTCTTCCTGCTTAACCTCTTCCTCAGGCGGTTGATAGCCCGGTTGGTCCTCTTCCACTATGTTCCGACCGACGGTGATCTTATGCAGGCAAGCCACAGCCGCCGTAGCCAGAAGTCCGACTGTACCCAGTGGTTTCACCCAGTCCTGCCACAGGGTGACAGATAATGGGATCTGAGGATTGGTAGGCATGTTGTAGGTTTCAGGCTGAGTGACATCGTGCAATATCATCAGCATGCCTGTGCCACCGACACCCTCTGGGTTATAGAGTCCCGCCTTAGGGAAACCACGTTCTTTCAGCTCGTTAACACGCTTTTCGGCAGAGAACAGCATGTCTTCGCGCGTGCCAAAACGCAGCGCACCCGTGGTACAGGACTTAACGCAGGAAGGCTCCAGACCAACAGCCAAGCGGTCAGAACACATAGTGCACTTGTAGGCCTTGTTGTCGACGGCGCTGATTTTCGGGATGTCGAATGGACATGCACTGGCACAATAACCACAGCCAATACATTTGTCCGAATCGAAATCCACTGTGCCATTAGCATGCTGAATAATAGCGCCAGAGGTAGAACAGGCCTTCAAACAGGCAGGATCCGCACAGTGCATACATGCACTGTGGGTAAACTGCCAGCGCAATTTGCCTTGGTCTTCGATCTCGTTGAACTTCATCAAGGTCCAGCACTCTGGAGACAGAGATGCTGGGTTTTGATAAGTCCCTTGGAACGAACCCACCTCTTCACGCAGGTCATTCCATTCTGAGCAAGCCACCTGACATGCTTTACAACCATTACACTTAGTCGCGTCAAACAACTTCGCAATTTGCTTTACACCACCCACTCTCGCCTGTGCGGGAGGCGTGGCTTGCGAAGTGCCGGAACGTTGAATGATATCTTGAGTCGCCATTATCAGACCTCCGCCTTCTCAACATTCACGAGGAACGCTTTGTACTCAGGAACACCCGTGTTGGCATCTCCCATCTCAGTGGTAAGGACGTTACAGCTATAGGCCTTACGTGTGAGAGCGTTATGGCTACCGTGACGAGGAATGCCCAGCGTGTGTACCGTTTGTCCATTGACCTGCAGTGGGCGCATACGCTTAGTCACCAAGGCTTTGGTCAGAATGTGGCCACGTTTCGAGCTCACTTTCACCCAATCACCATTCTTGATGCCTTTTTCTGCCGCCAATTGCTCATTCATTTCGACAAAGGTCTCTGGCATGGCAATCGCCGCTAAATGGCAATGTGTCGTCCAGAAGTTAAAGTGTTCTGTGAGTGAGTAAGTGGTACAGGCGTAGGGATATTCCTCTTTAGTACCTATGGTGTCTTTCACGCCTTCGAACCAACGCAGCACAGGGCTGTGCACCACATTGGGATGCAGAGGGTTGGTACCGATGGGCGACTCAACCGGCTCGTAATGTTCTGGGAACGGCCCTTCCTTAAGCAGTTTGAGCGCGAAGAAACGACCTACGCCTTCAGCCTGCATAATGAAAGGATGTGCACTTTCCAGTGGAGTCAACTTGGCATTGAAGTCGGGCACATCTATCCCTTCCCACTTGCCGTCTTTCCATTCAACAATCTTACGGTGCTCATCCCAAGGTTTACCGTTCACATCACAGGATGCACGGTTGTAGAGGACGCGGCGGTTAAGAGGCCATGCGAAGGCCCAGCCCGGCGTGATACCTTTACCCGATGGATCATGGTTATCGCGGCGAGCCATTTGGTTACCGGCTTCGGTCCAAGAACCCGCGTAAATCCAACAGGCACTCGCGGTAGTACCATCGGCCTTCAATTCAGCAAAACTGCTGATCTGACGCTTGGTAGCAACATCGTAACCATTCAACTCTTTCGTCAGTTCGATAGCGCTTGGGTTGTGCGGATCGGTATAGTTCCAGTTAATCGCTTCAATCGGCTCAGGCAGTTTGCCGCCCTCTTCGCGATATAACTTTCTCAGCTCCAGCAGCAAGCCAGACACAATCTCTGAATCTGACATCGCCTCGCCTGGTGGGTTAGCGCCTTTATAGTGCCATTGCATCCAGCGACCAGAGTTAACGATTGAACCTTCTTCCTCTGCAAACACGGTCGCAGGTAGACGGAATACTTCGGTTTGAATATTGGCGGTATCGACCTCGTTAAAACCGGGTTCGTTTTGCCAGAAGGTTGCCGTTTCCGTTGACAAGTTATCAAGCACCACGAGGAACTTAAGGTTACTCAGCGCTTTGATGTTCTTGTTTCGGTTAGGCATTGAGTTAATCGCATTAACCCCTTGCACAATACAACCGTTCACTTTGCCACGGTACATCATGTCCAGATGCTTACCGAAGTCATACATCTGATCCCACTTAGGCAACCACTGATAACCGAATTCGTTTTCAGGTGTCGCCTTTTCGCCCCAGAAGGCTTTGAGCAGGGACACATAAAACTTCGGATAGTTTTGCCAGTAGTTGGTTTGACCTGGGCGCAATGGCTTAGGTGTGTTCGCCGCCAAGTGAGCTGCTAAGGTAGGTTCTTTATCGTTTGGCAGTTTTAGGTAACCGGGTAAACTTTGGGCCAATAGCCCCATGTCGGTTGAGCCTTGAACGTTGGCGTGACCGCGCAATGCGTTAACACCACCGCCTAACTGACCTATGTTGCCCAGTAATAACTGGATCATCGCCATAGAACGGATGTTCTGTGCACCTTTACTATGGTGGGTCCAGCCCAGCGCATACATAAAAGTCGCCACGCGATCTTTAGTATGAGTGCTCGCAATGGCATCACATACCACTTGGTAATCTTCTGTTGGCGTACCAGTGATATTACTTACCGTTGCAAAATCATAACGTTCTACGTGTTGTTTGAGTAAGTTCCACACACAACGTGGGTGCTCAAGTGTTTCATCCACTTTGGCATAGCCATCTTCGTCGAGTTGGTAGAACCAGGATTCTTTGTTGTATTCGCCTTTGGCTTCATCAAAGCCTGAGAATAGGCCGTCATGGAAGTCAAAATCATCCCGTACCAAATAACTGGCGTTGGTATAGGCTTTCACATAATCGAAGTTAACTTGATTGGTCGAAATCAAATAGCGAATCACACCCAGAAGGAATGCTATGTCAGTTCCTGAGCGGATTGGGGCATAGTGATCTGCCAATGACGCACTGCGGTTGAAACGTGGGTCAACCACAATCAACTTAGCATTGTTATGCTGCATAGCTTCCGTAACCCAGCCGAATCCGACAGGGTGAGCTTCTGCGGCATTACCGCCCATAATAATCACTACGTTAGAATTTTTGATATCGATCCAGTGGTTGGTCATGGCACCACGTCCAAATGTCGGAGCAAGACTTGCTACCGTTGGAGAGTGTCAGTTACGTGCAATAGTATCGATAGCCACTAGGCCTAAAGCGCGAGCAAATTTTTGTGTTGCTAAGCCGCTCTCATTGGCCATACCGGATGACGTCATCATACCTGTGGTTAACCAACGGTTAACCGTCACGCCATCGGCGTTCTTTTCAATCAGGTTCGCATCACGGTCATCTTTCATCAAACGTGCAATACGCTTAAAGGCATCTTGCCAGCTGATCCGTTCCCATTTGTTACTTCCTGGAGCGCGATATTCTGGATACTGTAAACGATGTGGACTGTTAACATAATCCACAAGGCCTACACCCTTAGAGCACAATGCACCTCGGTTTACTGGATGATCGGCATCACCCTCTATATGGAAAATAGCATGTTCAGAGTTTTTACCCCCGCTGCCTTGGCTGTACATCAGCAGGCCACAACCGACCGAGCAATACGGACAGTTGTTACGGGTTTCTTTTGCTCCGATCAGCTTAAACTCTCGCACTGCTGCATAGGCCTTTTCGGACATCAATCCCAGCGCTGAAATCGCTGAGGTTGCTGCTCCGGCCGCACACAGTTTAAAAAACTGGCGTCTGTTCATAGCGTTCTCTCACACTTTTGTCGTTATGAGTTAGATGATTGCAGTGGTAAAGCTGCAACCGATTGAGCGGGTCAAATCAAAGACCACACTTAAGCTAGGATTATCCTCAAAGGGCAAATAGATAACAAATAATGACACGAGATCTAGATCTCAAACAGACAATCAAAAAATTAAATCACCATATAATTAAAATTTACAGAGTTTATATCTAAAAATATCAAAAAAATGCATATAAAAAGAATTAAACACCAAAATAACCGAAAAGACATTTTGTCCAATCATGCTGGCGCATTTTGTCTCACAAAATAGGGTTGTGGTTATAAAAAAGACGAAATTAACGACAAAGGTTATAAAAGATTCACCTAAAGCGTTAAAAATCAAAGGTTATAGATGGATAGACGTCCACAAAAACTGACATTGTAAAGAAATAAGGAAAATGTCTTAAATTGAAGGTGTAAAACGCACCTAAAGTACAAAGCTAAAAACCACAGCGTCGTGGAAAACCCATAAAAAAAGGCACAGATAATAGATCTGTGCCTAATTTTTTACCCTAAACACCCCAATTAGGAGCGACTTTTGGGGCTCATATCCAAACCTATGGCCAAAATGTACCTTATCACTCAGCCAAAGCTTAGCGTCCTGCCCTTAAAAACTCGGCAGAGTGCCCTTTGGCAGGTAAGTATTAAAGCTGGCTGTGTACAGCAGATCGGTTGCCGCTTCGATATCGGGGGCGAAATATCTGTCCTTATCATAATAGGCGACGACTTCACGTAACTCAGCCTTAGCCTTAGCCACAGCCGCACTCGGCATTAATGGCGCACGGAAATCCAAACCTTGGGCCGCCGCCAATAACTCAATCGCCAATACGCCACGGGTGTTTTCGCTCATATCCCGCAAACGACGGGCCGCGAAGGTGGCCATAGACACATGATCCTCTTGGTTGGCCGAGGTCGGTAAGCTATCTACCGATGCAGGATGGGCGTAGGTTTTGTTTTCAGAGGCTAATGCCGCCGCCGTCACTTGGGCGATCATAAAGCCCGAGTTTACGCCGCCGTTTTTCACGAGGAATGGTGGCAATTTTGACAGACTAGAATCGATCAGCAGCGCGATACGACGCTCGGCAATGGAGCCTAACTCGGCAATCGCAATCGCCAGATTATCCGCCGCCATCGCCACAGGCTCGGCGTGGAAGTTGCCGCCGGAGATAATATCGCCGGTATCTTGGAACACTAACGGATTGTCGGTCACGCCATTGGCCTCAGTGCCTAACACTTCGGCCGCGTGGCGAATTTGAGTTAAGCAAGCGCCTAAAACCTGTGGTTGGCAGCGCAGTGAATAAGGATCTTGCACCTTTTCACAATTCACGTGGCTTAAGCTGATTTCAGACTCGTCGCCCAATAGATGGCGGAACACCATGGCCGAATCGATTTGACCTTTTTGACCACGGGCGGCGTGGATGCGTGGGTCGAACGGGCTGCGGCTCCCCATAGCGGCCTCGACGCTCATAGCGCCAATCACAGAGCTAGCGGCAAATAAGTCTTCGGCGTGGAACAAGCCTTCAAGTGCCAGTGCGGTAGAAGCCTGAGTGCCGTTTAATAAAGCTAAACCTTCTTTGGCCGCTAAATCGAGTGGCTTAAGGCCCGCGATTTCTAAGCCTTCGGCGGCGGAAATAATCTGCCCTTGATAGCTCATTTCGCCTTCGCCTAATAATGGCAGACACATATGTGCCAGTGGCGCTAAGTCGCCAGAGGCACCCACAGAACCCTTTTCAGGCACGCAAGGATAAACCTCGGCATTTACAAGGCTGATAAGGAAGTTAACCACCTCTAAACGAATGCCAGAGAAACCACGGCTTAAGGAGTTGATCTTTAACACCATCATCAGGCGCACTGTGGCGTCCTGCATATATTGGCCCGTGCCCGCCGCGTGGGATAACACGATAGAGCGTTGCAGTAATTGCAGATCTTCGGGCGCGATTTTAGTGTTGGCCAGCAGACCAAAACCTGTGTTGATACCATAAACCGTGCGGCCTTCATCCAATACCTTTTGCACGATTTGCGCGCTGGTGTTGATGTCGTTAATCGCCTCTGGCGCTAATTCTAACGTGAGTTTATGGCGGCTGATTTCACGCAGTTGCGCCAAGCTTAAGCTGCCGGGCGTTAATACTAAATGATTGACTGATTTCATTTTTATATCCGTATTGTTCTGGTTGTTTTTAACGGGCTGTTTAAACAGTGAGTCTTAAACTATTAGTCTTTAAGCATGGGCAGATCTAAGCCCTGCTCTTTGGCGCAATTTTTAGCGATCTCGTAGCCCGCATCGGCGTGGCGCATTACGCCAGTCGCAGGGTCGTTCCACAGCACGCGGCCAACACGTTTTGCCGCAGCATCTGTGCCGTCACACACAATCACCACTCCCGAATGTTGGCTAAAGCCCATGCCGACGCCGCCGCCGTGGTGCAAAGACACCCAAGTCGCGCCGCTTGCCGTATTCAATAGCGCGTTCAGTAATGGCCAGTCAGATACAGCGTCCGAGCCGTCCAGCATAGATTCGGTTTCACGGTTAGGGCTGGCGACTGAGCCTGAGTCTAAGTGGTCACGACCAATCACCACGGGCGCCGACAGTTCGCCGTTTTTCACCATTTCGTTAAAGGCGAGCGCCAAGCGAGCACGATCCTTTAAGCCCACCCAGCAAATACGCGCCGGCAGACCTTGGAAGGCGATACGCTCACGGGCCATATCTAACCAGTTGTGCAGGTGTGGATTGTCGGGGATCAACTCTTTCACTTTGGCGTCGGTCTTGTAGATATCCTCAGGATCGCCAGATAACGCGACCCAGCGGAATGGGCCTATGCCTTCACAGAACAGCGGACGAATATAAGCGGGCACAAAGCCCGGGAAATCAAAGGCATTTTTAACGCCGGTTTCGAAGGCCATCTGACGAATATTGTTGCCATAGTCTAAGGTCGCAGCGCCCGCCGCTTGCAGCTCCAGCATGGCTTGCACCTGTACCGCCATCGAGGCTTTAGCCGCTTTCACGACGGCCGCTTCATCGGTTTTACGCATGTCGGCTGCTTGCGCCATAGTCCAGCCCTGTGGCAAATAGCCGTTCAGCGGATCGTGGGCCGAGGTTTGGTCGGTGACGACATCTGGAGTAATGCCACGTTTAACTAGCTCGGCAAACACATCGGCGGCGTTGGCTAATAAACCCACTGACACTGGCTTACCAGAGCTATTCGCCTCTTCGATCATGGCGATGGCTTCGTCTAACGAAGTCGCTTTTTTATCGACATAACGGGTACGCAGACGAAAATCGATACGGGTTTCGTCGACTTCACAGGCGAGCACTGAGAAGCCAGCCATAGTCCCCGCCAGCGTTTGCGCGCCGCCCATGCCGCCTAAGCCGCCGGTGAGGATCCATTTGCCCGCAGCGACACCATCAAAATGCTGCTTTGCCACCGAAACAAAGGTCTCGTAGGTGCCCTGGACAATACCTTGGGTACCGATATAAATCCAAGAACCCGCGGTCATCTGGCCATACATGGCCAAACCTAATTTATCTAACTCGTTGAAATGCTCCCAGTTAGCCCAATGGGGCACTAGGTTTGAGTTAGCGATTAACACCCGCGGTGCATCCGCGTGGGTGCGAAATACGCCCACAGGCTTGCCCGATTGCACTAATAGGGTTTCGTCATCTTCGAGGCGTTGTAAGACTTCGATGATTTTGTCGTAGCAGTCCCAGTCGCGGGCCGCGCGGCCAATACCGCCGTAGACCACTAGGTCCTCGGGGCGCTCGGCCACATCGGGATGTAAGTTGTTCATTAACATGCGCATTGGCGCTTCGGTCAGCCAGCTTTTACAGCTTAATGTGCTGCCGTGCGGAGCAATAATACGGCGGCTTGGGTCGTGTCGCTTATCCATTGAGATGTCCTCTTTCAACCTGTTGAACTCGCACGCTTTGCGGGCAAGAGCTCTTGTTTTTATTGTGTTTTATAATCGTCTAAAGGGATTAGCCTTTAGTGGTGATTGACTCGCGTTTACTTGCTAAACGTTAAATGGCCGCCGAGTTTAAAACGGCTGCCGGGGTGTACTAATTTGGCAAAACTCACTACCCCTTGGCGTGACCAAGTGCGGCGTGAAATCTGTAAACAGGGCTCGCTCGCACTGATGGCTAACCTCTGCTGGAGCTCACTACTGGCAATAATCGCCTCTATGGTGTGGTGCGCCTCGGTTAGCGGCGCCACCTGGGACAAGTATTCATGGGGTGTTTGCAAGCTAAAATCCTGCACTAGGTAGTCGGGGGCAAAAGCGGGATTCACATAACGTTCCTCCACCTGCAGTGGTAAGCCCTGCTCGCAATGCACTAATACCGAATGAAAAACCGCACTGCCTAGCTCAAGCCCTAGGGCGATGGCGATAGGCGCAGTGGCATTGACTTGCTGCAGCGCTAACTGTTTAACACTGTAACCGTGGCCGCGATCTTTTATCTCGTCGGCAATATTGCGAATGGCGAGCATGGAGGATTGCGACTTCCGCCCCGCCACAAAAGTCCCTAAACCTTGGGAGCGTTCGAGCACACCGTTATCTGTGAGTTCGGTTAATGCGCGGCGCGCCGTCATCCTGCTGCAGGTAAATAGCTCGGCAAGCTGATTCTCGGAAGGCACGCGAGCGCTTTCTTCCCACTCACCGGACTCGATACAGCTGATAATGTATTGCTTAATTTCTGCAAACTTAGGAATAGCCAAAACATTTCCTCGGAATAAAAATCTAGGTGCTCGTCACTCTTTCAAACGTTCAAAATTGCGGCTACAATCCTAGCTTGTATATACAAGTAAATACAAGCTAGCTCACATAACTTTCGATAATAAAGAATTTGCAGGGCGAAAATGCCAACGCAACGAGGGATAAAAATGTCTTGGGATCAAGTTTGGATAGACGTTAACTTAGCGACAATGGACCCTTCAATATCAGCACCTTATGGTGCGATTACCGATGCAGCCATTGCCGTAAAAGACGGTAAAATTGCCTGGCTTGGGCCACGCAGCGAACTGCCCGCCTTCGATGTATTGGCAATTCCTGTTTACAGGGGTAAAGGCGGCTGGATCACTCCAGGATTGATCGACGCCCATACTCACTTGGTTTTTGCGGGCAATCGCGCCAATGAATTTGAGCTACGCCTAAAGGGCGCCACCTATGAGGAAATTGCCCGCGCCGGCGGTGGGATTATTTCCACCGTCAAGGCCTGCCGTGAGGCGGATGAAGCAGAACTTTTTGAATTGGGTCGCCAACGCTTAAACGCCCTTGCCAAAGAAGGGGTCACCACGGTTGAAATTAAGTCTGGCTATGGCTTAGATACTGAAACTGAATTAAAAATTCTGCGTGTCGCCCGCGAACTCGGTAAACATCACCATGTGGATGTTAAAACCACCTTCCTCGGTGCCCACGCCATCCCGCCGGAATATAAAGACAATAGCGACGGCTATGTCGACTTAATTATCAATAAGATGCTGCCCGCAGTGCTCAAAGAAAACCTCGCCGATGCGGTGGATGTGTTCTGCGAAAATATCGCCTTCAATCTTGAGCAAACCGAGCGAGTACTGAGCGCCGCTAAAGCCGCAGGCTTAGAAATTAAGCTCCATGCCGAGCAGTTAACCAATATGGGCGGCAGCGCACTGGCCGCACGTCTTGGCGCTAAGTCGGTGGATCATATCGAATATTTAGATGAAGCTGGCGTAAAAGCCTTGAGTGAAAGCGGCACCTGCGCCGTGCTACTGCCGGGCGCGTTTTACTTTTTACGGGAAACCCAAAAGCCACCCATAGATTTACTGCGCCAATATGGCGTGCCTATGGTGCTGGCAAGCGACTTTAACCCCGGCTCATCGCCCATTTGCTCGACCCTGTTAATGCTCAATATGGGTTGCACCCTATTCCGCTTAACCCCAGAGGAAGCCTTAGCTGGCTTAACATTAAACGCCGCCAAAGCACTAGGGATTGAAAATAAGGTCGGCAGTTTAATGGTCGGCAAACAGGCGGATTTCTGCCTATGGGATATTTCAACCCCAGCACAGCTAGCCTATTCCTACGGCGTAAACCCCTGTAAGGATGTAGTGAAAAACGGCAAGCTTATTCATCAATAAACGGCTAAAGCGTAAGATGAATTATGTTTTGCTGAATTAACGCTTGCTTAAATAAAGTCTTTTAACTGTAAGCCAAGCGGGGATAACTAAAATCCCCATTTGAATTACCACTTAACGATGGCAGACAAGGTAAGTATCTTCCGAGATCCCACGTATACCTCTCCCCTACATTCGGCACTAAATTAGGGCTCATCCCAACAAATTTATTCCCTATCGCACTTATTGCAATAATGTAATAATTACGTGTAATGTATGTAGCTCACAATATAAGCGACTAGCTTACATAGTTGTTGATTGATTCATCTATAAATCATTTTTAAAGGACATTTGTCGTAAGGATACACTCTTCATGAAGCAATTTTTGCTACTAATCTGTGTCGGCTGGCTGTTAAGCGGTTGCATACAACCCATCTCAAAGTTAAAAAACGATCAAGACAGGCCGCTCGATAGCAACACAGGCTATTTACTGATGTCGGTGGATACCAATGTAGACTTACACAGCATAATGCTTAGCGGCACTAAATACCTGCAACTGACTGCACAAGATTTAAAATTTGGTTCTAATTATATTATGGTTGATGTGCCTGCCGGCGACTATGAAATTAGCGATATTAAATTAAATCGCTATCTAGTAATAGAACTAACCGATGACATATGGAATTTCCATGTTGAACCTGGAAAAATAAACTATATTGGCCACTTAAGTGTTGATGCAATCTGGAGTTATTATTCATTTGATGGCGTTAGAGCTATTTTAGAAAACCAATCAACCAACGCACTCGAGTATTTAGAACGTCATTTCCCTAAGATTTATCAAGCAAGAGGACTCAATTACGCAGGCCCTGGAGAAGATCATTTCTTTGAGTACGCCCGTAAAGTTAAAGAAGGGACTGTACAATGAAAAATATATTTTTACTCTTTACTTTCATATTTGGATTAAGTGCAATTCATTCCATTGCATCGCCCATTCCTGCAAATAAATTATTTGCCAACTCAGCATTAAGCAACCTGCAATTTTCACCCGATGAAAAATATATTTCTGGCGAAGTCATCGAGGACAAAGGTAAGTTTTTATCATTAATTGATGTAGCAACCAATGAATATACTAATATTATTCAGCTAGATGCCGATGAAAGCATTACAGAGTATGCTTGGCTCGATAATAACAGTATCTACGTAAAATATTTGCAAGGTCGGAACAGTTTTCAAGCCGTGCTAGACATAATCCACAAGGATGGCGTTGTCCGTTCAAAAACCAACCGATTAATGTTTGAAGGCTCCCTAGTTAGGATAAAACCTAATTCAGGAACCCTATTATATGGTTATGCCAGCCGTAATAGTGAATACCAAAAATTATACGAAGTCACAGTAAATGAATTAAAGAATAAGGCATTTTCATCAAAAAACTTAGTTGATGATGATCTTCGGAATGTTTTTGGCTATTTCTTTGATGAAAATAAAGAAATGCTGTTTGCATTAACGCTGGATAAAGATGCCAAAAAAGTTAATTTCCATTATAGACCCCTTGCGAATAAAAACTGGCAACATTTATTTAGTTTGACATCGGGTAAAGAAACCTTTATCCCGCAACATATTATCGACAATAACACCATGTATGTGCTTAGTAATAAGAGCACAGATAAAGTCGCATTGCATAAATTCGATATAAAACAGCAAAAAGTGACCGAACTCGTTTATGAAAACCAAAAATTTGATTTAATAGACAGTACTTTTGATGAAAACAATCAATTGCAATCCGTATCATTTTATGAAAATGGCCAGTTAAATACACAATATTTTGATCAAGAAGCTAATCTCCAACAGGCAGTATTTAAGCATTCATTTCCAAATAAGCATACTGTAGTGACAGCGACCTCACCAAGTGGCAAATTCAGTGCATTATATGTTTATGCTTCTGATGATCCTGGCACTCGCTACGTCTATAACAACGAGACGAAAAAAGCGTTTTTACTCTCTAAAGTGCTACCCAATCTCGAAGGCTACACCTTAAGTAAAACCGAAGCCTTTACGGTTGAATCCGATACTGGCGTATCCGTCGAGTCATACCTCACACTGCCCCAATCGGATAATGCAAATGGCGTGCTGTTAGTTATGCCTCACGGCGGCCCAGTTGGTATCCGCGATTACGATGGCTTTAATCCCGAGAGCCAATACTTCACTAGCAGAGGATTTGCGGTATTAAGGGTGAATTTCCGCGGCTCAGCTGGATATGGCAAAGCCTTTCTTGAAGGTGGTGTAGGTCAATTTGGATTAGACATAGAAAAAGATATCACTGCAGCGGTGGAACATGTTCGAGCGAAACACCAATTTAAGCGTAGCTGCGCTATAGGTGCCAGTTATGGTGGCTACTCATCTGTGATGCTCGCCATTAAACATCCAGATCAATATCAATGTGTTGTCGGCGCATACGGTGTTTACGATCTACCTTTACTCTTTAATTCCAGCAATATCACAGCAACCGAAGAATTTCGTCAAATGACGGCAAATACCGTCGGTAAATACAGCGCTGAATTAAAGGCAACATCACCGGTTTATTTGTCCGATAAAATTGATGTTCCCCTACTATTAATTGCTGGCACTGAGGATATGACCGCCGAGCTAGAACATAGCCACAGACTTGAATATGTCTTAAAAGCGAGGGGGCGAGCACCAGAAACCTTGTATTACAAGAAAACAGGACACGGACACACTAGTCTCTATTGGCTGCAGCATGAAACTATTAGCACGGCAGATTTTTTACAGCGCACATTAGAGCTGCCTGAGTACGAATCTACAGTCACGGATAAAAAGAAGTTAGCCGCACTCGCCGAAGATTATGTGACCCTTGGTGATGCCCGTAACTGGGAGACTAAGATAGAACTCAATAAAGGGCTAGCCATGGAGTATTACCTCAGGGCAGCAAAAATGGGCAGTGGCCGAGCAAGCTTTCTCGTTGGCATTAAGCATTATGATAATGAAGAAAAGCTCGCTTCCATTTCTTGGTTCGAAAAAGCAGCTGAAGCAGATTTTGCGCCAGCTAACTATATGCTAGGACTGATGTTCACTGGTGAAGATGGCATGGCCATAGATCTGGCCAAATCCTTTCACTATTTTGAATTAGCCAATGAGCAAGGTGCCGACGCTAGGGCAAGGCTAATGATGGCCAAAGCGTTATGCACTGGCGCTGGTGTTAGCAAAGACGTAAGTCGCTGTGCAGAACTCCTTGCCTTGTCTGACTTGAAAGCTAAGCCCACTTACTTACAAAAAAATGAAGTCACTAAAGCGAGTTTGTCTTTGCAATCACAGGTAATTGCTGAGATTTTTGCTGAGACTGACTTTAATTCGAGTGAGTTGCAGCTATTGCAGAATATGATAAATAGCGAGCTGAAAATTAAGCTAAACCCTTTGTCTCTCGATGATGTAGCGGCAGGCATTATCATTGATTCCACGGGAAGCAAGGGTAAGAGTGAGATCCAAGTTGCTAAAAACATAAAGTTTAATCCCGGAGATGTTATTGGGACTGTATTTGCAGTTGATATGGCATCCAAGCAAGACAATGTTGGTTTAACGTGCAACTGGAGTTACCTAGACGCCGAAGGAAATAGCAAATCACTCCATAATCATTTGCTATGGGGCAATAGCGATAATCAGGAGTGGAGCTGCACTCACAAAATACTTCCTGAGGATCAGTCAACAGGGACGTATATAGTCACCTTACGTGATCTGTCGGATAGTGTCTTGTTAGTAAAAGAATTTACCATGGTTCAATAATTGACAATGACGCGTCCAGGCAACACTTAATGATGACCGTATGATGTTCCACGGAGTATAGCTTCTAGGAGTGGTGTTACTGCGCTTGAGCTTATCTCGCAACAAGTCGCTCTGAAAAGTCCCTCTGAACCACTCAGGTACAGAGGGACAGCTTAGGCCTCATCCTTCCAACAAAGTAAGCTAAAATTCGGAGCTGCCATTTAAATATTTTGCCCTTTTCACCAACCAAGCGAGACTCAAATCAATGCAGTTTCAGCCCTAAACTGCATTTTATTCCTCGAACTCACTATTTCGCTGGCACCCCAAAAAATCTGCACCTTTAAATAATCAACAGAATAAAATAAATAAACAACACAGCATTCAATTAACTATTCATAACGCTAGTTACAGCACATATAAATATCAATTTATAGAACGGCAAACTGATTAGTGTCTGCATAAACCCTAAATAAATATTGAGCCGAAAAAGATCATTCATTTCGATTTAATACGCCCGATATTAGCAAGATAAGTCATTAAAATCGCCCTTTAAAGCCGATATCGGACACAAAAAATTAACAGCGATTACACTTTCATGACATTTTGATTGTGGCATAATGCGGCGGTTTTTCTCGATTATCACGCTTTAATCGATTGGAACAACATAATTCTGGGGTCCAGTATTGGCCGATATAAGGCCAAACTGAAAATAAAATAATAATGAGTAATGTTGATGATAAATAAATCCAAAATCGCAATATCTATGTTGATAGCGGGCTTGGCATTAAATGCCAATGCCGAACTGTTAATTAGTGAAGTGCTATATGACACACCCAATAATGACAGTACCGAAGAATATATCGAACTCTTTAATCCAAGCTGTGATGCTATCGATTTAAGCCAGTACCAATTAAATGACAATGGTGCCAGTTTAAATCTCACGGGCACCTTAGCGGCGGGGCACTATTTGACCGTTGCAATCAATGCCGCGGGTTTTAACAGCCTCTTTGGCATAACCGCCGATATCGCCCCCATGCCACTCACCTTAGGCAACTCTGGGGACTATGTTCGCCTCACCAAGGGCGCGGATGAAATTGATCTGGTCGCTTGGGAAGGCGGAATTTCAGGCTGGAGTCTCAATGTTCGTGATGTGTCCCTCGTTCGAACGACTAGCCTCAACACTAAGTCTCAAGCGGATTGGGCCGCCGCTAACAATGCCGGGACGCCGGGCAGCGGCAACTTAGCCTCACTATGCGATACCAGTGGTGATGGCGGCTCTACACCCCCAACCACCACTGACAATCTGCTTGAACCAGGTGAGAGCCAACTCAACCTCAGTGCAGCCCAGGGCCAAGTGCTTAAATTTGTAGCCGATGTGCCAGAAAATGCCACTGAACTTAGCTTTACCATGAACGGTGGCAGCGGTGATGCCGATATGTATGTCCGTTACGGTAACGAGCCCACGACCAGCCAATATGACTGCGCACCTTACCTTTCTGGTAACAATGAATCCTGCCCTATCGCAAGCGCAGCGGCGGGACGTTATTACGTCAATCTAGTCGCTTATCAGAGCTTTAGCGGTATTAGCTTAACGGTTAATTACACTATACCCACCCCCACAGATCCCGATAACGGTTCGGGCGGAAATACTGGCGGCACGACACCAGATCCCGATGGCTATAGCTTCAATAGCTATTACGCGAATGCGATAGGAAAAAGTGGTAGCACGCTAAAAACCAGTTTAAATCTGATTATTCGAGATCAGACCCAATTCAGCTATGCGCAGGTTTGGGATGGGCTCAACTATACCGATGAGGATCCCAATAACAGCAACAATGTGATTCTGCTGTATACGGGCCGCTCAGAACCGAAAACCAACCGTGCGGGCATGAGCAGTTCCTTAGATGCTTGGAATCGGGAACATGTTTGGGCCAAGAGCCATGGCTTCCCCAATAGCAGCCAACACGCTTATACCGACCTTCATCACTTACGCCCGGCGGATGTGACAGTCAACAGCACTCGTGGTAACAAGGACTTCGCCTTAGGAGGCACACCGCTGAGTGAGGCGCCAGCAAACAAGACCGACAGCGATAGTTTTGAACCTGCCGATATGGTTAAAGGTGATGTCGCACGTATGGTCTTCTATATGGATGTGCGTTATCAAGGTGGGGATAACAGTGGAACGCCGGATCTGAGCGTAGCGAAGGGCATGACGGGTGAAGGTGAGCCCTTACTCGGCGATCTCTGTACCTTGTTGGGCTGGCATATCCAAGATCCCGTAAGCGATTGGGAACGCCGCCGCAATAATCGCGTTTACGAGCAACAACACAATCGCAACCCGTTTATCGATAACCCACAATGGGCTGCAGATATCTACAGTGCCTCATGTAACTAATCCCGTTACTTAGCCATCAAATATTAGCCCGACCTAGGTCGGGCTAATTATTCGCAGCTATTCCCAAGCAGCCATATTAAACGCGGTCGCCCAATGCGTTTTCCCACAACACTTCTGAGCCGGTTGTTAAAATTTGCCATCTTGAACGCGGGCCGCCCGCACCGTCATTCCCGCAATGCTTATAAACGGGAATCCAGCATTTAGACAATGGAAGTTTGGCTATTAGGAAATATATGGTTAACCCTATCACAGGCGTGGCGGTGTAATAACCCTAGCCCAGATAGTACTTGTTAACTCTCTTGCTGAATCCCTAGCACGTGGCTGCTTGGGAATAAGAAGCCGCATGCGTTTAGCTCCATTTTCCAATGCCTCGCGGATGCCAAATATGCCTGCCCGCAAACGTAACGTGGCCTCGGAAAATTCCAGCTGGTTCAAGAGGGTTGAAAGCCCCCAATCACTCTCCAAGCGTTTCTTCTCTATCGTATATATCAAAGCATCCAAGAAACCACCCTGGATTTGGCCTGAACTCAACTGAGCTATGGGGGTGTTTGAGCTGCATTTTAGTAAACGCTCAAAACAGCAGCCGAGCACTGCGAGGTCCAAAACTCCGCCAGAGCGATTATAAAATGCTTACTCACGAGTACCAGTTGAATACAGATGATTAACACAGTAAGCACTACCTTTTACTTGTTTGAGACTACAGCCTGACCAAATACATAGATCATGGGTATAACCACCCCGATTCTCTACCATTTGAGCTTTAATCTGTGGCTTGCTATCACATGATTCCCAGTTATCTCGCGACGGAATTTTTACCGCATAACAAGTCTGATATTTGTCCCATTCGTCTACTTTATAATGCTGACCACACTCAGGGCACTGCATTAGCAAAACCCAACTTCCGACATCTAGCTGGTTCAGATTTGATTTGAAATCAGAGTGACTATTGCTGATATCAATTAATGTTGGTTGTTCAATACAAGTACACATATTCCCTTTAGACATTGAGTTTTATCCGAACCTCTTATTAAACCCCGTTTATCAAAGGTAATCATCCTGATTACCTAGATAAAATTATTTAATAATCACAGAAACTTACCACTCATCACAATGAATGTTCAACAATTTTCCCCACCGAAAAAAGCGAAATTTTGCATACCGAAAAGCGTTTTGGCGCGCTATATCAGTTGCTCGCGCTGGAGCAAAAGCGTATTAATCAGATGCTGAAAAATCCTTAAAATTAAATGTGATAACAGCCTCAGAGAGACCATTTATAGACATCATTACCCCATTCTCCCGGTACCGACGCCACTGCCGCAGTTATTATCTAAATTCTGGCCACCGCTATCATGGTAAGTTTCAGCATCTAGGCTGATGATTTGGCCGCAATTGATGCAGGAAAAGTAATTGTTCACTCGATCTTAAATATGACCACGGCCATATCAGTGTTAATGGGTAAAAATAATGCCATAAATGCCCTATCGACTCTCTACTTTTTCCTTGTAATATAAAGCCTTTACTATTGTTAAGAGCCAAGAAAGACAATGTATATTCCCAAGAAAATGGTCATGTCAGGCAATGAGGCCATCACAAATTTTATTGCCCAGAACAGCTTTGGGTTGATGGTTTCAGGCTCACTTAATGCGACCCATATTCCCTTTGTGCTCGATGCGACAGCGGGCGAAAACGGCGTGTTATATGGTCATGTCTCAAGGGCTAATTCGCACTGGCAGGAAATAGCAAACCAGCGGATATTAGTCGTTTTTAGTGGGGCACACTCTTATATTTCCCCCACTTGGTATGATGCTAAACCTGCGGTGCCGACATGGAATTATGCGGCGGTACATTGTTATGGGATAGCACACTTACTTAATGATGACGAAACCCAAGCCGTTTTAGATAAACTAGTGGTGCAGTATGAACCAAAACTACTGCAAGATAAGCAGCTTATGCCCGATGAGTACCAGCAAAAACTACGACAAGCCATAGTCGGTTTTAAGATTGTGATTGATGAAATACAAGCGAAGGAGAAACTCGGCCAACATAGATCCAGTGGCGATCAACAGGGCGTATTTAGCAGCTTAAGTGCCAGCCCCCATCCCGATGCTAAACAGCTAGCTCAATATATGCTGCAACGCGATATTGGTAGAGGCAATAAATCAGATAACTAACCTCGCTTTACTCAGTTTCCTGTCGGTTAACGTCTCTGCATATAGACTCTAAAAATAGGCCAACCAATCAATTAACGGCCAATTTGATAGAAAATACGCCAGAGGCAGAGAACTTAAGATACCTACGCAGCCGATCAATAACCTCAGCCAGTTTGGAATGGGATTGTGGTAAAAGATAGCCTTCTCTTCGTCGATCTGGCTATCATCTCTTTTACACAGTGAGTCAATCCATGCCTTCACTGCAATCCTAACTGCACATGGGACATAGTAAAATCTCCAAGAAGATGAAGTTAGTTTAAAACTCTTTCTTCATGGTCATCCACTTGATGATAGAACTTCACTTCTTTAATTTTTTGCTCTGACTCTTCTTCGGTTAACACTTCTTGTTTGACTAGCCATTTGAATTTGTTGATCTCATTGCCCAATTCATTCTCTGGGTTGATATCTGCATACCAATGGGCAAGTTGCACTTTGCGACGCGCCATTAATTCTGCAATCAAAGCATCATGGTGTTTGTCTTTAATGATAAAAATGTTGGCGCCTTCAGCTTTAAATACCGTATAGGTCACCTTAGTCATTAATGCCCATGTTAGACAAGCAGCCCCAATAAATATCCACATGGGGTCAAAGTAAAAGACACCTCGCGTAAAACTGCCGTAGCCACTTTGAAAAAGGCCAAGCATTATCCACAACACCCCAACATTTCTAAGCCAATCATTTTGTTCGATTTGCTCGGAGCGCTTAAGGGGTAAATCACCGTAATAAACTTCAACATCCCCTTTGCCAGAGGCATCTTCATAGGCGTATTGAAACTGCTCTTGCCCCATACTAAAGGTGTGTTTGTTTTTTCCCTTTTTTTGTATTACTTCCATTTTTTATCCTTTATCACTCATTCATCCAAAACAATGATATTTAAACAACTTATCGGCTTTTGAGTCAACAAATTAGCAACATTTTGATTCAGTTGATAGTACCGCAATACCCAAAGAAGTTGAGCACTAAAAACATGCAAGGCTTAAGCAACGTCAAAAATCCCATTCAACACTAGCTACAAAATTCTTGCAGTTTGGTGGCAATAAACTGCTAGGATAACCGCTCAACTTTGAGGTTGATCACATTTACGCATGGTTTAACGCTTTAGGTTTCCCAGCCAAACCACGGCTTAACCTGATACCCACCTTATGAGTAATTCGATGAAAAGAATAATAAATAGCTTAATAATAGGTCTGTTAGTCACAGGTTGTAGCGATCCAAACGATACGCCCGCGACTCAAACAACAGCGCAAGCTTCGGCGCAAAATGCCACTCAAGCTGTGAGCCTTAAGCAGCAACTATCGGGCATTACCCAGCGTTACTTCGCCCTAAGACCCGAGATTGCCACCTATTATGGCGTGCCCGATGCGCAAGCAGGGAAAGAGGTGATGTCGAAACTCACCGACTACAGCCCATCCGCTGAACATCATCGCCGTGAAGCCCTTAAAACCATATTGAATGAACTTAATGCTATCGATAGCAGCACCCTTAGCGCCTCCGAGCGAGTCAGCCTCAAGTCGATAACATCCGAGGTGAAAGGTGCGCTACTTCCCGCCGAAACCGTGGCCTATGGCACTATGCTTGGCGAGTATGGCGTATGGTTTTTACCTTATTCGGTCAACCACTTATCTGGATTACATGTTGAGTTTCCTGGTTATATGGAAGACAAATTTGCAGTCACCAATACCGCCGAAGCTCAGGCCTACCTTAGCCGCTTAAGCCTGTATCCCGCGGCGATGGGCACCTTAATCGACAAACTCGCCCAAGATGTACAGATGGGAGTCATCCCACCGGATTTTATTATCAATAAGACCATAGCCAACTTACAGCAACAACTGGTTGGCAAGGCCAGCGAACATCCCTTAGTCAGCAGTTTTAACGCTAAGTTAGCCGCCGCCAAAGTGCCAGAAAGCGAAGCTTTAGCCCATTCGGCCGCCGAACTGGTTGAAACTAAGTATTACCCCGCGACTCGCCAACTGATCTCTGCGCTGCAAAGCGTGCGGTTAAAGGCGTCCCACATTGCGGGCATAGGACATTTACCTCAAGGGGCTAAGTTGTATCAGGCGATGATTAAGCATCTTGCCAACTCGGATAAAACCGCCGAGGAAATTCATCAACTCGGTCTAACGGAAGTCGCCCGTATCACAACTGAAATGGACGCCTTACTGAAACAAGTCGGCTATCGCAAAGGGACTGTGGGCGAGCGCATGCAAACACTGCTGCGGGATCCTAAATATCTCTACCCAGATACCGCCGCAGGTAAACAGCAGTTAATGGCTGATATTCAAGCTAATCTTGCACTAGTCAATACAAAATTACCCCTATGGTTTGGCCGTTTACCCGATCAACAAGTCGCCGTTGAAGCCGTGCCCGATAGCCGCGCCGCAGCCACCAGTGGGGCATTTTATGATGCACCGTCACAGGATGGCACGCGTAAGGGGACATTTTGGATAAGTCTGTATGATATGGCGGCGCTGCCATCTTACTCGCTGCAAACCTTAACCTATCACGAGACCAATCCTGGCCATCATCTGCAAACCATTATCGGTTTGTCGGACAGCTTACCGCTGCTGAGCACCATTTTTTACTCTAATGCCGCTGGCGAGGGCTGGGCCCTTTACGCCGAGCGTCTTGCGGCTGAGATGGGGATTTACCAGGATAACCCCATCAACAACATTGGCCGCTTACAGTCAGAACTACACCGCGCCGTGCGTCTAGTGGTCGATACTGGTATGCACGCTAAAGGTTGGAGTCGTGAACAAGCAATTGATTATGCGATAAAAACAGAAGGAATCCATCGTTCAGAGGCAACGGGTGAAATCGAGCGTTATGTGGTTTGGCCGGGGCAAGCCTTAGGCTATAAATTAGGCGAGCTTAAAATTATCGAACTACGTGAAAAAGCCAAAAAAGTGCTGGGTGATAAGTTTGATATCAAAGTCTTCCACGACCGCTTACTCGAAAATGGCGCCCTGCCCTTGGATTTATTAGAGCAAAAGATTGATCAGTGGCTCGAGGCGGCAACGGCTCCCGCAACACCGGCTTAGGGCATTGTAAAACCAGCGTGATAAATCAGGGGCAGTCAAATACTGCCCCTGAAATTATGCACCAATCGACCTTGATACACCCAAATATCAAGCCCAGCGCCAGTCTGTGTTAGGCCCAACCCCAACAAATGCCGCGATGTTTATACCACAACCAATTCAACAGCTTCTAAACGGCTCACACTGCTTGTGAAAACCGACGACTACGGCGCTGTAATAGCCAAAAAATCATTAAAACACCAAAGGTTGCGGCAAACAGAGTTAATGCTCTGGCCACACCGTAAAAATTCGTCAGATTAAAGGACACCCCATCGGACCAAAGTACCAGTAAACCCAGTGGCATTTGCATTGCTACTGCAGCAAACCAATCAAATGGCGATCGAGGAAAAAGCCGTTGATACGCAAAAAGCATTAACCCCGAGAGCAAAATTAACAGCCCGGCGTCATGGACACCTAACCCCAGATAAACCGGGCTAGTGTGGCTAAGGTTATCGACACTCCCCAGCAAGGCGTACATATAGCCCACCGTTGCAACCAGTGTAAAACTCACAAAACTCAATACCGCCAAGAGAATACCTAAACCGAATGCGGGTAAATATTTCATAAATTGCCTCATCATTACAGGGCGCTCGACTTCATCTATAAAACCATAAAGTTGAATAAATTAAGTCGAAAGAGAGTAAAGCTACAATAACAGCCCCAATTTCCCTTAGCTATTAAGACCATAGTCTTATGGCTAGCACATACTTATGCGCAATATACAGCGGGCAACCAGGCAAAAATGTTCCGTCCACGGTTAATACACTTATTGAGACGCCTGATACTCAGCTAACTGTTTACTGTATTTATTTTGGAAGAATGGATGATCTGTTAATTCAAGCGCTTGCTTTTCATACTTAATGGCCTCGACCAGTTGACCTTGACTTGCATAGACACTTGCCAATGCATGGCAGGCTTCGAAAGCCGTTGGAATCGCTTTTAAGGTTTGCAGATAAATATCTATGGCTTTGGTGGGTTTGGTCGTCTCGAAAGAACTTGCCAACGCAATCAGCGAGTCAGTCGCGGGCACATCAAATCCATATTTGTCATTCGACAGGGTTTTATAATGTGCCAAAATTGCTGTTGCGCCCTGGCGTGATATGGCCGAGTCAGGCTTAAGCACTTGGTGTACATCGTTAAAAATCGCTTCAATACCATAAGCCGTCGCCAAAATAGGTTGCGTCATATAGTAAGTGCCATCGAAACGTTTAATGCGGTAGTCGAGTAAATCCGTGGCGTTCGCCTTGATAATGGCTTCAAGCTTGGCAAAGTCAGCTAATTGATTTTGTTCGAAATCACTGTCGCTAGTGCTCATAAAAAGGAATCTTGGCTTGCCTTTCATACCTGCGAGTTTCTTAGCAGCATCAGCCATCACAAAGGCGTAATTATCATCCAGTACTGGACTTGCGGCGATATAGGCATTAAATAGGCTTGGGCGATTCAAAAGCGTGTAGAGGCTAAAAGTGGCATTGCCAGTGAAGCCATTGAGGATCCGAAAACCATTTGTGCGATATTGTTTATCGATGGCGGGCAGTAGATCTCGCTCCATAAAATCTAAAAACTGCTGATTTTCTTGCTGCTTAATGGCTAAGCTTTTTAACTCACCTAAGCCTGCATGACCATTTGGCGCCGTCACAATAATGGTTTCTAGCCAAGGCCAGCCGCCGTTATGACTCATCCAATCTTCCATTCCAGCGAGATAGCCATGGCTACGAGGATGTAAATCCACCAATACCACGTAGCGTTTATCAGCTTTCGATTGGTAACTCGCCGGTAGTGTCACCTTAAAGTCAGCGGGTTCAGTTAACAGACTCGAACTGACCTTTAAAACCTGTGGCTGAGCGGGGAGGGTATCATCAGCATGTGCGTGGACATTAACGAATGCAAAGCCGTAAGTCACCAGCAGTATCAATAGCGTACGCATAAATTTCATTCCTTGAAAATCAACTAGATGGGCATATACCAAAGTTAACACCCCTATTATTGAAAGTAAATTCGATACCACGACCTAACCCTTCCCCCAAGCAGTTCGCAAATCCTAAGTAATCCCATTTAGGCTGTGATACCTCAGGTAAGACTCGCGAAATACACTAGCCAATTGTGCCAATAACGCTTAGGATCGGGGTTGCATTTTTAAGCCAACATATTGTGGAGTATCAAAACATTATGGGTATCAGAGCCATAGTCGTAGACACAGCGGGCACCACGACAGACCTAAACTTTATCCAAGATGTACTATTCCCCTATTCTGTCAAAGCCTTGCCAGACTTTTTAGAACAGAACCAACACAATGTATTGGTTGAAAACTGTATCTGTGACACTAAAGATATCGCCCTAGAACCCGATGCGGACCTAGCGCGTGTGACTGAAATTTTGCAGCAGTGGGTTAGCGAAGACCGTAAGGCGACCCCGCTCAAGACCCTACAGGGTTTGATTTGGAAGCAAGGCTACGCCCAAGGCGAATTTAAGGGCCATATCTTCCCCGATTTTATCGAAGCGGTGAAACGCTTTAGTGCGCAAAAACTGCGTATTTATAGCTTTTCATCGGGCTCTGTCGATGCGCAAAAACTGTTATTTAGCCACAGCGATGGCGGCGATTTAACCGAGATGTTCAACGGTCATTTTGATACCCGTACAGGCAACAAATTAGATAAACAGGCCTATGCGAATATCCTCAACACTATCAGCTTAAGCCCTAAGCAAGTGCTGTTTGTGTCTGATGTGATTGAAGAATTAAAAGCCGCCGAAGCCGCAGGCATGATGACCTATCAAATGGTACGCGACAGCAAACAGCGCACGGGTGAGTTTCGCAAAATCAGCAGCTTCGATGAGCTAGTGATCGAATAACGCCTCCGCTAACTGACTTAGCCGATAAAACGAAAGCGACCAGAAGGTCGCTTTTTTATTCCGCGGTTTAACTACTCTTCACCGCTAACGGAAACGCCGCCGAAATACACTTTTTCACTTCGAAGCGATAACCGTAATGCGCTTGTTTATCCGGCGTGATCTGTAATATCTCGTAATCATTCAATTCAATCACATTAGACTCGGCGGGTTTCTCACACCGTGAACGACCATTGGCCTCGAAGGTAAAGGCAAAACTCGCTAGCAATTGTCGCACTAAGTGCTGATATTGAGCCCGCACCGATGCATAGGTTTGCTTGCGTTCTTCCTCCTCGCGTTCTTCGCTGCTTAGCTCCCGTGCATTAGCACCTTGGTCATTTTCAAGGGGTGGCTTAATCAGGACCAAATCCAGGGCTGGAGCCTTAGTCTCCCCTGTTGCATCCGGTGTCAGTCCTAATACTGGTTCAATGGCACGCTGTTCAGAGGTTTGTTGGCTTGCCGTGATTAACTCGGTAAACGATGTTTCAATACTGCCCTCTAAATCGATCAGCAGACTCAAGTGGTACAGCACCACAGACGCTAGCACGATACGGGTCACAAAGGTCGTTTTACGAAATGAGGTATGCGAGGTAAGCCGTAACGATTTGACACCTAAAGGTTTAAGTAAAAAAATCAACACTAAATAAATGGGAATAATCAGCTGCAATGCCAGCAGTACAATGGCACTCACCATCAAAAACCAAGCGGGCATATAGAGTAAAATCGCCAAGTTATGGGTGTAACTCAGATGACTCGCCGAGACGCCAACCACTTCGTTCACTATGGCGCCGGACCATCCTAAGGCAAAGTTGGCAATAATGGCATAAAACAGCAGTAACACAGCTTTGCCCGCGAGGCTGTGCCAGACCCGCTCGAACACAGGCCAGAACTCGATGGCCATAGCGATCACGGCAACCGAGGCAACTATGCCCATTCCATTGGAGCTGAAGGCGAGTATCAAGGCGATAAGATACAACTTTTGCGCAAAGGATAACTTAGCGAGCCCTTGGCTAAAATGGCGCCATAACTTACCCGTTCCTGAGTTAATATGCCCCACAGAAGGCAGGGAAATGTGTCGCAGATGCTGACGAGCAGACTCAATGTAACCATCTAAATTCATTATTATTTTATAATCCCTTAATAAACGCTAACACTAAGTTAGCCGTTCATTGATAAAAAAGACAAGCAATTTAATCAATGAAATAAGTTTGGCGATGAAAGCGCCACTGACAAGCATCCTAGACTTGTCGCTCATTCTTTATGCTGCTAGTCTGGCCATCTTAAACGATCGTTTCAACTCGGATTTTTATATGGGCAATTCAATGCAAAATACATCGGAAAGTACAATGGAAAAATTTCTCGCACAGCATCCCATAGTCACAGAAATCCCCGTCGCCTGGGGCGAAATGGATGCCCTGCAGCATGTGAATAATGTCGTCTATTTCCGTTATTTTGAAACGGCGCGTATCGACTTCTTTAACCGCCTCTTCCCGCTAGATGCCCTATACAAGTCAGGTATCGGTCCAGTGATCAGCGAGAATCAAGCCCGCTATAAACGCCCAGTGACCTTCCCCGATACTTTATTGGTCAGTGTCAGCATCAGCGATATTCACAGCGATAGATTTACCATGCATTATCAAGCCTTTAGTAAACAGCAACAGGCAGTAACAACCCTAGGCACTTCGGTCGCGGTAATGTTTAATTTTAAAACGGGTAAGAAAGCCGAACTGCCAGAAGCGCTACTGGCGATTCTCAAACAGCACGAAGTCGCTTAAGCTTTAAGCTATCCGAGTCCATGGAAAAATGGCCAGCACACTTTAGGCCACTTGAGGGAAGCATGTATGTCAGATCAAAAAAATAGTGAGATAGCCATTGAACATCAACAGGATAAGCAACGCTTTATTATCCCTATCGATGCCTATGAGGCTGTGCTTGAATATCGACTCGATGGCAAGCACATCGATTTTAACCGCACCTTTGTCCCCGACGAACTGCGCGGTAAAGGCCTTGCCGAACGCTTAGTTCGCCATGGCCTCAAATGGGCAAAAGCCCAAAACTTTGAAATCCAAGCCAGCTGCTGGTATGTGCAGAAGTTTCTGAAAAGCTAAATCCAATAAACAGGGTAGTGACGCTTGGGATCGGTGGAAAGATTATTAACTACCAGCGCGACCAGCAGAAGCAAGACTGAACCTAAAAATACTGGCATTAGGGCGTAGAGGAAGCCGAGTTGATGCACATTTTCACCACCAATCACGGCGATCAATGCCGTTGCACCACCGGGGGGATGAAGGGTGCGAGTCAGGTACATTAATGCAATAGATAGAGATACGGCTAAGGCACAGGCAAGTACCATATAATCGGCAAATATTTGGTAAACGGCGACCCCAATTAAAGCCGATAACACACTGCCACCAATCAAGTTTCTGGGTTGAGAAAACTCAGCCAGCGGTGCACCGTACACCAGTACAGCCGAAGCACCAAAAGAGCCGATGACAAACATGGTCCCCATAAAATTGGCATTCATATAAGTCGCTAGGCTGGCAACTAAATAGATGCCACAGAAAGCGCCAATCCACGACCACACTATCTTTTTAAGTGGTTGTCTTGGCGGACAAATATCCTTCGAGCGCATGCGGGTAAAATAGAATCTCATGGTTAATCCGAGCCGATAAAAATAAAACGATACAGATTAGGTGATCTGCATCACAGTTAGCGGGTCGACAAATTAACGCTTTAGCAGCGCAATTGCAATTGCGCTGGCTTAGAGTGGGCAGATTAAGCGCTTTCACCACTTAAATTAGCGAGTATTTCGCGGATATCTTCGGGGATAGGGCGGCTTTTTTCGCAGCTGTAGTCGTAATGCACGAGTGTGGTTTTCACTTCTGCGGTCTTATTGCCCGCTTGCCAACAGCTTTGGGTCAGCTCGAAGCTACTATTGCCTATGCGACTCACGTAGGTTTTTATCGTCACATTCTTGCCGTAGTAAGTTGGGGCGATAAATGCCACGGTAAAACCCGCAACGATAAGATTCCATTGGTGTAAATCCAGTTCTGGATTGAAAATCTCGAAAATCGGCGCGCGAGCCGTCTCGCACCATACGGGGATCACTGTGTTGTTAATGTGTCCTAGACCATCTATTTCGGTAAATCTTGGCTGAATTTCTAGGCTGTATTCGGTGGCAGACATACGCGCTTCCCTTTTATCATTACGATGAATAATGGATGAGTAATAGTGGATGAGCGCCACCATTAAGCAGGCCCATCCTTTGTGACAAGACTAACAGGATCTTACCACCAGCCCAAAACTGATGAACTAGGCTAGCACCTAGCACCTAGAATCTAGAATCTAGAATCTAAAATCTAGAACTGGCAGCTCGCGGTCTCTGGGGTTTGCTTGCCATTGGCGTCGTACTTTTTCATACAGCCCGCCTTACCCATATCGTAAATTGTTTCGTATTTGAGCTTGCCACTGCTGTCGTAGGACTTAAAAACCCCATGGCTTTTAGGGTTTTCTAAGTGATAGATTTTGCGCCCCTTAGTCACATGGGAAAAATCCGAGAACCCGGGTTCTTCCTGATAGATCACTCCGTTGATATAGCGTTTATGGACTACATGTTGCTCATCGATTCGCAGCATTTCGCTGGCTAACTTACCATTGCGGTCGTAACACACTTTATCCACCGCATAATTGCTGTCGAGATCCTCGATACAACTCACGGCGCCATTATCAAAATACTCCCGCTGTATGCCGCAGCGCGCAATGGCGTTATCCCAGAAATAGGGTTCACCGTTCCAAGTTTCACCTTCTTGCTGACAATAGTTCCACAAACTCTTTAACTGGCCGTTAGGATAGAAAGTGTAATGGGAGCCAGAGAGACGGTTATTCACTTGGTGACCATATCGAGCGAGGGAGTAACCACCATCGGTGGAATAACTGATACTTGGGCCGTATTCCTTACCCGCTTTATAGGCTTGGAAGGACGTTAAGCGACCGTTGGAATCAAATCGATATTCTTTATCGACTGACCCATTAGTGTAATAGCTTAATTCGGATAGTCGGCCGCCGCGATACACTCGCTGCTCACCATCTTTAATCGAGCTAGTCTCGGCATTGTTTGTGTTTAACACGCCCTCACAATCGCCGGCGTAGGGCTCTTTTCGCATCATGCATTCATCCTGCGAGGGTTTAAGTTTTACGGCGTCATTGAACTTATACTGACTCAACTCATTGAGATCACCATTTGGCTCGAGCCACATTTGTGGACCATCTAACTCGCCTTGACGATAGTTAGCTACATTGCTGACGGCATTTGGGCCCGAATACCATAAACTTTCGCCATGGAGCCGGCCCTTATCGTAATGTTTAAGGGAGAACATAAAATTATCTTTATTGAATAACTTAGCCTCACCTTGGCGTAGGCCGTTCTCATAGTTGACTTCGGTCTTGTAGAGGTAAGTCACTGATTGCTTAGTGGTAAAAGCATCGTTGGCATCTGGCGTTCGGATATATACCCAAGGGCCTGAGCGTTTTCCATCGAGGTAGTTGCCTTCACCAGTTTGAAAGCGATAATCCCCCTGGGTGACCTTTTCCGTCCAAGGGCCTTGTTTAACGCCCTTTTGGTATTGGCCTTTGCTGCCATCAGATTCAAGCCACTCGCCATCTTTCACGCCATTGCGATAAATGCCTTTTTCAGACAGCTTCTTCGCACCTTCGGTGCTGGAATCGTAATCTAGCGTATAGATTTCAGTTGGGCCGTCGAGCACATCCTGATTGTAGTGGGCAAAACCAAAGTTATCGGCCTCATCGAACACTGACTGTGCGATCCATTTACCTTGCTTTTTACCGTCAAGATACTCGCCTTCCCAATACATGGCTTGGTTCTCACTCTCCATCCACTTACCGACTTTTTTGCCTTGTTTGTATTGACCAGAGTATATCACGCTACCATTGCGGCCATCGTAGGCGGCATAGGGGCCATCGAGCACACCTTGGGCATAATGACTTTCACTGGCAAGCCCTGCCCAAGTGCTACCCATGCCCATGCTCATAAAATCGTAGGATGGACCTGTTTTAGGGATCGCGGCACCACCGCTTTTAAGCCAATCAAAATCATCGGCCTCAAAGGCCACGCTCACCAATACAAAACTACCATCTTCTTCGCTGTAGCCACTGCGGTCGAAGGTGGTCACTAGGCTATATTGGCGCTCATTGCCTTGGGCATCTTTATCTTTACGGGTGAGTGGATAACGCAATTTATATTCGACTGCGGTCTTCACATCGACGGGTGAACCTTCGGAATTACGATAACCCACTAAGGTCGGCTTGAGCTTGGTTGAGCCATCGACAATCGCTTTAATGGCGGGATCTTCAATCGCATCAACATCATAGGTCATACGATATTGTTGCGGTGGAATTTGGCTCAACACTTTACGAACCCCACCCACGGTAAACGAGGTTAAAGTTGGCGCCACTTCATCGAGCACAGCCTGTAGACGGGGGAGTTTTGTGAGCTCCTCCCCCTCAAAACCATAGCCACGCAGATGCTGACCATCGGCATCCTTGAGCATGACGATCACTTCTTTGGTGCCGCCTTTATCAAAGTCGAGATAAAAAACCGCCACGATTTCTGCAGGACCATAATCATCGATACGCACACCGGGTGCATCGCCATAGAGCATTTCGCTCCATACTTGATGATCTTTTTGGTAGAAATCCAGCCATTGGCCATTAGGCAAATCCACGGGACCGTGGACGATTTTGTCGTAATCTGCCGCGATGGCCGCAGGCATGACGACAAAAGAAGACAACAACGCCAACTTCACAGCAGCGCATAAATTACGAATCGAAAGTTCCATTTAACTATCCTTTATACCGACACCTTGCGCCTCGTGCGCACCAGCAAGCGCGCAAATTTTAAGCCAAGACAAGCACTTCAGGAAGTAGTAGAGACAAAAAAGGCCGCGATGGCGGCCTTTTAAGATCAAAAATTTAACAATTAATTATTGTACATAGCATTAATTTCATGGGCGTATTTATGGTAAATCATCTTACGGCGCAGTTTTAGCGTTGGGGTGATTAATCCCGCTTCCATTGAGAAGGCTTCAGGCAGTAGGGTGAACTTTTTAATTTGCTCAAACCCCGCCAACTCGTGCTGTAACTGCTTTAAACGTTGCTCAAAATGTTCCACCACATGGCTATGGCGCAGCAGTTCTAAAGGTGACTCGTATTTAAGGCCTTTCTCCTTCGCCCACGCCTCCAGTGACTCAAACGCGGGTACGATCAAAGCGGTCACATAGTTGCGGGCATCGGCAATAATCGCCACTTGCTCGATAAAAGGACAACGGCCCACAGTGCCTTCGACCCTTTGCGGCGCGATATATTTACCGTTGGAGGTTTTCATCAGTTCTTTAATGCGGTCAGTGATAAATAAATTACCATTAGCGTCAATCCGCCCCGCATCGCCGGTTTTTAACCAACCGTCCTCAAAAGCAGCGGCGGTGTCTTCTGGGCGATTGTAATAACCACGCATCACAGTCGCGCCACGGACTAAGATCTCATCATCTTTACCAAGCTTGATTTCGGTTTCCAATAACGGCTGACCATTCGAGCCCGGCACCCGATTATCTAAGGTATTGCAGGTCACTGTCGCGTTGGTTTCCGTCATGCCATAACCGCAAAGTACCGGAATACCAATCCCGTGGAAGAAGGCGCCCACATTAACGTCTAACGCCGCACCACCGCAGGGCATAAACTTCAAACGGCCACCGAGCACAGCTTGCAGCTTGCTGTAGACAAGTTTATTGGCAAGTTGCCATTGCAACGATAACCATAAACTGCCCTTAGCACGGCCCTGACCGACCTCGAACTGACGTTCACCCACACGCATCGCCCAAGCAAACAGCTTTTTACGACCGTCACTGGACTTAGCCACTTTGTCTTGCACAGCGCTATACACTTTTTCGAGGAAACGCGGCACCACACACAAGGTATGTGGACGCACGGCACTGATAGCCTCTTTCACTCTTTGGGTGTTTTGCAGATAGACGTTATGTCCACCACGGCACAGCACATAGAAACTCCAACCCCGCTCAAACACATGGCTCAGGGGTAAAAAAGCCAAGGACACATCGCCCGTGCTGAAGGCCAGTTTTTGATCATGTTGACGCACGGTTGACGCCATATTGCGGTAATCCAGCATCACACCCTTAGGGTCGCCCGTGGTGCCTGAGGTATAAATTAAGGTCAGTAAATCATCGAGATTGGCTGCTTGTAAACGCTGATTAAACTCGGCTTCTTGCTGAATCTCTTTCGCTGCGCCCGCTAACAATGCATCTAAATGCCAATGACGCTCGGCATTATCGGCAGCCAGAGTCACACTCGCATCGAATACAATGATCTGCTCTAGGCTAGGACACAACTTTTGCAGCTCGCAGGCCATAGCGTATTGCTTAGAGTCGTCGACAAAAATCACCTTCGCCGCCGCATCATTCACGATAAAGCTCGCCTGCTCGAGGGTGCTAGTGGGATAAATCGGCACCACAATGGCGCGACTTTTGAGCGTGCCGACATCGGCACAAGTCCACTGGGGGCAATTTTGCGCTAGGATGACGCAACGGTCTTGCACTTGTACGCCAAACTCAATCAACAGCTGTGCAATCTTGCTGCTGATCTGATCGAATGCTTGCCAGCTGACCCTATGCCAAGGTGCAGCCATTTCAAAACCTTCCAGCGCTATTGCATCCTTTAGGGACTGACTCTGCTGCTGTAAGAGTCGAATTACATGATATTGTTCGAGAGACATAAGTGACTCACCTTTTAGCTTACAAGTGTACCGCTTTTGCAGCATTCTACCCGATGACTAAATAAAAACTAAGAGTTTTTGCTCTAATGTTATGCAAATGTCGCCCAAATCACGCGGAAAAGTCCGTTTCAACCGTGAATAACATCACCTTTCCAGAGGATTTTCTTGCCCCAAATCAGTACTAGATTCCCCAGCAGCATTAATACAAAATCCCAAATAAACCAATCATCTAAATTACCGCCATCCCGTAAAGATGCAAGGCTAATAGACACCCACAGGGAATGCGCCGCGACTATCATCATAGTAAGAGTGACATGCCAAACTCGGCGGCACATACAGCCAAAACCTAATATCAGGGCGCAGGCCCAGTAAGTGCTGAGCACCAGATGACCCACTAACTGCATATTCAGCTCCCCATCGAGCCAACCCAGCAGCAGAGTACAAGCCAACATAATGCCGACCACCACATTCAGCAGTCGTTGCTGCCCACGGCAAAATGCCGCAATGAGTCCTGTTCGACCATCAAACCCAGGCATCAATAATAGGGTTTCGGTCGAGCGTGAACGCTGCACCCGGCTCCAATGCACCATAGAACACATGATCACGCTGAACTGTGCCAACAAAAGTAACACTGGGATATTCCAATGGAATTGATGCGATAACACCCCAAGCGTTAAACAGGCTACGGGTAAGAGCAACAGTAAAGCTGTCAGCATAGGGCCGATAAAAAAATTGGTTGGATGCAGATAACGCTCGAAGCGACTCAAGATACGCATAGATTGCAGATTGGGCAGCCAAAACCAGCCCATTTCGAGGCCGTTGAGATAAACCGTTCTCGCCTCAGCTCGCCAAGGTAAAGCGCGGCAGACACGAATTATCAACCCGCCTAACACCACCAGCGCAATCACGCTTAACCACAGGGGAATATGGACCGTCATCAAGGAGATAAATGGCACTAACACAAACAGTAAAAACGACGCGTAAAACCACTGAGTGCTGAGTAAACAAAGCCAAATAAAGGCAAAACTCATCACCAAAGCCAAGACTAAACTGGCTAGGCTCGAGGTTAACCCCAACACCAAACAGCACAACACGCCTATGGCAAACACGCTGGCTAAAACAGTGATACTTTGAATGTAAATATGGCGACGATAATGGGGAATTAACTGGGAACATTCGCTCGCCATCAAACGTATAAGTTGCCAGGCCACCGCCGCCGAGCTTGAGACTATTCCCATAGAAAACAACAATTCAGCACTGTCGTTTTTACCATTGACCGCGGCAAGACAAGCTAAGATCACTCCCAGTAACCCCACACCTAAAAAGCTCACACTGCCGATATCAAAACACCAAAGGCGCAGCATGCCCCTAAAAGGGTTTAACCTCTGTTGCGCCCTTTTTGTTGTCGCGGCGGGCACAAGGTTAAGCTCAGGCGCACTCATCTGTGTAGCTCCATAAACAGCTGTTCAAGGTTTAAGGCTTCATTCTTTAACACGCCCGCGATTGGCGCGCCGTGTTCAGCCAAATCAGCCAGCACTGAATCACCCACACGGCTCAGCACAGTGATCGACTCGGGCAATACCGTTTCGGGGGCGAGCGTGAGTAAGCGTACTTCTTCCCGCAGGGCATCGATTTCCTTAAACAGCACTAACTCGCCCTGTTTAATCAGCGCCACATGGCTGGCAACCCGCTCGAGATCTGAGGTGATATGGGATGAAAACAGCACAGCAGAGCCAGATTCTAGGGCGAGATCGAATAAATCGACCATAAATTTGCGCCGCACAATCGGGTCGAGGCTGGCGACGGGCTCATCGAGGATCAATAGCGCTGGCCGATAGGCCATCGCCATAATCAAGGCTAAGGATTGCCTTTGACCCACAGATAATCTTTGCACCTGTTGGGTCGCCTCTAACTCAAACCTTACTAGCCAATCCAGCTCTAATTGCCTGTCCCAATCGGGGTAAAAACTGCGGTGTAAATCGAGGGCGCGTTCAATGGTAAAACCTTCATAACCAAAGGGTTGCTGTGGAACATAGCCAATTCGTTCCTTCAGTTGTGACGTTAGATTTTCGGGTGTTTCGCCTAAGGTAGTAATACTGCCAGCATCCGGTGCCAAAATGCCCAAGGCGCAGCGCATCAGGGTCGACTTACCGGCTCCATTTTGTCCTAGCAGCCCGACAACCATGCCCGCCGTCAGAGTTAACGATAAATCCTTAAGCGCCCATTTTTCACCCGCTCCTTTGCCGCGAAAGACTTTACTGACTCGGTTAAATTCAAGTATTGGGTTATGGGCTTGGTCCATCGAATGTCATCCTTTTTATGCTATTTATCGATATGTTACTTAACGTTGCTCGCTAATCTTGCCAGCGGTCGTTGATCAATTTCAGCAACTCAACTTGACTAACGCCTAACTGTTTAGCCTGTGACAACAACGCATCGAGCTGGGGTTCGAGTAGGCTCACGCCCGAGGTCATCGCCTCGGTTCGCGGTGCAACCCGAGTCGCTTGACCACGGCGGCGTTCGAGCCAACCTTGGTCGACAAGCTGCTGAATCGCGCGGGAGACAGTCATGGGATTGACCGCAAGATGCTCGGCAATCTGGCGTACAGAGGGCAACACATCTTCCACCTGCAGTTGGCCACCCACAATTAAGCGCACGACTTGCTCGTGTAATTGTTTATAAATGGGTTCACCACTACTGGGGTTGACATTTAAAAGTTCTAACATTAGCCTTTACACACTGTATTAATACATTGATACACCGATACACTGGTATTTAAATTAACACATTCGCCCTGAAATGCAAAAAGGAAAGCGCGCATGAGAGATAGCATGATACACAGGAAGTTCAGCAACGCCGTTCAACGCCCAAGGCTGACTTGGCCACGGCATGGCGCAACTAATGCCACAGTTGCTACATGGCACACTCGTATCTTACGTACACGCATGTTAAGCATAAGCGCACTCATGCTAGCTATGGTAAGTACAACAACTTGGGCGAGTGATGTAAAAAGCCAACAGATAAACACCGCAAACAAGACCGACACTTGCTATGTGGAAGGCGTATCGGATCGCCTAAACTGCGGTTTTGTGACTGTGCCTGAAAACCCCAACAAACCCGATGGCAAACAGATCCAAGTGCATTACGTCGTTCTGCCCGCGGTGAAAAATGCCAACCATGAAGAAGCCTTACTCGCCATTGCCGGCGGCCCAGGACAATCGGCCATAGACAATGCCGCAAGCTTCAACACTATGTTAAGTAAAGTGCGTCAGCAAAGGGATATCCTGCTTATCGACCAAAGGGGCACAGGCCGTTCGAATCTATTGCAATGCGATCAAGAGGCGCAATCTGCCCTGTCCTTCGATGACGAGAATATCGATAGCTTAGCCGAAGCACAAAAATGCCTCGCAAGCATAGATGCCGACGTCAGCCAATACGGCAGCCTCAATGCAATCACAGATTTCGAAGCCGTACGGGCACACTTAGGCTACAAAAAACTGCATGTGTACGGCATCTCCTACGGCACCCGCATGGCCCAGCTTTATATGCGCCTCTACCCAGAACACTTAGCCACAGTGACCTTAGACGGCATAGTGCCAATGCAACAAAGCGTGTTAGAAATTGGCTCGGCGATTGACCGTGGCTTCGAGTTATTATTTAAGGATTGCCAAGAAAACGCGGCTTGCCATGCCCAGTTCCCAGAGCTTAAGGCCGAGTTTGAACAAGTGGCTGCCACCCTAGCCAACGCGCCAATAACGGACAAGGTTTCCGACCCTGTGACTGGCGAAAAGACCCTCTTGACTATGACGCGGGGTAAATTCTACGGTTCTATCCGCATGGCGCTGTATCAAACCAATGTGCGCGCCCTTGTGCCC
Source organism: Shewanella putrefaciens (assembly GCF_016406305.1). Taxonomy (NCBI): domain Bacteria; kingdom Pseudomonadati; phylum Pseudomonadota; class Gammaproteobacteria; order Alteromonadales; family Shewanellaceae; genus Shewanella; species Shewanella putrefaciens. The sequence continues at coordinate 4,504,205 of NZ_CP066369.1, forward strand.
CATGCTATTCATCAAGCGGCTAAAAATAACTTCCAACCGCTTCTGGGGCTATATGCCCTCACTATCGATAACGCTGGCATGGCAATGGGCATGCACGCCTCGGTGGTCTGTGGTGAAGATATGCACCGTATCACCCCCGCGATGCGCGAGCAGGCTAAAAACTCCTTTATGGGCAGAACTATGCTCGAAGGCTTAGAGGCGACTTGTACAGCTTGGAAAGTCCCCGCGGTGGATGCCAGTTTTAGCGAGCCCATTAGCAGCGATATTCCGACCTTACTCTTATCCGGTGAAATCGACCCAGCCACACCGCCAAGCTGGGGTGAGTTAGCGATGGAAAAACTCACCAATGCCAAACACTTTATCGCCCCCTATGCGACCCACGGCGTGGCCTATCAATCCTGCGCGAATAATCTTATCGCCGATCTTGTCCGTTCGGGCTCAGTCAAAGATCTCGACGGCGAGTGCTTAAAGAAAGATGTGCGCCGCAGCTTCTATTTAAATGCTAGCTCGGTAGAGCCGCTCGATGCGACCAGCATAAAAACGACAACAACAGAGAATAACGCCAGCACTGGGGCCAAGGAGTAAGCCATGATCAAAGTATCCAATCTTTCCAAACGCATAGGTGAAGTGCAGGCGCTCAAGGATTTAAGTTTTAGCGCACAAAACGGCCAAATCACTGGCTTGCTCGGCCCTAACGGCGCGGGTAAAACCACCTGTTTACGCACGATTTTTGGCTTGCTGAAACCCGATTCGGGTAAGGCTGAAATCGAAGGTATAGATGTTGCCATCGACCCTATCGGCGCTAAGCAGCAACTCGGGCTATTCCCCGATCCTTTCGGTCTGTATGAGCGCCTAACACCGCGGGAATACATTCGCTATTTTGCCGAGTTAAGCGGCTTATCATCCCGCGACGCAAAGGAAGCCACCAGCCAAGTGATCGCTAAATTGCGCCTCGAAGACATTAGCGACCGCCGCTGCAAAGGCTTCTCCCAGGGTCAAAGAATGAAAACCGCCCTCGCACAGGCGATTGTCCACAGCCCGAGCAATATTATCCTCGACGAGCCTACCCGCGGGCTGGATGTGATGAGCACTCGCCTGCTGCGTGACATTCTCATCGACCTTAAAAATCAAGGACATTGCGTACTGTTCTCCAGCCATGTGATGCAGGAAGTCGCCGCACTGTGTGACCAAGTGATCGTCATGGCACAGGGTAGCGTTGTTGCCATTGGTAGCCCAGCAGAACTCTGCGCCCAAACTGGCAAAGCCTCACTCGAAGATGCCTTTATTCAACTGATCGGCACGGATGAAGGGATAGCAGCATGATGACTTCGCAAAAATTACGCCTACGGGCTTTAACGATTAACAGATTGATATGTAAAGGCGTGAAGTTTAAGAACACAGTTAAAGGAATAACAGTATGAATAAAATAATCGCTATGATCCGCAAGGAACTCATCGATGCCGCCCGCGATAAGCGCTCGGTAATGGCAGGGCTCTACTACGCCATTGGCACGCCGCTGATCATGTGCGGCCTGTTTATGGTGTTAATTGGCCAGCTAACTAGCCCAGATGATTTGAAAATCACTATCACCCATCCCGATAAAGCGCCGGATCTCGTCCGCTTTTTATCGAATAAAGGCATTAGCAGTGGCGAAGCGAAGGACACTGATCTTAAAGCCATAGAGCTTATCATCAGCACCGACTATGCCGAGCAGATGAACCAAGGCAAAGGCGCCGAGATCACTATCGTTGCGGATAACTCCGATGAAAAACTGCAAAACTCAATTCGTCGCTTAGAGAAACAGTTGCAAGCCTATAGCGCCGAAATGGGCAGCCTACGCTTAATTGCCCGCGGTATCGATCCCCGCGTGATGCAGCCGCTAAAGGTCAATATTCACGACCAAGCGACCACTGACTCTAAGGGCGGGATGATCTTAGGTATCGCGATTTTCACTATGATTTACTCGGTATTTATCTCGGGTATGAACCTTGCCATAGATACCAGCGCCGGCGAGCGTGAGCGTAACTCCTTAGCCCTATTGCTGAGCCACCCACTGACCACTCGCCAATTAGTGCTGTCGAAAATTATCGCCGTGAGCCTATTTGCCCTCCTAGGATTAGTGTTGATCTTGCTGGTATCGAAAATCGCCTACACCTTTGTACCTTGGCAAGAGCTGGGCTTTAGCGTCAATATCACCAGCGAATTTATCGCCTTGATGTTAATCGTCGGCATCCCCGTCGCTTTAATGGCCGCTTGCCTGCAATTGTTTGTGTCTTTTATGGCGAAAACCTTTAAGGAAGCCCAATCCTACCTGACCATAGTGTTATTTGTGCCCTTGGCCCTGTCGATGGCGGCCAGCTACAACATAGCCCCAGATATGCTGCAATGGTTGCCCGTTTCGGGTCAGCAGCAGGCATTAATGGACTTTATCAAAGGTAAAGATTTGCCCATGTTGCAGTTACTGGTTTCGACCTTAGGCACGCTGGCCATTGCGGTCTTACTCGCCTTTGGCATGGAAAGGTCACTCAAGAGCGAAAAAGTGATCTTCGGTTTATAGGGTGCTGCGATTGATCAACTTGGACCAATGAACTTGAATCGACAAACTTGGGGCGATAAGCCTCTCGCCCCAAGTTAACAACCTCAATAGCGACGGGAGTGTATGATGGAAAACGAATATATCATTATGATCATTATGGTCACCTTCATCATAGGTGTGAGTGCCACTGAGATGTTTAAACATTATCTCAAGGCACGCCAACTCGGATTAGGTGCCACGGACAATGGGCAACTCGAGGATAAAGTGACTCAACTCAGCCTACAAAACCAAGCCTTAATTGAGCGAGTGCAAGTGCTGGAAAAAATAGTGACTGAAGCCGATATCACAGAAACCAATAGCCAGTTAGCGCAGCAAATTGAAGCCTTAAGGTAAGGACTAACTTGGCTTAAGGCTCACAACAGGCTTCAATATCGAACTCATATTGTTGGGTATTAAACCTTTGCCTATAGGCCTTAGGCGACAGACTCGTCAGCTGCATAAACAGCTTACGGAACGAGCTAGTATCCTCGTAACCCACACGAGTCACGATCTCCTCTAGGGCTAAACTCGTGGTCTCGAGTAAGCGCTTTGCCTCATCGACGCGAAGGCGTTGCACATAGCTGGCGGGGGTTTCGTTTAGCGCCTTCTTGAAGCGCCGGATCAAGGTGCGTTTGCCCAATGCAAATCTTGCCGCTATGTCTTCAAGCAATAGCGGCTCGGTAAGATGATGTTGCATCCACTGCTGCACGTTCCAGATCACTTCATCCCTGTGGCTTAGTGCCATCAAGTCCATAGTCATAAAGGGTTGTTGTGATTGCCGATTTGGATCGATCAGCAGGATCTTTGCCATCTGAGTCGCCAATTTCTCCCCCGCTAGAATGTGCACTAAATGCAAGGCGAGGCTCATATTGGAGGTAGTCGCCCCAGCCGTGTGAATCGAACCGTCGGAGACCACCAGCTTATCCATGCGCAGGTGTACCTTGGCAAAGTGGCGCTGAAACATTTCATTCAGCCACCAAACCGTGGTGGCCTCGCGCCCATCGAGCAAACCCGACGCCGCCAAGATCAAAGTGCCCGAGCAATAGGCCATCACAGGTTTTCCCGTTGCGGCATACAAATGTAGCGGCGCAAATAAGGGCTCAAAATCATTAAGATAATTTTGAAACTCGGCCTTATTGGTGACTAAGGCAGAGGCGAGGATCACCGCATCCGCATGTAAAATATCCTCAGCCCGACTAAGCCCGGATGCGGGCACCTTAATGCCTTGATTTGTAATGATATCGCCACCATGACTCGATATCACTCGGCATTCAAACAGATCCTCCGTCGCCTGCGGGTTGACCCTGCGCCAATAGGTATTGCAGAAGCTAAACACATCGAGAAACCCCACAATCCCGCTAGCAACCGTATTATCGGTGGCCAATATCGTAATTTTTTTCATGGCTCTCACCCTATTATTTATCGCTCGCATCGTTCGGCTGCCAATTTGCAGGTTAAGGGCACTGCAATAACAGCTTAGCCTATCGACTCAAAATGTCACTAATCACCATTAAATTGTCAATAATGACACTTCAATCTCAGTTTGCAAGTTCTTAGACTGTGCTCATTGGTTCTTACAGGAATGGGTAGCGATATGATGCGAACAGATTTAAAAGGATTAGCACTGAATCAACTGATAGGTTTTGGGCTTCTAAGCATCACTTGGACGCTCCTGCTCTGGCTAAACTTTACCATTGCCCCGGATTTCTTCGCCCATTTTGTCGCCATCCCAGCGCTATTTATCGCCTCCGGCGTGTCTACGCTGCTGATAACAACAGGTAAACCCAATGGCAAGATCACTCGGTGAATAAAAAACCCAAGCTAGGCTTGGGTTTAATGGGTGAACTAGGGTAAAAACTATTTTGCCTTAGGCCTGAATGGTTTAATCACAGCTTCATTGCACTCTAAATACGGGCCTTCCATTAAGTCGATGCAGTAAGGAATCGCGGGGAACACGGCATCTAAACATTCGCGAATCGATTTTGGCTTGCCGGGCAAGTTCACGATCAAAGAATCGCCACGTAAACCTGCGGTTTGGCGGGATAAAATCGCCGTCGGTACAAATTTTAATGACTCAGCACGCATCAACTCGCCAAAGCCTGGCATCATACGATCGCAGACGGCTTCGGTGGCTTCTGGGGTGACATCGCGTTTCGCAGGTCCTGTGCCACCTGTGGTAACAATCAAACAGCAATCCTGCTCGTCGGCCATCTTGATCAGCGTCGCTTCAATCACATCCTGCTCATCGGGGATCACTTGATAAATCGGCTCCCACTCACTGGTGAGGTAATCGTTGAGCGTGTCGATAATTGCCTTGCCTGAGATATCTTCATAAATCCCCGCGCTGGCGCGATCGCTTACCGTCACAATACCGATTTTTGCTTTGCTCATAGGAAATCCCCAATGGTGTTGAAATAAAACCCTGCCGAAATAGCATTATGTCGACATAAAACATGGCAGCAGCCGCTACAGCTTCGACCTTAAGCCGCAGCTAAAATAGCATAAATGCTCGGAAAAGGGGGCGACTAAAACGTGACGTGGCTCGCGCTATGCGTAGCATTTGTATCTATGGGGAAGATGCTGTGAGCACAAAAAAATGAACATTTTCGACTTAACCAACAAGCGCCAGTTATTATCAAAGCACAGGCCGGGTCAGAGTGCTTAATCTGGCCGTTATCCTCTCACTAATTATTTGTTTAAGCAGCTCACTACCGGGGGCATTCGCAATAACCTTTTCCCAAGCTTTTGCCACTTTTTTGCCAAGGTCATTCATCAACACTTTTCCTGCTCGTTCACCCAGCCCTATCGCTTCGGCAAAGGCAATAAAATCATGGCCTGTATAGTAACCATAGTGCTCATATGATGATGTACTGAACCCTCTTTCCACCTCAGACTCAAGCAACCAAATACTTAACTCACCCGAATTATCGTATTGCTTGTAGGGAGCAACAGAAACCATGTCATAGATAGGTGTGTACCCAGAGGCCCTGTTACTGTCACTGGCACGGCTCAAGGAAATATTTTTCAAATGCAAATCATTGTTGCCAACGATATAAGCCATTAAGACCTGCAGAAAGCCATCTTTGAGTAATTGCACATGGCCACCACTCAATTGATACGCTTCTTTAATTGCCCTTTCATAGGACAATGCATCGCTACTCTTATTCCCCGGCGCAACGTTTAGTGCAGATGCCAGATCTTCGATAAATTCACGCCTTCTGCCAGTCTCTCTGTCCAGATCAAACCGTGCAGTCACATAGGCCAATTGCCCGCAACTAAAGGGGACTAAGTAATGTTCCGCGACATTGAAACCGACAGCTTTACACAACTGCATGATCATAAATTCGTTCTCCGCCAACTCTGGAAAGTCGTTGGGGGAAGGTTTGACTATGTATGGCCCCATGCCAACGGCGTTGGTCAGGGTTTTAGTTTTGCCTTTGGCATAGGTCAGAAACATTTTAGGTTGAACACCAGAGATAGACACGCCACCTAAGGATTCCATGGCCACGTCGTTAAACTCGCTACGGGGAAAATCAATCTGGTAACCTTTAAGGCTTTTCATCGGAACAGGGCTCAATTCTATCGCCGACGAAATATCGTCTCCTCGATACTCAGTCAGCACACTGACGGGGCCAATAAGCTCGGCACCATTTCCCAGTAATAAGCCAAACTTGTCATCTTGATCTAATCTGGCGATTCTCGCTTGATGACGCCTCACCCAACCTTCGCTCATCAGGTTAGCAAAGAATGGCGGTAGATGATTTCGGCGGTATGGCTCATGGATGATTGGCAGCCTATAGCCAATCTGCGGCAGACCTGACGCAATGTACGAGGCCGCATAGGTGAAGCTGTATTCATACCCCGCTGGCGTGTCGTACTCTAACAGTTCGCCGGCAAACCGGTTGTTACTGTAGACATAACCAATTCGATTAGATCTCATGACTTAGACTCATTCGAAGCGCTAATTTGTACACTAACGTCCGATGCTTTCTTCCCTATAAATAAATCGAGCCCAATAGTATTGAGCAACGCTTTTAGCGAGCCAACTTTTACCGACTCAAGCTTGCTCATAATTTTGTAGTAGGTGGCTGGCGCAATATCGGCAAATAAGGTTAACTCCTTCACTTTCAGCTGCCCCATATGTTCCGCCACCATATCCTGTAGCGTCTGTTGCGTTAGCGGCTGAAATCCATCACGTTTTTGTTTAAGAAGCAGTCTTTGCAATTCACTATCTAACGCTGCCATCTGCACAGCTAGCTGGTTTCTCATGTTAAGCATCTGATTAATCTGAGTATCACCTTCTATATTTTTAATATCAGACATCAGTACCACCTCACATAGTTAAGTTTCACCACAGGTATTCTGTAGCAATTATTATCACTAACGCATAATTTTTATGGCGTAAACAATGAATAATTACACTATAGCAGCATATTTTCATTTTTTAGCTGCTATAGCGATATTTTCACCATTAAAAATTAATTTAGTACATTATAGTGAAATATATGTGTAATTTATGCCAAGGAGAAGGGAAAAACATCGACTCAGACCTAAAGCAAAATTTAGCTCACCTGCGCCAACGTAGGTAAAGAGGGAAACGCGCCCTTTTGCCCGCAGGTAATGGCGCCGCAGCGAGTGGCAAATACTACCGCCACCTCTAAGTACTCTTTGCTGGCTAGCCTTTGTTTCAAGGTTAAATTGCCTAAATCGTATTGCAGATCTAAACCTAAGGCGAACAGAAAACCTGAGATAAAACTGTCCCCCGCAGCCGTGGTATCGACGGCAGAGATGTTTGGGACTGGGACGCTAAACCTGTGCTGCGCTGTGATGCATTGCACTGGATTAGCGCCATCGGTGACCAAAATCACCTCAACCCCTTGGGCAAGGCAGAACTGCAGATAATCTTCGAAACTCCTTTCCCGCGTCAGAGCTAAACTCTTATCCCGCGCTAACGCTAAATAGTCCGCTTCTTCACGGCTCATTTTCAGCACTTGGGTGTAACGGAAACACTGCTCAACCCGCTCGGTCAGCAAAGACGTGTCCTGCCACAGGGATAAACGCAGGTTCACATCGAAACTCACTAAAGTCGCGAACGCATTGGCACAACGTGCGCCATAAAGGCTAGTGTTAAAGATGGCGGTTTCGGTAAAGGTATTCGAGCAAAGGTGAAAAATATTAATCCCCTGCCATGGAATATTGTCAAAATGCTGATTGCTGTAGCGCATATCGGCGGTGCCATTGCGGTTGAATTCAAAGGTGCGCTCACCCTGTTCATCTAAATTGACCAACACAGTGGCGGTAGCGGCGCCCGGCACTTCGGCAAGATAATCGATCGCCACACCCTGCTCCGCTAAGGCTTGCTTTAACATGACGCCATAATGGTCGGCGCTGATGCCGCCGGCAAAGTAACTCTTACCGCCGAGTTTCGCGTAACCTACGGCCACATTGGCAGGCGCGCCACCCGCAATCGGCTGATGATGCTTGCCCGTGGCATCGGTTGGCAGCAAGTCCACTAACACCTCACCGAAACTGAGTAATACCGTCATTTCCACTCCAACTTTGTATTCTATATTCTGTATCAGGCAAAAAAGCCCACTTTCATGGGCTGTTTTGGCTTAGCATTTTTTCTGTAAAAACAGTTGCTGTAACAAGAGCCGCTTAGAACTCGTATTTCAGCGTCGCACTCGTGGTGCGGCCATTAATAGTACGGGCACGGATGATATTGTTATCAGGGATCGAGCCTTCTTCCGCCTCGGTAATACCCGTGACATCAAACAAGTTGTTGACGTTTAAAGACACACTCATAGCTTCGGTCAGATTGTACGTCGCAAAGGCATTCACTTGGTTGTAGCCATCGAAACTTAAGTCGTTATTATCTTGAGCATAAGCATCCGTAGTACCGATTAAGTTAACGCCCACCGAACCTTGGTCAAAGTTGTAACTGCCCATCAAAGAGTAAATAAACTCAGCCTGTCTTCTTGGAGTATTACCCACCACTTCTGGCGTCAATGCATCTTTAGCAATCTCGGCATCGGTCCAGGTCAGGTTGCCTCTAAAGTCGAAGTCACCGATAAAATAGGCCGACTCGATTTCGATACCTTTCGCTTTGTACTTACGGTCGAAGAAACGTTGACTGGTGGCTTCAAAGTTTTGCTCTTCGGTTTCTGAGTAGAACGCCGTCGCAAACACCGACAAATCATCATAACGGTACTTAACACCTAACTCGTACTGGTCAACGATATCAACCGCATCTTCCTTCGCCACCGAACCATCGGCACGCACTTTACCAAACAGCAGACGGTCGGCATTGGCGCGGCCACCGTGACTTAAGCGGCCAAAGGCGGCTAAGTCACTGGCAAATTGATAGTTAGCGCCTAATGAGTAAGACGTATAGCTCCAATCGTAATTCACTGGCTGAGGGTTCGCATTGTCGATAGAAGACACGCTCTGCTCAGGGATGGAAATCATTCCATCGAGATTCATATCCACCTGCGATTGCACGCTACCCGCGTAGTTACCGCTCGCATCACCACTGTCATAACGCACACTGGCATCGAGGGACAAGTCACCAAAACTCGAAGCTAACGCGAGGTAAGGCGCTTTAATGCTGTAGTCAGTATCGTAATTGCGTTGGCAACAATTTCCCCAATAAGGCACGCCATAAGCATAGAGGCCGTTGTCAGAATACGCAGTACCATCGGCGGCAACCACATCTAATAGCGCGGCATTATCGCCTTTTACTTCCATTAGATAAGAGTTCCACATCCAGGTCATGCTGATGTTTTGCACCGCATTGTAATAACCTAAGGTCACACTGGTATCGTCGAAGGTTTTAGTTAATTTCAAATCGTTTACGATTGAGCCAAAATCATTCATCTTCACATCGAAGGTATTGATACGCATAGCTAAACCGTCCATCGGATTGCCCGCATTTGGTCCATTGGCGTAAATCAACTTAGCGCCAGTGCCCGCAATACTGGTCGCGATATCGCTCCCGTTGGCCACTTCGGCGGGGAATGGCGCGATAAAGTTGCCGCTCACATCGGAGAAACGGAAACGGTTTTCGACCTGCCAATCGTTACCTAAATCGAAGGATGCCTCTAAGCCGACAGAATCGACCACAGGATTCATACCATCGCGCATATCGCCACGGCGACGTTCGCCATCGGCACCTAAGCTCAAGGTTGATTGGAAATAAGCGGATTGAATCGCATCGGATTTAGCATCAAAACCTGGGATTGAACTGCCATCCGAGTACATAGGCATAGGTAAGTAACCTATGCTTTTGTCGTCTAAATGTTTGAAATACAGACGAACATAACCCTGATCAAATTCTTTGGTTAAGTTAGCTTTGATCTGGCCGCCTTTGTTGGCGTTATAGCCTGCATCGCGAGGGCCTTCACCGGTGCGCACAAAACCACCCACATGGAAACGCAGGCTGTCGTTGATGCTAGTGCCATATTCAAAGTCGGTACGGAAAGTGTCGTAATCCAACCCTAAGGTGGTAGCAACACTGCCCGCATCCGAAGTACCGGTTTTACTGATCACGTTGATAATGCCGCCGGGTGCATTACTCGTTGCGGTCGATGCCGAGCCGCCACGGATAGATTCAATGGTTTGCACTGTTGAGTCTAAACGTAAAAAGATGTCTGCGTTACCGAAGGCAATATCGCCAAACTGCAGGATTGGCAGACCATCTTCTTGAATTTGCAGGAACTTAGCACCACCAGACGCCACAGGTAAACCACGAACAGCAATGTTAGCGTTACCTTCACCGCCAGTAGACTCAACCTTCATCCCCGGAATAATACGAAATGCCTCGGCCGATGAACGTGGCGAGCTCACTTCAAGCTCAGCCAATGACACGCTGCTAACAGACACACTCGAGTCCATCACCCGAGTGCCGCGGGCAACCCCAGTCACGGTAATTCGTTCTAAGCCTAAGGCGTCTTGTTTGGCTTCTTCCTGTTGTGGTGCTTCCTGTTGTGGTGCCTCGGCCGCCCAAAGGTGAGAACTCACCAACACGGCCAATGTACTTAATAGGAATTTCTGTGATGTGCTTTTTATCATTTTTATGTCCCCACCCATATTTGAGATGCAGTCCGCTCTCCCCATGACTGCCTCTACCGAATTGTTGTTAATCGAAAGCCATCTTAGTGATTGCTAAAGGACGCATTGAGCTTCATCCAAAATCAACTTAATCGATTAAGATAACAAATTAGCAACTTAACAACAAAAAGCAAGTGCGTTTTTTGCACAGTTTTGGTTCACAATCGGGGTGCATTAGGTCAAGAGATTGATTAATTAAAGAAATGTGACAGAAAAATATTTCCTGTCACAGCCCAAATTAGTGCGCTTCAACCGTTAACAAATGGCGGGCAGGATCTTTAACGAGATTAAATCCGCTGAGGAGGCATAACAAAATGGCAAAACCAGTGGCGAGGTAGAAGCCATATTTAACATGGCCGAAAATATCGCCCACGAACCCCATCAACAAGGGGCCAACGGCGGCGGACACGGCAGTAAAAAACAAAATCACCCCAGCCACAGAGCCATGCTGATCTACGGGAAAACAGCTAATCCCCTTAGAATTGAGCGTGGGATACATCATCGACATAAACAGCCCAGACAAGGGCAGCAAGACAACAGCCGCTTCAATGCCGTAGATCATAGACCCAAGATAACAAGCACTTATCGCGAAGCTAAACCAGAACATTACTTGCTGCCACGGGAAGCGTTCGAGCACCCAGCCACCTAAAAAACGCCCACCCGCACGCAGGGTAAAAAAGATCGTTAGGGCATAAGCGGCCAAGGTGGTGTAATCGCCTTGATAGCTTTGCAGCAAGGTCGGCATCCACACATAAATCGCCACTTCGGTGGCAACGTATAAACCTATCGCGAGTGAAAACCCTAATGCATAAGGGTTTTTCATCATCGTAAAAGTGCTGGCAAGGTTAATGGCATCCGTCGAGGAACGTTTGATTTGCGGATAATCAGCCCGATAAGCTAACCAACACAGCACTAAACAGAAGCAACCCGCGCCAAAATACAGATACTTCCAAGAGACGCCGCTGATCAGTAAATAACTAACGATGGCTGGCCCTATCATGGCACCGACACCAAAAAAGCCCTCCACCGTATTCATAGTGCTCGAATGCTGTTTTGAGGAGGTTGATATATCGCCGATAAGCCCAAGCGCGCCGGTTTTAAACACGCCAATCGCCAAACCCACAAGGGCGAGCAGGAGTAGGAAATAGTAAAACGATTCCCCCAGCGCGAACATAAAGCAGGCGAGCGCGAATAATAACAGCCCCAATAAAATGGTTAACTTACGCCCAATCTTATCCGCCAAGAAGCCTAAAAAAAGTCCACTAATAGCGATAAAAATCATCGGCATATAGTGAAAGGCACTGGCCTGCGACATGGACAAACCAAACTGGGATATTAACTCAGGAATAATGACGCCCACGGCATCTGAGGTCATAGCGAACATGAAAAACATTAAATATGTGAGTACCCGAATACGGGTATGATTGCGGTTATCGCAACCTTTTGAATCACTTACCATACCATTTCACCTTATCGTTATTATACCTACTCGCTCTCAGCTGCTCAGTGACGGCACGCTGAAAGGGTTTCGGCTTTTGTGTACAGCAGTGAGCTAGCCTCCCCCAAAACGTGAGACTAACTCAAAAATCCAACAAACCACTTGAATAATGTTTCATATTGGTTAAATATACAACTTAATCGATTAAGTTTAATTGTGCAATCAATTAAAGAATTGCCATAAACCTTTACTCTAAAAAGACAACTCAAGCGTGGGCAAAGTATGAAAAACCAAGTGCAACTGATCACCTATGTCGACAGGATTACCAATGCTGGGCTCAAGGAGCTCAAAGCGCTGCTCAATGACGAGTTGCAAGGACTATTCGGCGGCGTACATCTTTTGCCTTTCTATTTCCCCATTGACGGCAGTGATGCGGGCTTCGATCCAATAGACCATGTGCAAGTCGATTCACGCTTAGGCAATTGGGATGATGTTAAGGCGATAGGTGATGACTACGACATCATGGCCGACCTTATCGTTAATCATATGTCCGCCGAGTCACCCGAATTTAAAGACGTGCTCAAGCACGGCAAGCAATCGGCTTACTGGGATTTATTTTTAACCAAAGACAAGGTATTCCCTGAGGGATTAAGCGAACAAGATCAAGCCGCTATCTATCGTCCACGTCCGGGCAGTTGCTTCAGCACTTACACCTTGGCCGATGGCTCGACCGAAGAGTTTTGGACCACCTTTACCCGCAATCAAATCGATATCGACGTTCATTCTGCCGCGGGTAAAGATTATTTAAACCGAGTTCTGGCGCGTTTCGATCACAGTAAAGTAAATCTTATCCGCTTAGATGCGGCGGGCTATGCAATTAAAAAGCCCGGCACTAGCTGCTTTATGATCGAAGAATCCTTCGAGTTTGTGGATAAGTTAGCCAAGCAGGCCAATGAGTTAGGTATGACAACGCTGGCCGAAATCCATTCGCACCATATGACTCAAGTCGAAATCGCCAAGCGGGTCGACATGGTGTACGACTTCGCCCTGCCACCACTCATCCTGCACACGCTATTTAGCCAAGATTGCCAAGCCTTGATCCATTGGCTCGAAATGGCGCCGCGCAACTGCATTACCGTACTCGACACCCACGACGGCATCGGCATTATCGACGTCGGCCCTATGGATGGCTTGCGCGGATTATTGACCGAAAATCAAATCGATAACCTAGTCGAAACCATACATGGCAACAGTAAGGGCGAGAGTCTGCAAGCCACAGGCGCGGCCGCCAGCAACGTCGACTTGTATCAAATCAACTGCACCTATTACGATGCCCTCGGCCAGAATGACTTAGATTATTTGATGGCGCGGGCGATTCAGTTTTTCGCACCGGGCATTCCGCAGGTGTATTACGCGGGTCTGCTGGCAATCCCAAACGATATGGAACTGCTCAACAGAACCCATGTCGGACGCGATATTAATCGCCCTTATTTGAACCGTGAAAAAGTGCAGCAAGCAATGCAGAAACCTGTCGTTAAGGCACTGACTCAGCTGATTAAACTGCGTAATAGCAGCCCAGCGTTTAATGGCCGTTTTACTATGACGCTAAATGAAACAGAGGCGTTAACCTTATCTTGGACAGCGGCCGATTCGCAGGCAAGCCTCACCCTCGATTTTGCCAATAAAGACGGTAAAATCATCCTTTTAGATAAGCAAGGTAAAGAGACACAAATGACCTTGTTTAGCCTACTGGCTCAAGCATAAGTTTTAGTTCAGGCTTGAGTTTAGGCTCAAGCCAAATTTAAATAGCAAAAAGGCGCATTGAATGCGCCTTTTCTATTTAGAAATCTATCACTTGCTGACGTTTAGGGACTAGCAGCTCTTACCGAGGCGTAATTCATAGCCTAAGACCTGTGCATGCACGGCATCACTAACAAACATCTGCGCCGCCGTTCGGCCCTTCTGCTCAGAGTATTGATAGACGGTCGTTAACGGCGGATTTGAACGCGTGGCCTCATCTATACCATCAAAACCCACCACCCGCACGTCTTCGGGAACGCGCAGCCCCATGGCCTGCGCCTCACCGAGCACACTCAAGGCGATTAAGTCACTCATGCATAAAAACACATTCGGCCGCGGAGTCGAATTCAATGCTTCTTTTGCCGCTATCGCCGCATAGTCGGCATTGCTCTCGGGGATATTCCAAATGCGGTCCTGCCCCAGAACAACGCCCGCTTCTGCAATCGCTTGCAAGTACCCCTGCAATCTTTGATGGGCGACAGAGGTGTCGATTTCTAGCAAATTCAAATCATACACGCGGCACGTTAAGTGGGTATCAAGCAAACGTAGCCCCAAAACCGCCACATTGTCTGTGGGTGACTGCAATGCCAGTTTCGCCACTTCATAGGCCGCTAACTTATTGTCTATGCTCACAGATGCATTACGGTGGATATCAAAATCGACCGTGACGACCTTTTTCTTGACCTGCTTTAATTGCTCGGCTAACAGGGCATTACGCGGGCGACCATAACAGATAAAACCATCCACAAAATCGGCCACCGCATTCACACTGTCCGAACTGCCCGAAAACAGCAGCAAATTGAGTTTTTCTTGCTCCAAGACAGAGGCGACACCCTTCATAAATTTACTGGCGACGGGATCGGACACCATATATTCCACGCTGTCAGACAGCACCAAGGCGACGGTATCGAACTTGCCCTTGCGTAGGGATTGAGCCGCTTTATTTGGCCCGAAATAACCGAGCTTAGTGCAAGCCGCTAAAATTTCATTGCGACGTTTTTCCGACAATTGATCGGGGCGATTAAACGCGTTAGAAACCGTGGCATTAGAGACACCCAACTCGTTGGCTATGCTCTTTAGGGTCCAGTGTTTTGTTGTTGTCATGCTTATGTCCTGGAATCGAATAGGGCCACAAAAATACGGCTTGGCGCAAATAATACACGGCTTAAATTCGCCGCGCATTCCAATACTTAGACGCCCAATAACTATTGAGCAAGCTGGAAATTTTTACCCCTTGGCTAGTGGAAACATGGAGGAAATTATCGTCTCCCACATAAATGCCGACATGGTGCGTACTCCACCCCGTCTTGAAAAAGACCAAGTCGCCCTTGCGCAATTGATTGCGGGGCACGGGTTTACCTAGGGCCTGCTGCTCCTCAACCGTGCGCGGCAGCGTCATACCCAACATTTTTTGATAGGCGACCGATACAAAGGCCGAGCAATCAATGCCTTTTTTAGTGCCACCGCCCAAACGATAGGGCACGCCGCGCCACTCGGAATGCAGCTCGGCGATATTGCTATCGTTCCACACAGAGACGGGTTCAACTTGCTTTACCACAGGCTTAGGTTCTGGCGCGCTAGCACAAGCGCCAAGACCTAAGGCTAAGATAACTATTAATAATCGTTTCATCGCTTCAAACTCATTGCAGGCAGATTTCACAGTAACGTAATTTTGAGTTTTTATCAGGTAAATTCTGGGCGGCTCAGGGGCAAAACGCCTCAATACAGCGCACTCTAGCAGACTAATGTAACCCAAAGCTTAAAACTATAACGCCGTCCACAATAATCACACAGCCACCAGCACCATTCAAAACCATATCAATCAGTTGTGGAATGATTAAGTAGATTGAGCAATAGATGGCAATCACCCACTTGATAGAAAAACAAAAAATCCGCAGCTATTTGGCTGCGGATTTTTTGTTTTAGCGGTTGGCTAAAAAGCAACGAGTCGTTTGCGCCTATGCCGATTCTGCCGTCATATTCACTAAGCGAGGCGTACTCTTTGCCGCTCTCTTGGCTGATGCAGGAGTTTTAGGCTCTGGCAGACGTATGGTTAATGACATCACTAACGCCACCACCAGCAGCACTAAAATCACGTTGAAAGTTGCAATAAAGCCACCAAATAACGAGGCGACAATCGAGCCGATTATGCTGCCGATACCGAAACCTAAGTAGATAACCCCATAGTTTTTAGTCAGATTATTCAGGCCGAAGAAATCGCTCACCAGTGATGGATAAACAGTAATAGTGCCACCAAAGCTAAAGGCGACGCAGGCGACCGCGACGAAGAACAGGTTAGCATTCAAAGGGATGAACAGCAGTAACACCATACCGACTAGAGTGATAATCTGCGCCAGCGAAATAACACGAATGCGGGGAATTTTGTCCGACAGAATGCCCAGCACCAATCGCCCTGCGAGGTTTGCCATAGCGATTACCGCAACCGCATTGGCGGCGACTAGAACAGGTAAGTCGACCATCTTCTCGCCGATATCTTTCGCTACACCAATCACATACAAACCACTCATACAGGCCGACAGGAACATCAGCGCCAGCATCCAGTATTGCGGCTTACGCATGGCTTCTGCGAGGGTGAAGTCGCGGCTTTCGGCTTGCTGACTTGCGGCTGATTGTGCAGGCGCATCTTTCATCAACATACCGCCACATAACACCAGCGCCATGGCGATCAGGCCCCACAGTTGGAAAGTGGTTTCAAGGCCAGTGTTTTCGAGTAACAGCACGTTAATGTACTTAAACCCAAGGCTACCTAAGCCATAAGCGCCAATCGCTAACGCCGAAATCAGCCCTTTGCGTTCGGGGAACCACTTCACGCAGTTAGACAAGGTCATCAAGTAGCCCGTGCCATCGGCAAAGCCCACTAAAATCCCGGCGCACAGGTAAAGCATCATCAAGTTACTGGCTTGGGCAGTGAGTAAAAATCCCGCGCCGAGTAACAGGCCTGCGCCTAAGGTGACATTACGTACGCCAAAGCGCTCCTGTAATTTGCCCGCCATGGAAGATGCCACGGCCAAAGACAAACTCAGCAAACCAAATACAAATGCCACTTGGCTGACGGGTTCGTCGAGTTTAGCGGCCAACTGCGCATTGAACAGGCTCCAAGTGTAGACTGAGCCGAGTGCGAACTGGGTGATAATAGTACCAACTAAGGTCAAGTACCGAGTACGGTTCATCTCTTTAGTCATGATGCATCTCGCTTTAGGGGATCTGGAATTGAGCCCACTATAAGAGAGATGCCATTCGCGCCGATCAATTAAGGCATGAAATGCAGATCTGCAGGAATGAATGACAATTACAGCCTCATCAGCTGTCGAAAAGCCTTAATATTACTACGGCTAACGGGCACCTCGAACGACAAATCATGCAAGCGGATAAGGTAAGTGCTATTAAACCAAGGCACAATTTCGCGGATCTTGTCGATATTGACGCAATAGGAACGGTGGCAGCGGAAAAAGCCTTCGGCGGGCAAGCGACTCACAAACTCGCTGATGGTCATCTGCATCACATAACGGTCGGTGCGGGTGTACACATAGGTGAGTTTTTCATCGGCCTCGGCATAATAAATTTGCTCGCAGGGCGTGACGATAATCCGCTCACCCTTGACTAAATTCACGGTTCGACTGGCGTTAGTCGCGGCCTCTTGTTGCAGCTTGGGCGCCTGCCGTCCTGCCAGTTCAATCTTCTGTAATAGACTGATAATCCGCGATTCATTATAGGGCTTGAGAATATAATCGAAGGCTTCGAGCTCAAACGCTTCTACTGCAAATTCTTTATAGGCAGTAACAAACACCACATGGGGAGGATGGGTCGATTTATGCAGATTCTTCGCCAGCAATAGGCCATCAATGGACGGGATTTGGATATCCAAAAACACGACATCCACCTCGTGATCCTGCAGATATTTAAAGGCCTCCAAGCCATCCTCAAAGCTGGCCACTATGTCTATCTCACTGTGGCTCTTCACTAAATACTCTAGCTCCTCACGGGCGAGATATTCATCTTCAACTATGATGGCTTTTAACATACTTGCGCCTCATTTTCCGGTAAGTAAAAACTGACTTCAGTCCCCGGCTCGAGCCGTTTAAGCTGCAGCCCTTCGCCGTACAATAACTTCACCCTTTGGTGCACATTCATCAGCCCGATACTGCTGCTTTCTATACGACCAGCGGCTACGCCATCTATCACCTCTTGGCTGATGCCATAACCCGTATCGCGCACGGCAACACGAATGCCTGCATCGAGTTTTTTCACTTCTATCGTCACTCTGCCCGGCGCACTGCGCGGCTGAATGCCGTGCAAAATGGCGTTTTCCACCAGCGGCTGCAACAGGAGACAAGGCACGCAAAAATGCACATCGTCGATATCGAACACGACTTCAAGCTTATCGCCAAAGCGCGCCTGCTCAATGGCCACATAATCGCGGACTTGTTTGACTTCTTCTTGAATATCAATCAGCTCATCGCCCTTAGCTAAGTTATAGCGCAGATAATCGGCCAGATTAGCAATCAACTCCCGCGCCTGCTGTGGCCGGATGCGGATCAAAGAAGAAATCGCATTGAGGGCATTAAACAGAAAATGCGGATTAATCTTGCTCTGCAGCGCAGTGAATTCGGCCTTGCGGGTCATCTCTTGCAGTTGCTCGATACGCGACACTTCCATCTGGGTCGAAATCAGCTGCGACAAACCCACGGCCATCTCCCGCAGCGAGCTGGTGATGCGATAGTTATTGCGAAAATAAATCTTCAGCGTGCCGCTTACCGTGCCGTTTTCACGCAGCGGAATTATGATGACCGAATGAAAATCCGATAAATGATATTGGCGTAAGTCGTTGTTAATAATGTTTTGATCTTGCTCTATCGCCCTTTGAGTCATCTCACTTATCGCTTGATGACCATCGACCTCGTAGTAATCTTTGCCAACGCCCATATAGGCTAATACATCGCGAGTGTCGGTAATCGCCACGGCATCGGCGTTGATTTCATTACGGATCACTGAGCACACTTGCTCTAGGGCGTGGCGGTCAATTTTGCGGAAAAAGGGTAAGGTTTTATTGGCAATATCCAGCGCGAGCTTGGCCTGCTTGGCGGCAATCAACTCTTTCTCATCGTCGAGGTCCTGCACTAGCTTGATGATTAGCCCGATACACACAGTGCCCGCAATCATGGGATAGGCAATGTGATTCACAATATCGACGCCCACCTCGTGTGGCTCTGTCAGCAATAAAATCAACAACATGGTCAGTGTTTCGCACAACATGCCCGCCACAATGCCATAAATCCACAACTTAGATTTGGGGCATTTGTAATAAATCCACGTCGCCATAAGGCCGGCAATAATGCTGGCGATTAAACATGGAATTGAGGTATCGCCATCCATATCAATCAGATATCTATGCAGCCCCGACAGCACGCCCGCAGGAATACCAACCCAAGGGCCAAATAGAATCCCGCCAGAAATAATGGCGATAATCCGCACGTTGACCAGCGCGCCTTCGACCTCAATACCGGTATAAGTACTAAATACCGCAAATAGGCAAAAAATCGCCGCCACAGAGACCAGCTCTGCGGGGGTATGATTACGCTTTTGAAATAAACGCTGAAACGGCCGAGTGCGGGTTAAAAAGAACAAGGTCATCAGCATCAAGGCCGCCCGTTCAAATACCGCCAATAACATCATTTGATTTTCGAGCACGCTTTCCCCTTTGCAGATCCGACGTAAGACATAAACGATAAAAATCACCGAGCCCCAAACTGGTCAAACACTCGTATTTAGGCTCGAGTAAAACATCAAACGCTAATGCCCACATAAATACAGGCTTGCTAAAGTAAAGGACAGATAAAAGTCCCATTCACGCGGGCTCAGTCACATATTCACCTTTGGATTGGATTAACAAAGTCTACCCAAGGGCAAGTCAAACCGCACTGTTGCTGTGGCCATGCCCTGCACCAATTTGCAAAATCCACCGGAATACCCGAAGCTAAAACCTTCGACGCGAATGCAAGAGGATCTAAACCCTTTTTGCATCCCAGACTAACATTCTGAGTGTCCACGCAAAGGAATAAGGAGCGAACATGAGTGAACAACAAGCACAGTTTTATGGTGGTCCAAAGGAATGCCCTATTGAAAATGGCCGCATTCAGGTCGGGCGCCTTGCCCCTAAAATCAGTGATGTCGGCGGTATTCCTGTGGCGCGGGCAATTCCACAAAAAGCGCGTCGTCTTATCGGCCCTTGGTGTTTCCTCGACCATATTGGCCCAGTCACCGACGGCCCCTTGATGAATGTCGGCCCACATCCGCACATTGGGCTACAAACCTTTACCTGGATGCTCGAAGGCGAAATCATGCACAGGGACAGCCTAGGCAGTGCCCAAGTTATCCGCCCAAAACAAGTTAACTTGATGACGGCCGGACACGGTATCGCCCACACCGAAGAGTCCGTCGAAAGTCATCCGACTATGCACGCGGCGCAGCTATGGATTGCACTGCCGCTTGAGCATAAAGACACAGCGCCGAGATTCGATCACTATCCCACACTCCCGACATGGCACGATGCGGGCGTCGACTTCACCCTACTGATTGGCAGTTGGCAACATAAGCAAGCGCCCACTTTGCACTTTTCACCCATAGTTGCCATGGATTTATTTGCCGCCAAAGACACTGAGCTAACCCTACACCTCAACCCTAGCTTCGAATATGGGCTTATGCCGCTGGAGGGAAGATTCAAAATCGAGGACGAAAACTTCGAAAATAACGATCTCGCTTATCTGGGTATGTTGCGTGAAACCGTGACGGTAAAACTCACAGCCGCTTGTCGCATACTGCTGATTGGCGGCGCGCCACTGGCCGATCCTGTCAGTATTTGGTGGAACTTTGTCGGCCATAGCAAAGCAGAAATTGCCCAAGCCCAAGCCGATTGGGAAACCGAAGATAAGCGCTTTGATACTGTCCCCGGTTATGTTGGTAAACGATTAGTGCCGCCACCAATCCCTTGGTGATAAATTTTACGGATTTTTTACGCGCTATCTAACTATGTCCTTGTTAGAGTAACGCTAATTTCGGCAAGGCTATCTTTACCCCATGACATTTGCAAAGACAGTTTCCATGACCCAATACTGGCGCTCGCAGCCCACTTTGTTCACTGGCACAGTATTGGCGGCAGCCATTTTCAGCAGTTTTTTCATTGATCACTTTTTAGGCTCAACGATTGCCGTACTGCTGATTTTACAACTGGCCGTGGTACTCATAGCGTTGCAATGTAATGCTAACTTTGCCTATTTTTCCGCCGTGTACGAGGCCGCCAGTTACAACTTTTTATTCACTACGCCACGCTATTCACTACAGATGTTCAATCTTGAGGATATTCTGAACTTAGTCGTGTTTCTTATCGTGGCCCTCACCACCAGCAAATTGGCCGAACACTATCGCCGTCAGCAAGATGAGCTTAAACAGGCAAATTTAAGAAACAGCATTTTGCTCTCGGTCTCCCATGATTTACGCACACCGCTCGCCACCATTATTGGCACCCTGACCACCCTGAAAGAATACATGCCCAAGCTCAGTGAATCGCAAAAAGATGAGCTGATTGACAGTGCAGCCGCCGAAAGCCACCGCCTACACCAGTATATTGAAAACCTATTGCAGGCCACTAAGTTACAGCACGGCGCCTTGAAATTCAGTTTGAATGAAAACTCCATCACCCATGTTTTACATCAGGCAATTGCTCGCTTCCCCACCACTCAACCACGGATTGTCGTCGAGAGCCAACCTAATCTCCCCACGGTGATGATAAGCAGTTCATTGATTGAACAGGCTATTTTTAATGTGCTGGACAATGCACTGCGTTACTCACCCCAAGATAAAAAAGTCACAGTTAACGCGTATCGACACGAAAAAATGCTGCGGCTGGATATCCAAGATCAAGGTTGTGGCATAGCAGCCGCAGATAGGGAAGCCGTTTTCGATCTCTTTTATCGCCAACATCCCTCCACGGATGGCGGAGCTGGCCTAGGGCTCGCCGTCGCGAAAGGCATCATTACCGCCCATGGTGGCCAGATCAGTGCCGAACCTGTGGCAAAGGGTAGCCTTATCCGCATTGCTCTACCGATTAACAGGGGCGAGAAATAAATGCCATACAAAATCTTGGTCGTGGATGATGAGGCCCAAATCCATACTTTTATGCGGATCTCCCTAGAAGCGGAAGGATTTGAATATATTGGTGCATTATCAATTGCAGCGGCGTTAACGCAATATAAAGCACAGCTGCCACACTTACTCGTACTCGACCTTGGCCTCCCCGATGGCGATGGCATTGAGCTACTGCAAACCCTGCGTCCGCAGGACAAAATCCCCGTATTAGTCTTGACCGCCCGCGATCAAGAGGAAGAAAAAATCCGCCTGTTGGAAGCTGGCGCCAATGACTATCTCAGTAAGCCCTTTGGGATCAGAGAATTAATTGCCCGCATTAAGGTACTGCTTCGCGATCTCGTGGACGAGCCCACGGCAACGGATTTACTCCACTTCGGCCCACTTAAACTGCAAAAAAGTACCCACCAGCTATGGCTAGAACAGCAAGAAATTGCCCTAACCAAAAAAGAATTCGCCTTGATGGAAACCTTAATGTCCCACCCGGGCAAATTAGTCACACAAACCGAATTACTGCGCAATATCTGGGGTGAAACCCATCAGGAAGATAGCCATTATCTGCGGATTTTAGTGAGCCAATTACGTAAAAAACTCAATGATAGCAACGAGCAGCAACTGATTAAAACAGAGGCTGGTTTAGGCTACCGCTTAACGGACATACGTCACGACTAAGCATTTTTATCACCACCAACACACACAAAGGATATGGATATGGCGCATTTTACGGTCATTGGTTTAGGGCGATTTGGCGTTGCCGCCAGCCTTGAATTGATCCACCTAGGCCACACAGTAACAGGTGTCGATAGCGACCCCAAAATGGTTGAAAAGTACGTTGAAAGCCTAACCGAGGCCGTGATTTGCGACTGCTCAGACGAAACCGCACTGCGGGAGCTTGACCTAGCGAACAGTGAAGCCGTTCTGGTCGCCATTGGCGAAGATATGCAGTCGAGTTTGCTGTGCACCTTGGCGCTTAAAAATCTCGGCGTGCAGACCATTTGGGTCAAGGCCAGCACTAAGGCACACCATACTATCGTCTCTAAACTCGGCGTCGCCCGCATCATTCATCCGGAAGAAGAGATGGGTATTCGCGTCGCCCAGTCGCTTAACTATCCCATGGTAAATAACTTTCTCGCCATTGGTGATGGACTCTATATTGTTGAAATTCATATTAAACCCCACCTAGATCAAACCTCGGTATCCCAACTACTGGGTTCGGTGCAGGATGGTGCGCAAGATGACTTAACCAATATAAAACGCAACCCTAAGGGCAAAGTCGCCGCCGTGATGGTTAAACGTGATTTGGCAGTATTTAGCCGAATCGATGGCAGCTTTGTGCTACAGACTAATGATGCTTTGCTACTTTGTGGCAGCCGCAGCGAGCTTAAATATCTCGCCCCAAGGTTGGTGTAAGGTGGTTCAGTGGCATCCTTCCATCATGGCAATCGAGCATAACCCCAGATCCGATAGAAAGCTGTTAGGCGCCCCACCGTTTATTTTAAGTGTGAGCTTTGCATTGCTGATCCTGCTCGGCACTGGCTTACTTATGCTGCCGATAGCGACCGAATCCCCTATCACTTGGCTACAAAGCCTGTTCACGGCTACCTCAGCGGTCACAGTGACAGGGCTGGTCGTTGTCGACACTGGGACGGTATTTACCTCCTTCGGGCAAATCGTCATCGCCCTGTTAATCCAACTCGGCGGGCTTGGGTTGATGACCTTTGCCATAGTCACTCTTATTGCCCTTGGCGGTAGGATTGGCTTTCTACAGCAAACCGTTGCAAAAGAGGCTTTTAATCAAACCGATACTTCAACATTAGTCTCGACCGCCAAAGCCGTATTGCTGTTTTCATTGCTGGTAGAAGCCGTGGGCATGCTGATTTTATCTGTCTATTGGAGCGGTGAACTGGGTTGGCAAACCAGTATATTCCACGGTTTTTTCTATACCATTAGCGCCTTTAATAACGCAGGTTTTGCCCTCAGTGCCGACAGCCTAATGCCCTATGTGGCCGATCCCGTCATTAACCTCACCATCACAGCTTTATTTATCATTGGCGGTTTAGGGTTTTCGGTGTGGATAGATCTCAAGCGCAACAAACGTTGGTCAAAACTCAGCGTTTACAGCCGCATGATGATCACAGGCACTATCATAATCAACACCGTGGCCGTGATTGCGATATATCTGATTGAGTACAACAACCCCAACACCTTGGCGCCCTTAAGCGAACTCGGCAAATGGCTAGCCTCATGGTTTCAAGCCGTTACGCCGCGCACCGCTGGCTTTAATACACTAGCCATAGACAAACTCGAAGACGGCACAACGCCACTTATGCTGGTATTGATGTTTATCGGTGGCGGCTCATTAAGCACCGCCAGCGGTATTAAAGTCGTCACTTTTATGGTGCTGATTTTGGCAACCTATGGCTACTTACGCCGCGATGAAGCCGTTTATGTGTTTAAGCGTGAGATCCCCAAAGAGACCATTAGCAAGGCCCTAGCGCTCACCATGATCTCCATCGGCGTCACTTGGCTGGCCATCTTCGCACTGGTATTAAGTGAAAAAGCACCGCTAATCGATATAGTCTTTGAGGCCGTATCGGCACTGGGCACAGTTGGCTTATCCCGCGGTTTAACCGGCAATTTATCGAGTGCAGGCCAAGCCATCATCATCTTT
The DNA here is from genome assembly GCF_016406305.1 of Shewanella putrefaciens. Classification (NCBI taxonomy): domain Bacteria; kingdom Pseudomonadati; phylum Pseudomonadota; class Gammaproteobacteria; order Alteromonadales; family Shewanellaceae; genus Shewanella; species Shewanella putrefaciens. Next base: position 4,528,958 of record NZ_CP066369.1, read on the forward strand.
ATGATGTTTATGGGACGACTAGGCCCACTGATGCTGGCCTACTTCCTCGCCAACCCAAGGGTGAAAAAACTGCGTTACGCAGAAACCAAACTGGCGATTGGTTAAGTTAGTATTCTTGACATCAAGGACCTAGAAAGCCAAAAATGGGTGAAGAGTCCAAGAGATCCTAAGTCATAGGACATATCGCGTTGTTAGAATAAAACCGCTGTTTTTTGAAAAAAAGGAAATAAAAAGCCACTTGACTAGTGGCTTATTTCGACATTTAAATATGTTAATCAACCTTAGTACAAGATCTATAGGAAGACTTAAAAACCATCACAATCAGACAGTTGCAGCTAGTCACACGCTTTGACGTTACTTAGGCTTGTATATGTTAAATACTCTTCAGAAACTAATGGGCTAAATCCCTTAGGCCATCTAGTAACGAACTCACATAACACTCTAAATTGACTTGGCGCATCCTGATTTACTTTCACAACTCTCAAAGAGTGGGAGCTCAGCTTCGGATCTTCGAGAAGAGCTCGGATATCGCAATTGAAATATTTAGGGCAGTAGCCAACGGGAACATTATCTTTAGTAGCGACTAAAATAGCTTTGCAATCATGTAAGTTTGTATCCTCATAAACTAACGTTAGCTCTTCTCCTTCTTCTAACTTTTTAACACGATCCGCACCTTCTGCAGTCAAGTATCTTACGCCACTAATGAAAAAACGAATTTTGTATAGACCACTTAGAGTAACCTCTGGTTCGGGAATAATACGAAACTCATCCGTTTTTCTTGCGCCACCAGAAACACCAAGTAAATCAAGTTCATCATAGCCTTGAGCATGAATATCTGACCATTCCAACATCATTTTAAATTCTGGTCTATTTGTAGGAATGAGACGGTTGGTGAAGAAAGAAAACATTGACGCTGAATGATAGACTTTTGCTAAATCATCCATTCGAGGGAATGCTATAAAATTTTTATTGTTTGCGCCTTTGGTGTAATAGAAACGATACCCATCTTCTGAACGAGTAAGCTTAGCTACAGGATGCCACATTCCATCCTCGCTATCTTTCCAAATGACAAACACACTTTTCATGAAATAGTTCCCTTATCCTCTTAAATTTTTCTATATAAACAATTCTTTATTCTGCAATATACGGTTTTTATTAGCAATTAATATACCCATACAAAACTCTTTTTCAATGCTTCCCATCATTGCCTCTGGAACGCCATTTACAATTAAAAACATTGAATCCTGATCGAATGTTTCAAGCCTTGTTAACCACTCCATAGTTGCCTTTTTCCTGTATTGCCCAAAGCTCAAAAAGGCTGCAAGAGTTTTTAGCCGCTCATTTCCACTATAAAAGTGAGACTTACTTCTGCTGACATAAGCTGAAATCTGTCGGCCCTCATCCTTACTAGCCAAAATTTCGCGCATTTTTTCAATAGATTCATTTCTTCCAAGACTAGCGGCATGGTCAAAGGACGGTGCAAGGAAACTCTTGCTACCATCTGTAATCATCGCCCAGTTCTCGTTATGGCGATCTTGATTAGAAATCAAAGTGTCTAATAGCAAGTAACCAATAAATACGTCAAAAGCCGACTTTATATTATCGGTAGGGACCCACTCTTTGGGAGGGTTTACAACTAGTCGAGCCAAAATTACCGCTACACGATCAATTTTTTGTGAACGCTGTCCAATCTCTAAAGGGATATTAATTCTATTCGCTACATGCTCAATCAGCTGATTACCAAAAAACATATTATCTCCGGTATCGGTGAATTTCTTACTTCGAATTCCTCTTTTACCTTGATAGTTTGCTAGATCATAATGAGCATGTGGAATACCTAAAGCTTCAGCAATACCACAAGCAATTTTTTCAGCCCAGTCCTCACCTTTTCTTTCTATGGGGTTTCCTTGACGATCTTCGGTATGAATGGACTTAAAGAGAAACTCTTCTCCCGTTTGTGAGTCGGTATACCAAAATTTTGATTTGGTCCCCATCTGCTCAAAACCATCAATATCTTGATCAGAAATATCAATAATTGAGTAATTTGCCAACTTTATACGTCCCTGAATAAGTTCTAGCCATGATGAAATATAGCATTACTCAGAATTTCGAATACCATTTAAGTTTCCAAGCAAATATTTACACTTCAAGAGCCAAAAAAGACAAATACCACTTTAGAATAGTTACTTTAACATAATCTAGTTGCTCAAAGTTGATCCAACTACAAACGTAAAGATAATAAACCAGAGTCTCTAAACCGCTCTTCCTGCGGCGACACCGGATGCCCAGGCCCATTGAAAATTAAACCCGCCTAACCAACCACTTACGTCCATGACTTCACCGATAAAGTAAAGTCCTGCGACTTTGCTGGCTTCCATGGTTTTGGAGGACAGTTCATTAGTATCCACACCGCCGAGGGTCACTTCGGCGGTGCGATAGCCTTCGGTGCCATTCATTAATACTGTCCAGCGGTGGAGATCGTCGGCCAGCTTGGCGCGCTCGGCGTGAACTAGCTGATTTAACGCTTTATTCAACAGGGCTTCATCAAATAATACTTCCACCAGCCGCTTAGGTAACCACTGGCTTAAGGTGTTACGCAGGCTCTGTTTGGGATGTGCGGCCAGTTGTTGCTCTAGTGCCTGCGCCAAATCCATATTCGGCAATAGATTGATTTCTATGGTTTCGCCCGCTTTCCAATAGTTGGAAATCTGCAAAATGGCGGGGCCGGATAAACCTCTGTGAGTGAATAGCAACGCTTCGCTAAAAGTGGTGCCATCTTTGGCGGTAATGCGGCTCGGCACTGCGATGCCCGACAAAGGCTCGAATCGAATTTTATCTTCGCTGTGCCATGTAAACGGCACTAGCCCTGCGTGGGTTGGCAATACTTTGAGGCCAAACTGCTCGGCCAGTTGATAGCCGTAAGGTGTGGCGCCCAGCTTGGGCATAGATAAGCCGCCGGTAGCGATAACCAAGGAATCACAACTTAACTCACCGTTAGAAGTATTGAGCTCAAAACGCCCAGCTTCGGTCTTTTTAACGGCCAGAATATCGGTGCGCAGCTTAATCGTCACGCCCGCCCATTCACATTCGGTCAGCAGCATAGTGACTATTTCTTTGGCCGAATCATTACAGAACAGTTGGCCATGGTCGCGCTCGTGGTATTCAATACCGTGGCGCTCGACCAGCTCAATAAACTGCTGCGACGGATAACGCGCGAGTGCCGACTTAACAAAGTGGGGATTACCACAGAGGAAGTTAGCGGGCTCGACTTTGAGGTTAGTAAAGTTACAACGCCCGCCGCCACTGATGAGGATTTTACGCCCGGCTTGCTTGGCATTATCGAGTACCAGCACATCACGACCTCGGTAACCTGCGGTCGCTGCACACATCAATCCCGCGGCGCCGGCTCCGATAATAATGACATCATGATGTTTCACGCTCTTACTCCACACAGATAAATTGATTGGTATTGGCTGCCAACGGGCAATTTGATGACTCGCGAACCTTTAGCAAGCAAGTCATACAACAGCTAAACGGAGCAAGGATAAGCTCAAACGCTAGGCATAAAAAAGGGCGCTATTTTAGCACCCTTTGTTTTATTCAGCAGCACGGCGCGCAGTTTATTGCGCTGGCGTTTCTGATTTCTTTTCTCTGCTGAGCAACTCTTTAGCGGCATCGACCGGCGCTTTACCTTGATACAAGACTTGGTAGATTTGCTCAGTGATTGGCATTTCCACCCCAAGGCGTTTCGCAAGGGTAAAGACTTCTTTAGTATTGCGATAACCTTCAACCACTTGGCCGATTTCGGCCTGTGCGGTATCTACATCGCAACCTTTACCTAAGGCTAAACCGAAACGGCGATTACGGGATTGGTTGTCGGTGCAAGTCAACACTAGGTCGCCTAACCCCGCCATTCCCATAAAGGTAGCAGCATTGGCACCTAAGGCTTCGCCTAAACGCGTCAATTCGACTAAACCACGGGTGATTAAGGCCGTTCTGGCATTGGCACCAAAGCCGATACCGTCGGACATGCCCGCGCCAATGGCGATGACGTTCTTTACCGCGCCGCCCAGTTGCAAACCCGTAAAGTCGTCATTGGCGTAAACCCGTAGACGTTTAGGGCTGTGTAACAGCTCGACAAGATCGTTGGTGAACTGTGGACAAGTGCCCGCGACCGAAATGGCCGTAGGTAAACCCATGGCTAATTCTTTCGCGAAGGTCGGCCCAGATAACACCGCCAGCGGATATTGCTCACCTAATACATCACGGGCGACATCTTGCAGTAGACGCCCTGTTTCAGGCTCGAGCCCCTTGGTTGCCCAGACGATGCGCGCATCGCTACGCAGCAAAGGTTTAGCTTGCTCAAGCACAGTACCAAACACATGGCTTGGCACCACCACTAACACATTGTTACTGGCGGCTAAGGCTTTGGCTAAATCGGCTTCGATCTGTAAACAATCCGGGAACGCAATACCAGGCAAAAATGCTTGGTTGCACTTATCTTGCGCAAGCGTTTGCATGTGGACAGGATCGTGTCCCCATAACAAGGTCTTATGACCATTGCTGGCTAAAGAGATGGCAAGGGCGGTGCCATATGAGCCCGCCCCTAATACCGTGATGTCGGCAGAGTTTTTCATGTAATTAAGCGTTTGCTTCTTCGGCTGCGGGTGCAGTTGCAGCGGCTTGACGTTGTTGCACGTATTGGGCAAACAGCGCATCGAAGTTCACTGGAGCGAGGTTCAGTTGTGGGAAAGTACCACGACCAACTAAGCTACCCACTGCTTCACGGGCATATGGGAACAGGATGTTAGGGCAATATGCGCCTAATGAATGTGCCAGTTGTGGCTCAGTTAAACCAGCGATAGAGAAGATACCCGCTTGTTGTACTTCACATAGGAAAGCGGTATCGCCACCGTTTTGTGCAGTCACAGTCAGAGACAGTACGACTTCGTATACGTCATCGGCTAATTTAGCGCTGCGCGTGTCTAAATCTAACTTCACTTCTGGATTCCATTCTTTTTGGAATACCGCTGGGCTGTTAGGCGTTTCAAAAGAAACATCTTTAGTGTAAACACGTTGAATGTTGAATTGTGGGGCTTGTTGTTCGTTGTTTGCTACTTCAGCCATAATTTCCTACCTATCCTATCAATGTTGTGCCAGCTTTTCGTTGAAGGCTGACTTATATGTCTATTTAGCTCGGGCTTTGGGGTTAGAGGCCTGTATCAACCCAGTGCCATCCCAATATTTAACCCTAGAGTGTTTCTTTCTAACGAGTCTAAAAACTTAATCTAAGCCCTTAGCGACCGCAGGATCAGTATGCCAAACAATGATGACTCTATTGCTGCATCGTCAAGAAGACTGTTGCAGTACAAATCATAACTGCCGCCGACAACTTATCTTTTGCTTTTTGAAACAGGCATATTCGCTGCCTGCCATTCACCCATACCACCTTTTAAGTTATACAGATTCTCAAAACCCTGTTTGCTTAAAAGCTGAGCCGCTTGAGACGAGGTCATGCCAGCATTGCATACAAGTATAATGGGACTGGCTTTAAACTTTTCAAGGGCTGAAGTCTGATTATTTTTGATATCCGCGAGTGTAACGTTAAGCGCATCAACAATGTGACCCTTACGGAACTCGTCGCTCGAACGCACATCAACCACTTTTGCGTCCTGTCTGTTCACCATAATGGTTAATTCTTGGTGAGTAATATTTTTGATTTTAGAGAGGCTCGATTTGATCACGCTGATCACAAGCACAATAAATAATCCCACCCAAGCCAGACTTAACATAGAGTGAGCTTTAAAAAATTCGATATATTCTTGCATAATTACAGCCCGTATAAATGGCGAAAATTCGATAAGGGCACAGAGTATACCCATTGCCTTGGCAGATTGCAGCAGTTTAGTCACAGTTCGAGAACACAGTTTAAGCCCAGCCGTATGGACGTTCTCTCTACACTCACATAATCCGCTGAATTAGTGATTCGATAACCTTAATCTAGGTAAAGCGCTTTTTCGTACCCCGCTTACGTAGTAATATTTGACCAATTTCAGATTTCTATCGCTTCTTTAAAACTTAAAGGTAACACCATGACGACAACTAAACGTCCAATCGCGTTGTTGATCCTCGATGGCTGGGGCTACCGTGAAAATACGCATATGAATGCCATTTTCCACGCTAAGACTCCAGTACTCGACCGCCTCAATGACCAATACGCCCACGGTTTGATTTCAGGTTCTGGTTTAGATGTAGGTTTGCCCGATGGCCAGATGGGTAACTCTGAAGTAGGCCACATCAATCTAGGCTCCGGCCGTATCGTGTATCAAGAACTCACTCGTATCAGTAAAGCGATTAGCGACCATGAGTTTGAGAAAAACCCAGCCCTATGTGATGCAGTAGACTCGGCGATTAAAGCCAATGGCGCAGTGCACATTATGGGCCTGCTTTCTCCCGGCGGTGTTCACAGCCATGAAGAGCATATCGAAGCAATGTGCCGTATGGCCGTGGCTCGCGGTGCAACCAAAGTATATTTACACGCCTTTTTAGACGGCCGCGATACTCCACCCCGTAGTGCTAAAGGCAGCTTAAGCCATTTTGATGATCTGTTTACTACATTAGGCCATGGCCGCGTCGCTTCGATTATCGGCCGTTACTTCGCGATGGACAGGGATAATCGTTGGGACCGCGTATCGCAAGCCTACGACCTTATCACCCAGGGCAAGGCTAAGTTCCAATATGACAATGCGGTAACCGCACTAGAAGCCGCCTATGCCCGCGATGAGAACGACGAGTTTGTGTCTTCATCGGCAATCACAGATGCAGACGGTCAAGTTGCGACCTTGCAGGATGGCGATGCACTGATATTTATGAACTTCCGCGCTGACCGCGCCCGCCAGATCACCCGCAGCTTTATCAACCCTGACTTTGACGGTTTCGAACGTGCTGTCGTGCCGAAAATGCACTTTGTCACCCTGACAGAATATGCGGCAGATATTAAGGCACCTATTGCCTATCCATCTGAAAATTTAGTGAATACTCTAGGTGAAGTACTGCAGAAACAAGGTCGCACTCAACTGCGGATCTCTGAAACTGAAAAGTACGCCCATGTGACTTTCTTCTTCAACGGCGGTAAGGAAGAGCCATTCGAGGGCGAAGACCGAATTTTAATTCAATCACCTAAAGTGGCGACTTACGATCTACAACCTGAGATGAGTTCAACCGAACTGACCGACAAACTCGTGGCCGCGATTGAATCCACCAAGTACGATGTGATCATCTGTAACTACCCCAATGGCGATATGGTTGGCCACACGGGTAATTTCGATGCCGCCGTTAAAGCCTGTGAGGCTGTCGATGCCTGTATCGGCCGCGTGGTTGAAGCGCTGGCTAAAGTCGGTGGTGAATGTATTATTACCGCTGACCACGGCAACGCAGAACAAATGACCGACGAAACCACAGGCCAAGCCCATACGGCCCACACCAGTGAACTCGTGCCCTTTTTGTTTGTAGGCCGAGATGCAAACATAGATGCCGGTGGCAAACTGAGCGATATCGCGCCAACCATTCTGCATCTACTGGGCGAAGCCATTCCCGCAGAGATGACGGGTAAGCCATTAATCCACATTAAAGAGTAATTGTTACCTAGTGAGCACTCGACTCCTTGTTAAAGCCAGCATTCTTGCTGGCTTTATGATGTTATCTTTTTCGGCTAACGCTTCTGATCTGCAGAAGCGTCAGTCCGAGTTGAAATCAATCCAAGCGCAAATAAATAAACAACAAAGCGCGCTTAAAAACACCAGTAAGCAACGGGAAAAATTACTCTCATTGCTGCGAAGCGATGAAGAGGCGATTGCGGCTGCCGCCAAAAAAGTCAACACCACCAAAAACAGCCTAGGGCAAATAGACACTAAACTTGCCGAGCTTAAACAGCGGCAAGAAGAGTTGGAAGTACTTAAGGTAAGCCAGCAAAAAACGCTCTCAAAACAACTTTCTAGCGCCTATTTAGCGGGTAATCACGATTACACTAAGATGATGCTCAACCAGCAAAGCCCCGCCACCATTGAGCGCATGCTGGCTTATTATCAATATCTAAACAAAGCCCGGATGAAATCAATCAATGAATTAAAACAGACGCTTACCGAGCTTGATGAAATTAAAGCCTCACAAACCAGCAAGCAACAACAACTCACTAAGCTGATTGCCGAGCAACAAGTGCAATCTAAGCGCTTAAGCCAAGAACAAAACCAACGTCAACAGACCCTTAAAGAACTGCAGCGCACACTCAACACTAAAGGTGCTGAACTCGAACAACTGCAAATTGAGGAGGCGAGCTTAAAACGGGTTGTCGAACAGGCTCTACGGGCAATGAAAGACAATCCTTCAATGGAAGGTTTTGGTAAGCAAAGCGGCAAGCTTAAATGGCCGACTAAGGGTCGTGTGAGTACTAGCTTTGGTAGCCAACGTTCCGGTCAAGTAGTGTGGAAAGGCACTATGTTGTCTGCACCTGAAGGGCAAAATATTCGAGCCGTTTCAGGTGGTAAAGTCATTTATGCCGACTGGTTACGCGGTTTTGGTCTTGTGATGGTCATAGATCACGGCAAAGGTTATATGAGTCTTTACGGTCACGCTCAAACCCTACTAAAAAGCCCTGGTGATATGGTAAAAAGCGGTGAAGCGATTGCTTTAGTCGGACGTTCGGGTGGACAGACCGAGCCTGGCCTATACTTTGAAATAAGGTATAAGGGGCAAGCCGTCGATCCAGCCAAGTACTGTCGCTAATCAGTACTGTCGCTAACATGGCCGTCCCCGCAGCAACAGGGGACGGCCATGAAACATCTAATACGCAATATCGTCTGCCTTGGACTCGGCCTAAGCTTAGGCCTGTCCATTAGCCTCTCCAGTCAAGAACACGCCAAGTCATATCAAAGCGACTTCGATTACCCACTATTACAGGATGTGCTTGAAACGGTCGAAACCTACTATGTTAAAACCGTCTCTAAGGATGAGTTAGTCCAAGCCGCCATCAAGGGGATTTTTGAACATTTAGACCCCTACTCTAGCTTTTTAAACCATCAAGATTTGCTTGATCTAAAAGACGCCAATCGAGGGGAATATTTTGGTTTTGGCTTTGAGGTCGCCAGCGATAAAGATCGGATCAGCGTTATCGCTCCCTTTGCAAACTCCCCCGCAGAACAGGCTGGCATCCAAGCCGGTGACACTATTATCAAGCTGAATAATAAGCCTGCCACAAAAACCAACCTTGCGGATATTCTCAATGAAATCAAACAGTATAGTTTGAAAAAACAGAGCATCAGCCTCACACTAAAACACCACAATGACAGCGCCGAGTTTGAGGTGTCACTCACCCCAAGCACCATCACGATCCACTCGGTTTCGAGTAATTTACTGCAAGGTAATATCGGCTATATCAGACTCAGCAGTTTTCAAGAAAACTCCACCGCAGAGATGATCCGCTCGCTTAACCAATGGCAAACCATCCCCCTAAGTGGGCTTATTCTCGACCTACGGAATAATCCCGGTGGGTTACTCGATCAAGCCATCAAAATTGCCGATCTCTTCCTCGCCAAGGGACGCATTGTTTCGACTAGTGGGCGGTTTTTCGATGCCAATTCAGACTATTACGCTTCACCACAAACCATACTCACCAATGTGCCTATGTTAGTGCTAATCAACAAAGGCTCGGCTTCGGCGTCCGAAGTGCTCGCCGCCGCATTGCAGGATAACGGCCGCGCAAAACTCTTAGGTGAAACCAGCTTTGGTAAAGGCACAGTCCAAAGCCTAATCCCCATCCTCAACGACGGTAACGCGATTAAGCTGACCATAGCTCAATACAACACCCCCAAAGGAGAAAACATCCACGATATTGGTATCGAGCCCGATATTAAAATTACCAATCCAACTGGCTCCAATGAAGAGAATATGGCTATAATCGATGCCCTATCAGCACGTGAAGATGTAACCCAAGACCATATAGTCACTTCGGCAATTGCTTGGATACAACACCATGACTAATAAGCAGAAACAGTGCGCCTATTCTACTCTTTGGCCTTCTTAGCCCTCTACATTACCCCGTGTTATGCAGCACAACTTGCGCTGATTATTGATGACATAGGTTACCGTCACACCGATGAAGCAGTGCTCACCCTGCCTAGCACTGTGACCTTATCCGTTTTGCCGCACACACCACTTAGCAAACAACTAGCAAAAGCGGGGCATGCAAAAGGCCATGAGATCATGCTTCATCTCCCCATGGAGGCGCTAAACGGTAAAGCATTAGGCCCAGGTGGTTTAACAAGCACGATGAATGAAGCGCAAATCCGCACCAAAGTGCTAGATGCAATCGCGAGTGTTCCCTTTGCTAAGGGCATGAATAATCATATGGGGAGTTTACTGACTCAACTGGATGAGCCTATGCTCTGGGTCATGGAGAGTTTAAAACAGAAGCAACTGTATTTTGTCGACAGCATGACAACCCAGTTTACACGGGCGAGGGATAAAGCGGAGCTGCTTGGCGTCCCAACATTAAAACGCCAACTCTTTCTCGATAATAATCTGAGTGAATCGGCCCTAGAAAAACAATTTAATCTCATGGTAGAACAAGCGCACATTCAAGGAAATCTTGTTGCAATCGCCCATCCGCATCCTGAAACGATCAGTTTCTTAAGGGCTAATCTAGCGCGTCTCAAGGCTGAAGGAATCGAGTTGGTACCTACATCGAAGCTACTCCCTATCGACTTAGTCCATAGGGAACCTACTAATCCAACTGTAAGACTGAAATAGACATATCCGGCAGCAAAGCCAACAGTTCATTGCGATTACTGACTATATCCTGCAGGCTATATTGATCGAGCACATTTAAATAAGCGGCAACCGCCTGGGCTAATACGCCCTTCAACTGACACGCAGGACTAAATCGACAGTAAGGTTTACTGCAATCTATCGGTGCCAAAGAGTTTTCTAGTGCTCTCACCAATAGACCAAGGTTAATCTCACTCGCAGGCTTACCTAAGCGAAAACCGCCCATCTTACCGCGAATGGTTTCGAGATAACCCAGCTTTCCTAAATGGTGCACAATTTTAGACACATGATTTGGCGACAAATCAAATACCTGGGTTATTTCAGCAATCCGAAATAATGTTGTTCTATCCGGCTGAACAGCCAAATACATGAGCGTGCGAACACCAAAATCGGTATAGCGTGTTAACTGCATAGTTCACCTGTCAGCGAAAAACTCAATGAGACGTTTGAGATTCCAGATTGCTAATCAACCAAAGCGCCTCTTCATTTGAATGACCACATACATCCTCAGATGCATCAAAATCACTACAAACAGCGGGACGATCCGGCGAGCCAAAAATCAAACACAAATTATCGTCGCTCAACTGTACACAGCGTTCACCCGCGGCTTTGCCCTTTGGCATTCCAGGTATTTCGCTGCTAATTGATGGTGCGATACAGCAAGCACCACACCCAAGACGACAATTCATTTTTATTGCTCAAAAAAATACTATGGGGATTATACAGTTTAATCCATCCAAAATCAGCGCCAAGGGTCAATACTGCCAAGTCGCGCACAAGTGCTCTTGAATGGATCAAAGAAATAGCATCAATGGATATGGACAAACTTTTCAAAAGTTGGACGGGACGGCCGCGACGATTGAAATAGCTAAATTCCAGATACGAAAAAGCCCTAACATTACTGTTAGGGCTTATCGAAATGTTGGCGGGTGAAATATCGCGCAGCGATGAGCTCATGAACGAGAGGCATGGATGCCGAGCTGGGCTATTAAGCAGGGATGCTGTTGGACGGGACTCGAACCCGTGTGCCTTCGGCACGCGTGATAGGCCGCTTTCTGTTTATAAAGAGTCTAACCAACTGAACTACCGCTCCTTCAGCTTTGTTTGGTACAACGAAAAAAGCCTCTGCATTGCTGCAGAGGCTTTCGTCTTAATGTTGGCGGAGCGGACGGGACTCGAACCCGCGACCCCCGGCGTGACAGGCCGGTATTCTAACCAACTGAACTACCGCTCCTTTAGAATAACGTTTACACGTTAACCTAAATTAGGCGCTTGGCGATGACCTACTCTCACATGGGGAGACCCCACACTACCATCGGCGCGATTGCGTTTCACTTCTGAGTTCGGGATGGGATCAGGTGGGACCACAATGCTATTGTCACCAAGCAAATTCGTTTTAAACAAGACTCGAGAGCGCACTGCGTGCTGCTAGATTCTAGGAACTAAAATCTGCTCTTATCTTATTTAATAATTCGGAAAGCTGTTTGTTTTTTGAGTCAACACTTCATTAAGTGCATATATTCTGTCTAAGTTCGCTTAGCAAAACCCATCTGGGTTGTATGGTTAAGCCTCTCGAGTCATTAGTACATGTTAGCTCAACGCCTCACAACGCTTACACACCATGCCTATCAACGTCCTAGTCTCGAACGGCTCTTTAGAGGTCTTATAGACCTAGGGATGACTCATCTTGGGGCTCGCTTCCCGCTTAGATGCTTTCAGCGGTTATCGATTCCGAACGTAGCTACCGGGCAATGCCATTGGCATGACAACCCGAACACCAGCGGTTCGTTCACTCCGGTCCTCTCGTACTAGGAGCAACTCCCCTCAATCATCCAACGCCCACGGCAGATAGGGACCGAACTGTCTCACGACGTTCTGAACCCAGCTCGCGTACCACTTTAAATGGCGAACAGCCATACCCTTGGGACCGACTTCAGCCCCAGGATGTGATGAGCCGACATCGAGGTGCCAAACACCGCCGTCGATATGAACTCTTGGGCGGTATCAGCCTGTTATCCCCGGAGTACCTTTTATCCGTTGAGCGATGGCCCTTCCATTCAGAACCACCGGATCACTATGACCTACTTTCGTACCTGCTCGACGTGTCTGTCTCGCAGTTAAGCTGGCTTATGCCATTGCACTAACCGTACGATGTCCGACCGTACTTAGCCAACCTTCGTGCTCCTCCGTTACTCTTTGGGAGGAGACCGCCCCAGTCAAACTACCCACCAGGCACTGTCCCTAACCCCGATTAGGGGTCTAGGTTAGAACATCAAAACTACAAGGGTGGTATTTCAAGGACGACTCCACGAGAACTAGCGTTCCCGCTTCAAAGTCTCCCACCTATCCTACACATGTAGGTTCAATGTTCAGTGCCAAGCTATAGTAAAGGTTCACGGGGTCTTTCCGTCTAGCCGCGGGTATACGGCATCTTCACCGCAATTTCAACTTCACTGAGTCTCGGCTGGAGACAGCGTGGCCATCATTACGCCATTCGTGCAGGTCGGAACTTACCCGACAAGGAATTTCGCTACCTTAGGACCGTTATAGTTACGGCCGCCGTTTACCGGGGCTTCGATCATGAGCTTCTCTTGCGATAACCCAATCAATTAACCTTCCGGCACCGGGCAGGCGTCACACCGTATACTTCCTCTTGCGAGTTTGCACAGTGCTGTGTTTTTGATAAACAGTTGCAGCCACCTGGTATCTGCGACTCCCGTCAGCTTAGAGAGCAAGTCTCATCACCAACAAGAGCGTACCTTCTCCCGAAGTTACGGTACCATTTTGCCTAGTTCCTTCAGCCGAGTTCTCTCAAGCGCCTTGGTATTCTCTACCCGACCACCTGTGTCGGTTTGGGGTACGATTCCCGCTAACCTGAAGCTTAGAAGATTTTCCTGGAAGCATGGCATCAACTACTTCAGTCCCGTAGGACCTCGTCATCAGCTCTCGGCCTTAAGATTTCCCGGATTTGCCTAAGAAATCAGCCTACCACCTTAAACGCGGACTACCAACGCCGCGCTAGCCTAGCCTTCTCCGTCTCTCCATCGCAGTTAGCGGAAGTACAGAAATATTAATCTGTTTCCCATCGATTACGCCTTTCGGCCTCACCTTAGGGGTCGACTCACCCTGCCCCGATTAACGTTGGACAGGAACCCTTGGTCTTTCGGCGAGGGGGTTTTTCACCCCCTTTATCGTTACTCATGTCAGCATTCGCACTTCTGATACCTCCAGCGTGGGTTACCCCTTCACCTTCATCGGCTTACAGAACGCTCCTCTACCGCGCAACCCTAATGGGCTGCACCCGTAGCTTCGGTGGTATGTTTAGCCCCGTTACATCTTCCGCGCAGGCCGACTCGACTAGTGAGCTATTACGCTTTCTTTAAATGATGGCTGCTTCTAAGCCAACATCCTAGCTGTCTAAGCCTTCCCACATCGTTTCCCACTTAACATACACTTTGGGACCTTAGCTGACGGTCTGGGTTGTTTCCCTTTTGACGACGGACGTTAGCACCCGCCGTCTGTCTCCCGAGTAGTACTCATTGGTATTCGGAGTTTGCAAAGGGTTGGTAAGTCGGGATGACCCCCTAGCCTTAACAGTGCTCTACCCCCAATGGTATTCGCTCGAGGCGCTACCTAAATAGCTTTCGAGGAGAACCAGATATCTCCCGGTTTGATTGGCCTTTCACCCCCAGCCACAAGTCATCCGCTAATTTTTCAACATTAGTCGGTTCGGTCCTCCAGTTGATGTTACTCAACCTTCAACCTGCCCATGGCTAGATCACCGGGTTTCGGGTCTACACCTTGCAACTCAACGCGCAGTTAACACTCGGTTTCCCTACGGCTCCGCTATTCGCTTAACCTTGCTACAAAATGTAAGTCGCTGACCCATTATACAAAAGGTACGCAGTCACGGTCTCAAGAACCGCTCCCACTGCTTGTACGTATACGGTTTCAGGTTCTATTTCACTCCCCTCACAGGGGTTCTTTTCGCCTTTCCCTCACGGTACTGGTTCACTATCGGTCAGTCAGGAGTATTTAGCCTTGGAGGATGGTCCCCCCATATTCAAACAGGATGTCACGTGTCCCGCCTTACTCGTTTTCATCAATGGTTAGTTTTCGTGTACGGGGCTATCACCCTGTGCCGCTGCGCTTCCCAACGCATTCCACTAACACCCCACTGACTTAAGGGCTAATCCCCGTTCGCTCGCCGCTACTAGGGGAATCTCGGTTGATTTCTTTTCCTAAGGGTACTTAGATGTTTCAGTTCCCCTCGTTCGCCTCATGTAGCTATGTATTCACCACATGATGACCGCTTATGCGGCCGGGTTCCCCCATTCGGACATCGTTAGCTCAAATGCTTGTTACTAGCTCGCCAACGCTTTTCGCAAGTTACTACGTCCTTCATCGCCTCTGACTGCCAAGGCATCCACCGTATACGCTTAGTCGCTTAACCATACAACCCAAATGAGTTTCACATCACTTGAGTCGTTGCGACCAGCTGGTTTTACTTGTCTCACTTCTGACCAAAGAAGTGGACGCGCCTTAGACTTGAATATTCAAGACACTTAATAAAGTGTTTGAGAACTCAATGTTCAATGCTTTCGCATTAAACTTTTTTCGTATCAACACAACGACAGACATCATTGTGTTTAATACTATCAGCTTTCCAAATTGTTAAAGAACAAGCATCGTCGTTAAGACGTGCCACTCGCTCTACAAGAACAAGTTATCTGTGTGAACACTCAAAAACACGGATGTTTTTGTGTCGACTCGGCACGGATGCCATGTTGTCGACCCAACAAGCGTAAGTTAGTCGTATAGGTAAGGAGGTGATCCAGCCCCAGGTTCCCCTAGGGCTACCTTGTTACGACTTCACCCCAGTCATGAACCACAAAGTGGTGAGCGCCCCCCCGAAGGTTAAGCTACCCACTTCTTTTGCAGCCCACTCCCATGGTGTGACGGGCGGTGTGTACAAGGCCCGGGAACGTATTCACCGTGGCATTCTGATCCACGATTACTAGCGATTCCGACTTCATGGAGTCGAGTTGCAGACTCCAATCCGGACTACGACGAGCTTTGTGAGATTAGCTCCACCTCGCGGCTTTGCAACCCTCTGTACTCGCCATTGTAGCACGTGTGTAGCCCTACTCGTAAGGGCCATGATGACTTGACGTCGTCCCCACCTTCCTCCGGTTTATCACCGGCAGTCTCCCTAGAGTTCCCACCATTACGTGCTGGCAAATAAGGATAGGGGTTGCGCTCGTTGCGGGACTTAACCCAACATTTCACAACACGAGCTGACGACAGCCATGCAGCACCTGTCTCACGGTTCCCGAAGGCACAACCGCATCTCTGCAGTCTTCCGTGGATGTCAAGAGTAGGTAAGGTTCTTCGCGTTGCATCGAATTAAACCACATGCTCCACCGCTTGTGCGGGCCCCCGTCAATTCATTTGAGTTTTAACCTTGCGGCCGTACTCCCCAGGCGGTCTACTTAATGCGTTAGCTTGAGAGCCCAGTGTTCAAGACACCAAACTCCGAGTAGACATCGTTTACGGCGTGGACTACCAGGGTATCTAATCCTGTTTGCTCCCCACGCTTTCGTGCATGAGCGTCAGTCTTTGTCCAGGGGGCCGCCTTCGCCACCGGTATTCCTCCAGATCTCTACGCATTTCACCGCTACACCTGGAATTCTACCCCCCTCTACAAGACTCTAGTTCGCCAGTTCGAAATGCTATTCCTAGGTTGAGCCCAGGGCTTTCACATCTCGCTTAACAAACCGCCTGCGCACGCTTTACGCCCAGTAATTCCGATTAACGCTCGGACCCTCCGTATTACCGCGGCTGCTGGCACGGAGTTAGCCGGTCCTTCTTCTGTAGGTAACGTCACAGCTACAGTTTATTAAACTGCAACCTTTCCTCCCTACTGAAAGTGCTTTACAACCCGAAGGCCTTCTTCACACACGCGGCATGGCTGCATCAGGGTTTCCCCCATTGTGCAATATTCCCCACTGCTGCCTCCCGTAGGAGTCTGGGCCGTGTCTCAGTCCCAGTGTGGCTGATCATCCTCTCAGAACAGCTAGGGATCGTCGCCTTGGTGAGCCATTACCTCACCAACTAGCTAATCCCACCTAGGTTCATCCAATCGCGGAAGGCCCGAAGGTCCCCTCCTTTCCCCCGTAGGGCGTATGCGGTATTAGCAGTCGTTTCCAACTGTTATCCCCCTCGACTGGGCAGATCCCTAGGCATTACTCACCCGTCCGCCGCTCGCCACCTCAGGAGTAAACTCCCTTGTGCTGCCGCTCGACTTGCATGTGTTAGGCCTGCCGCCAGCGTTCAATCTGAGCCATGATCAAACTCTTCAATTAAAGTTTTGTTGCTTCCGTCTTGCGACTTCAGCGGCTCAATGAATTCTGATTTTTTTGTTACTGCTTTCACAGCAACAAACTGTACATATTGCTATGAACACTCTTCATCATTGATTTAATTCTTTGACTGCCAACCCTAAGGCTAAGCAGTTTCGATTAACTCAACACCTGTGAGTGTCCACACAGATTTCTTGTTTTATCTTGTTAAAGAGCAACTCAATATTCGTAAGAGAACTTGAGTACCACACTGAGCGCCGAACGCTTCCAGTTGGCTAGGGCTGACTTCTCGTCAACTCAGGGTCGTGCATTTTACGCATTTCCCGTTTCGCGTCAAGGAGTTTTTGCAAACTTTCTTTTCGCTCATCAATCAGTAAACTCATCGATGAACTGTCACATCAGCTGCTTAACGCTGTCTACCGTGTCAGTGGATGCGCATTATAGGGAGATTGAGAAAGTCCGCAAGGGCTTTTTATTGGAAACTTGCGATTTGTGATTCAGACGCTTACTTATCAAACAATACGAATAAAAAAGGGACTAAATAGCCCCTTTATCATCTTAAATCCCCACATCAGTGACTCGCTATCACTTAGCAGATCAGTAAATCCTGCTTATTATGGGCTGAAGAAACGTGATTCTTGCTCAACTTCTATTTCTTCACCATCTATATGGGTTTTCACTTTTATCTCAATATTTGTCACTGAGCGACTAAGCTCTACCGGATCAACCCCAACGCTGATTGGTAATGTCAGGACTTCGCCACCAGCAATGGTCACTGAAGTAGGGCCATACCACTTATAGTTGTTTAGGCCTTCGACACTCATAGTGTATTCATGGGCTTCTTCAGTTTTATTAAGAATCTTCAAGGTAAATGTGTTTTCAATCATCCCTTGATTGTTTTCTCTATATAGCTGGTTACGATCACGAATAATATCCATCCGAACTGGCGCTATCGTCGCGCTGGCATAGATGAAGACCAATATCATAGCGACCAATACCACACCGTATCCCACTAGTTTGGGTCGGAGTACTTTCTCTTTAACACCTTCAAGTTTATTTTCTGTGGTGTAACTGATAAGGCCTAATGGATATCCCATACGCTCCATCGTTTGGTCACAGGCATCGATACAGGCGCCGCAGTTGATACATTCATACTGCAAACCATTACGAATATCGATTCCGGTCGGGCATACCTGAACACAGAGATCACAATCAATACAATCACCTAAACCCATTTCTTTAGGGTCGGCTTTGCGGGAACGTGGGCCCCGAGTCTCACCGCGCTTAGTGTCATAGCCCACAATATAGGTGTTTTTATCAAACATTGCCGCTTGGAAACGAGCATAGGGGCACATATGGATGCACATAATTTCACGCATCCATCCCGCATTACCGTAAGTAGCGAAGGTAAAGAACACCACCCAGAAGTAGATCCCACCCGAAGCATTTAATGTAAATACATCAACATAGACTTCTCTGCTTGGCACAAAATACGACACAAAGGTCATAGCCGTGAGGAGTGAGAGCAAAATCCATGCTGTATGCTTTGCCGCTTTTCGCCAAATTTTATCGAAGCTCCAGGGCATTTGATCTAACTTAATGCGTTTATTGCGGGCACCTTCGAGTTTTTCCTCGAACCAAATGAACATAAAGGTCCATACTGTTTGAGGGCATGTGTAACCACACCAAACACGGCCAAGATAGGTTGTCACAAAAAATAGAGCAAAAGCAGCTATCATAAAGAGTGCTGCGAGTAAGGTAAGATCTTGTGGCCAGATAGTTAAACCAAAAACGTGAAACTTCTGTTCACCTAAATTAAACCATACGGCTTGTCGGTTTCCCCATGGGATCCAAGGCAGTATAAGAAAGAACAACATTGCGACCCACCCCATGCGGCGGCGTAAAGTGCTCCATAATCCGTCGATGGCTCGAACATAAATCCGGTTGCGAGGGTTAAAGCGATCGGCTTTACTCGCATCGGGTTGGTGAATCTTAATTCGATTGGTCTTCGAATAGTCCTTGTTATTAGATTCTGCGTTCATCGTTACAGCCTTTTACTGCTTTAATATTGGACGAAAACTGGCTTATTATACCCATATAATTAATGGTTATTCACTTATGTTGGACTAAAAGATGAAAGGTTGGATCATATTAGCGCTACTTTGTGGTGCATTATATTACTTATATACAGAAACCGACAAACTGGATGCACCTATAGCCAAGACTGAAGAGGTAATCAAAAAAGTAGAGAACAAGCTCGACTCTATGACGGGCACTAACATCATTAAAATTGATCAAAAATTAGCAAAGGCTAGAAAAGATATCGTTGAACGCCTATCCGCCCCCGAACTTGAAGAATTTAACAAACTTCCGTTAACGCCAGACGCTATCGCTGACTTTAAAGAAATCTATTGCGGCGCTAAATCACCGGAACACCCAGTTTTCAGCCGGGACAATCGGCTTTATATTTGCGATAACCTCTAATCACTTTCCTCGGGGTAAAAGGGAATTTTGCCATATAACACTAAGCTTTGTACTTAGGTGATTGACCTTATATATGATTCCACCTAGCCTTTGAGACCCGACAGACATAGGCCGAGTACCATGACCCAACAAGTATCAGACATTTTTGATCCCACTTTATGGGATGAAGTCAGTGGATTTAATTTTGACGACATCACCTACCACAGAGCCAAAGCCCACGGCACAGTGCGTATTGCCATCAATCGCCCCGAATGTCTTAACGCCTTTAGGCCCAAAACCGTCGATGAGCTTTACATTGCACTCGACCATGCACGCCAATGGTCCGATGTAGGTTGTGTATTACTCACAGGCAATGGCCCCTCGGCTAAAGGTCAATATTCCTTTTCCTCCGGTGGCGATCAACGTATCCGCGGCAAAGATGGCTATAAATACGAAGGCGCCGAAGAAGGTAAAGCCGATCTCGCGAGAATGGGACGCCTACACATATTAGAAGTGCAACGTCTGATCCGCTTTATGCCTAAAGTCGTTATCGCCGTTGTGCCTGGCTGGGCCGTTGGCGGCGGCCATAGTCTACACGTAGTGTGCGATTTGACCTTAGCCTCGAAAGAACACGCCATATTTAAGCAGACCGATCCCGATGTTGCGAGCTTCGACTCAGGTTATGGCAGCGCATATTTAGCCAAGATGATCGGCCAAAAACGCGCCCGCGAAATCTTCTTCTGCGGTTTTAACTACAGCGCCGATGAAGCATTTGCCATGGGAATGGTCAATAAGTCCGTCCCCCATGCTGAGCTAGAAACTGAAGCATTAATGTGGGCCAAAGAGATTAACTCTAAATCACCTACGGCTATGCGGATGCTTAAATACGGCTTTAACATGACCGACGATGGCATGGTCGGCCAGCAACTTTTTGCCGGGGAAGCGACGCGTTTAGCCTATGCCAGCGCCGAAGCACAGGAAGGGCGCGATGCCTTCCTCGAAAAGCGCGATCAAGATTTTTCAGCCTTCCCTTGGCATTACTAGTTTTAGAATCGCATTAATTTACGTTTAAATGCTCAAAGCCCTCCATCGTGAGGGCTTTATGTTTTTTACCACGGATAAATAGATAAAAGCGTTTAAACTAATCTGAAAACATGGCTTTTAATTTTAATGAGAATTGTTATCATCTGAGTATTCCCGCTGGGAGCCCATTTAGAGGACAAGATCATGACCAAGACACTGACTTTTGCCGTATTACACTTTAGCGTCGCTTTTACCGTTACCTATTTATTAACCGGCAGTGTTCTCGTCGGTGGCGCTGTGGCCTTAGTTGAACCCGCCATCAACACTGTGGTGTTTTACTTCCACGATAAAGTATGGAAACGCATTGAGACAAAAAAGCAGCACGAGCTAGAGGCCGTTCCAGCATAACAAGCTAAGCCACCAGCATTCTACTTTGCAGTAAGTTAGTCGTCGTTTATGGTGAACTCTATATAAAAAAACCGCCAACAAAGGCGGTTTCTTATTTAAATACTCTTATTTATTCTACAGTTACAGACTTTGCCAAGTTCCGTGGTTGATCCACGTCGGTGCCTTTGATTAATGCAACATGGTACGACAATAGCTGTAAAGGAATAGTGTAGATCAGTGGCGCCATAAAGATGTCACAGTGTGGCACTGGGATTACCTTCATGGTGTCATCCGACTCAAACTCGGCATCCACATCGGCAAACACATACATTAGACCGCCACGGGCACGCACTTCTTCAACATTCGATTTGAGTTTTTCGAGCAATTCATTGTTTGGCGCAACGACGATCACTGGCATATCGGCATCAATAAGCGCCAGTGGGCCGTGTTTTAATTCGCCAGAGGCATAGGCTTCGGCATGAATATAAGAAATCTCTTTCAGCTTTAACGCACCTTCCATCGCAATCGGGTATTGATCGCCACGGCCAAGGAATAACGCATGGTGTTTATCGGCAAAATCTTCCGCCAGTTCGGCAATCGCAGCATCTAAGCCTAAAGCTTGTTCCACTTTAGCTGGCATAGATTGTAGGCTTTGAGTGATTTGGGCCTGCATTTGATCAGACATGCCATTGTGACGACCGATCACCGCAGTCAGCATTAGCAAGCCAGCAAGCTGTACTGTGAAGGCTTTAGTGGATGCCACGCCAATTTCGGCGCCCGCTTTCATCATGTAAGCCATGTCTGATTCGCGTACCAGTGATGAACCTGGCGCATTACAAATCGTCAATGTGGCTTTGTAACCCATTTCCTTCGCTAAGCGCATGGCCGCTAAGGTATCGGCGGTTTCACCAGACTGTGAAATAGTGACTAGCAGACTATTTGGGAATAAGTGCGACTTGCGATAACGGAATTCAGAGGCGATTTCGACGTTACAAGACACGCCCGCCCAATCTTCTAACCAATAACGCGCCGCCATGCCCGCATGGTAACTAGTACCACAGGCGATGATTTGTACGTGTTTGATATCTTTTAAGAAATCAGCTGCTTTTTCACCAAAAGCCGTGTCTAACACTTGCTTATTGGCGATACGACCTTCGATGGTGCGCGTCAGTGCCAATGGCTGCTCGTAAATCTCTTTCAGCATATAGTGGCGATATTCGCCTTTGTCACCGGCATCGTGGGTGATTTCAGATTCTTTAATTTCACGCTCAACGGCATTACCGTTTAAGTCGAAAATGCTGACGCTGCGACGAGTTACTTCGGCTACATCACCTTCTTCTAAGAAGGCGAATGAGCGAGTCACAGGTAAGAGTGCCAGTTGGTCTGAGGCGACAAAGTTTTCACCTAGGCCATAACCAATCACCAAGGGACTACCTGAGCGAGCCACTACCATACGTTCACTATCACGACGGTCGATAACCACTGTGCCATAGGCACCTTCGAGTTGTTTCACTGTCGCTTGAACGGCACCAAGCAAAGTGTTGTGGCTTTTCAGCTCATGGTGCACTAAGTGACAAATCACTTCAGTGTCGGTATCAGAATTAAACTGATAGCCCAAACCTTTAAGCATTTCGCGCAGTTTATGGTGGTTTTCGATAATACCGTTGTGCACTACCGCAATATCGCCTTCCGATAAATGCGGGTGAGCATTACGTTCACTCGGTTCACCGTGGGTTGCCCAACGAGTGTGCGCAATACCGGTTCCGCCCGCTAATGGCGATTCATTTAATGCTGTGGTTAATTCTTGTACTTTACCCACGCGGCGCGTGCGACTCAGTTCACCATTGTGAATAACGGCAACGCCTGCGGAGTCATATCCGCGATATTCTAAGCGGCGTAAGCCTTCTACCAGAATTTCAGCCACATCCCTTTGCGCCACGGCGCCTACGATTCCACACATAGTCTTTACCTATAAATTAAAATGAAGTTGTTAAGCTATTTTGTCTAATGAGCATAGGGCGCTAGCATGACTCGCACGCCCTGATCTGAAATTTGTTTGAGCGCACTCTCGTCGATACGTGAGTCGGTAACCAGCACACTGACCTTGGCCCACGGTAACTCTAAGTTAGGGATCCGCTTACCAATTTTGTCTGAATCGACCATAACGATCACTTCGCGGGACACTTCGGCCATCACTTTGCTTAGGCCGGTTAACTCGTTAAAAGTCGTGGTGCCACGTTCGAGATCGATACCATCGGCACCGATAAACAGTTGGTCGAAGTTATAGGAGCGCAACACTTGCTCGGCGACTTGGCCTTGAAAGGATTCAGAATGCGGATCCCAAGTGCCACCGGTCATCAATAAGGTTGGCTCGTTTTCGAGTTCATGGATGGCATTGGCAAGGTGCAGGGCATTGGTCATCACCACCAGCCCACGCTTATCGTTTAGCTGTTCAATCAAGCCTGAGGTCGTCGTGCCGCTATCAATAATGATGCGATTGTGATCTTTAATCAGCTGGGCCGCAGTTTTGGCAATCGACAATTTATTGGGGGCTATTTTGGCAGAAAACTGTTGGGTCACTTCATCGGGGATCGCCACGGCGCCACCGTAACGGCGCAATAGCAGGCCCGTTTTCTCAAGCGCGGCGAGATCCTTGCGAATAGTCACTTCTGAGGTTTCAAAACGTAACGACAGTTCATCAACGCTCACTTCACCCTGCTCGTTCAATATGGTGATTATGCTGTGGCGACGCTGCTGTGTGTTTCGTTTGTTCATAAAACCTTTCAGATAAGTTTCGTTTCGAAAGATGCATTATAGTGAAACGAAACTTTTTTGCTAGTCATACTAAACACACTTTTGCATGATCCTGCGTAATTTTTTATCCTTCTGTAATAGTGATTTTATAAATCAGCCAATAAAAAAGCAGCTTACCCCTAGAGATAAACTGCTTTATTAAAGATAAAACTTGAGGAAATATTAGAACTTAGCTTCAACGGCAACACTGAAGTTACGGTCTTGGCCGATAGTGACCATATTGTACTGACCACCATCGATATAATCGGTATCGAAAAGGTTTCTCACGTTGACGCGAAGGCTCACGTCTTTACCCATGATAGCCATAGTGTAGGCTGCACCTATATCGAAACGCACATAACCATCTTTGGTAATAGTGTTATCGAGGTCGGCAAAACGCTCACCCACATAAATAGCACCGAAATTCATCGCAAAATTATCAGTCACTTCGTAACGGGTCCAGATATTGGCCGACCACTCAGGGGCATCAACCGGCGTTTTACCTTCACGGGCATCTCCCGTTTGATACTCTGCATCTAAATACATCATGGAAGAAGTCACAAACCAGCTATCACCGATTTGACCCTGTGCTCCCATTTCAAAACCGCGGTGTTTTTGCTCACCGCCTTGAGTAGTAATCGAAGTGTATTTTCCATCTTCACTTCGTGGGTCACTTGGTATTAGTTGCTCAGTTACAGATATATTTTCCAGCGTGATATCAAATACTGCGGCTGTTAATAGCAAGCTGTCATCAAACAATTCCCATTTAGTACCCAGTTCATATTGAATGCCGTATTCTGGTTTTAGGTTAGTGTCATGATTAACATTTAGGGGGTCGATAATACCACCCTGTGGTGTAAAGCTTTTTGAATAGTTAACGTAAATATTGCCATTACTCATTGGCGAGTAGATCACCCCAAACTTAGGTGATACGGCATAGCTATTTTCACCATAGCCATCTTTTTTCTGTTCATCGTAGCGTACGCCAGCGAGTAATTTCCATTGTTCGTTTAAGGTCATTAAATCCTGCAGATAGAAACCGTAATACTTGTATTCACTTGGGGTACTTTTATTACCATTGTGGTAATCAAGATCCGGCTCAATTACCGCTTGCCCAGGAATAACGGTTTGAGTTGCCCCACGTTGAATTTGCTGCTGGTAGAAATAGTCTAAGTAGTTAGCCCCAAGAAGGAATTGATGATCCATGCCAGCTAAGGCAAATTCACCCGTAAAATCCACGAAAGCGGTTTTATGCTGCCAATCGTCGTAACGATCGAATGGCTTGATTTTATAACCATTAGTAAACGGATCTTCAGAGTATTGGGGAGCCGAATCAAAACGTTGACGATTAAATTGTTGATCGTTATAGCCGACTTTAACTTTCCAGTCGTCACTCATCTGCCAAGTCAGATCGGCACCTAAGTTAGACACTGTATTATCGGTAAAGGCCCAAGGCGCATCCCAAACGGTTTTACGTGCGCCGATAACATTACCTTGTTTATCTAACCAGCCACCCGCATCTATGCCTGCTTTATCTTGGGTATGATCGTACTTAACCGATAACAGAACATCATCACTGACATCAAATTCTAAGTTTAAGTAACCCAACCAGCGATCACGCTCTTGGTTTTCCTCTGTGGTCGAATATTCACGCCAGTATTTAGTATCTTGCTTAACTAAAACTCCGCGGTAACGAATGCTTTGTGCGTCGTTTAAACTGCCGCCCGCATCAAGCTGAGCACGGGTTGAACCGTAGCCATCCGTATCAAAACCAAGATCTAACATTGAATCATAGGTCGGTTTCTTAGTGACCATATTCACTAAACCACCTGGGCCAGATTGGCCGTACAACATGCTCGAAGGGCCTTTTAACACTTCGACCTGCTGCAGGGTTTCAATGGGTTGTACATAGTGGGACCACTGCTGATGGCCATTGATAAGATAACCATTACCCGAATCAATCTCAAAACCGCGGATACTAAAGACTTGGCGGTTCCAGCGCGTGGTTCCCGCCGTCACACTCGAGTCGTTAACTAAAACCTCGGCAAGGTTAGTGGCCAACTGTTCATCGGTAACAAAATCGGGGATCACATTAACGGATTGTGGAGTATCCATTAAGTCGATATCCCCGCGCATAGCGCCGGATGCAGTGCCCACTTTATAATCGTTAAAAGTACGGCCAGTGACATTAATGCGCTCAATATTTGCATCGTTTGGCGCCTCTGCCATAACAGGCATAGCCATCAATGCCGCACCTACGGCCAAACCCACAACTGAATAATTAAATACCATTGCCAACACCTCAAATAGACCTTTAGTCTTAGAATTGCAGGCAATATAAATGAGAAGTGTTTTTATTTAAGCTTCTTTACATGAATTTACAATTGAGTGTGATATACATCAAAAAGCTGAAAAATCAACAAATCATACATGATCAATTCAACCTTAATTTAACCTCCTATAAAAGCTAAAAGCGGCTCAGAGCCGCTTTTATATTTTAGGTTTAGCAGGATATTTTACTTCTTAAGCTTAACTGGGCGTTGCCAACCCGTCAGGTGTTTTTGCTTTACTCGAGTGATAACTAATTCATCTTCGCCCACATCACGGGTAATGGTTGAACCGGCCCCTAAAGTTGCCCCTTTACCAATAGTCACAGGCGCCACCAGCTGAGTATCTGAGCCGACAAACACATTATCTTCGATAACAGTAAGATGTTTATTTGCACCATCATAGTTACAGGTAATAGTACCCGCACCAATGTTAACCCCATCACCAATAATGGCATCGCCTAAATAAGCTAAGTGTCCGGCTTTAGAACCCACACCTATGACTGCTTTTTTCACTTCGACAAAGTTACCTATGTGCGCATCTTGCTTAAGTTCAGCCCCAGGGCGTAGACGGGCAAATGGGCCTGCGCTGGCAGCGACCCCAAGTTTAGCGCCTTCGATAATAGAGTAAGGCTTGATTTCGGCATTATCGGCAATCTCGCAATCGATTAAAATCGCGCCAGCACCAACCGTGACATTATTACCCAGTACCACTTTACCTTCGAATATCACATTAATATCGATCATCACATCCATACCGACAGTGACTTCACCGCGGATATCGATGCGATGTGGGTCGCGAAGGTTAGCCCCTGCCAACATCAGTTTTTCAGCTTCACGGGCTTGGTAAGCACGTTCAAGTTGCGCAAGTTGCACGCGATTATTGGCGCCTTCCACTTCAATCGCCGATTGTGGCTGGGCAGTATCAATGGCTACACCATCAGCATGCGCCATGGCAATAATATCCGTTAGATAATATTCGCCTTGGGCATTGTTATTGGATAAACGACTCAGCCAAGTTTTAAGTTGTTTGCCCGGAACCGCCATAATGCCGGTGTTAATTTCGTTGATCAGCAACTGCTCTGCATTAGCATCTTTCTGTTCAACAATGCCGACGACTTTCCCCTGTTGTTGACCTTCGCAAGGAGTACGGACGATACGGCCATAACCCATAGGATTGGCTAAATTCACCGTTAAGATAGCCACACCATTTTCAGGGCGGGCGGCGAGTAAGGATTCTAGGGTCGATGCTTGGATCAACGGCACATCACCATACAGAATAAGCACAGTATCACTATCAGCAATATTTGGAATCGCCTGTGCGACCGCATGACCCGTGCCTAATTGCTCGGCTTGCAATACCCAATTAAGTTGTTGCTCACCTAAACTGGTTTGTAACTTGTCGGCGCCATAACCGTAGACTAATTGAATCGCATCACTGCCAATGCTATGGGCGGTATCGATGACATGCTGCACCATGCTTTTATGGGCGATAGGATGTAATACCTTAGGAAGATCAGAGCGCATCCGTGTTCCCTTGCCAGCCGCTAAGATCACTACATTTAATGCCATTGCCATATCCTTGAACAAATCCCAAGAGGATTAAAAACTGAGGTCGATTTTGTGGCGCAATTTTAACGGAAAGCCCATCGAAAAGCGAAGTGGATAGCGATGCTAATCCATTAAAGACATGCAAGAATGCCAATCACCTCATTTTTAGGCACAAAAAAGGCGACCCTATGGTCGCCTTTTTTCTCAAACAATAACCTTATCTGGCAATGTTTTTCTTGATGGTTTCAACAACACGTAATTGAGCCATTGCTTTCGCTAACTCAACCATAGCCGCGTCATAATTGAAGTCAGCACCTGCAGTTGCCATATGGGCTTCTGCACGACGCTTAGCTTCTAATGCCGCTTGCTCATCAATATCTTTGGCACGCATAACCACATCAGCCAATACGGAAACAGAAGAAGGTTGTACTTCCAGTAAACCACCTGAAAGGTAGAACACTTCTTCACTGCCGTCTTGCTTGACGATGCGCGCCATGCCAGGTTTGATATAGCTTAACAGTGGAGCGTGGCCATGCATGATGCCCAACTCACCTTCAGAACCGGTCACTTGTAGGCTAGCTACGCGACCAGAGAAGATGTTGCTCTCTGCGCTGACTATATCAAGTTGTACTGTCATGGCTGCCATCCCGTTCTCCTTAAAAAACTAAGTATGACTACTTAGTTATTTCTTTTTGTTAGCTTTCTCGATAACTTCATCGATTGAGCCAACCATGTAGAACGCTTGTTCTGGTAGGTGATCGAACTCACCATTCAGAATACCCTTAAAGCCACGGATAGTGTCTTTCAGAGAAACGTACTTACCAGGAGATCCAGTAAAGACTTCTGCTACGAAGAAAGGCTGAGATAAGAAACGCTCAATCTTACGAGCACGGAATACAGTGGTCTTGTCATCATCTGACAATTCGTCCATACCCAGAATCGCAATAATGTCTTTCAGCTCTTTATAACGTTGCAGTACAGTTTGCACGCCGTTAGCGACGTCATAATGCTCTTGGCCAACAACCAATGGATCTAATTGACGAGAAGTCGAATCCAATGGGTCAACCGCTGGGTAAATACCCAGAGAAGCAATTTGACGTGACAGTACAACAGTCGCATCTAAGTGAGCGAAGGTTGTTGCTGGTGACGGGTCAGTCAAGTCGTCCGCAGGTACGTATACCGCTTGTACAGAGGTAATAGAACCAGTCTTAGTTGAAGTAATACGTTCTTGCAGAACGCCCATTTCTTCAGCCAGAGTCGGTTGATAACCTACCGCAGAAGGCATACGACCTAACAGTGCAGATACTTCTGTA
The DNA here is from genome assembly GCF_016406305.1 of Shewanella putrefaciens. NCBI lineage: Bacteria > Pseudomonadati > Pseudomonadota > Gammaproteobacteria > Alteromonadales > Shewanellaceae > Shewanella > Shewanella putrefaciens. Next base: position 4,557,998 of record NZ_CP066369.1, read on the forward strand.
CCGGCTAAGGTATAACGGTAAATGTTGTCAACGAACAACAGTACGTCACGACCTTCGTCACGGAACTTCTCAGCCATTGTCAGACCAGACAGTGCTACACGTAAACGGTTTCCTGGTGGCTCGTTCATCTGACCATAAACCATGGCCACTTTGTCGAGAACGCCAGAATCTTTCATCTCGTAGTAGAAGTCGTTACCTTCACGAGTACGTTCACCTACACCGGCGAATACAGAAAGACCCGAGTGAGCTTTAGCGATGTTGTTAATCAGTTCCATCATGTTAACTGTTTTACCAACACCCGCACCACCGAACAGACCTACTTTACCACCCTTAGCGAATGGACATACAAGGTCGATAACCTTGATACCCGTCTCTAACAGTTCAGTAGTGTTCGATTGATCTTCATATGAAGGCGCACTACGGTGAATAACATAACGCTCTTCTTCACCGATTGGACCCGCTTCATCAATAGGCTCGCCTAAAACGTTCATAATACGGCCAAGGGTCGCAGCCCCTACCGGAACAGAAATAGGTGAACCTGAGTTTACTACCTCAAGACCACGACGCAGACCATCAGAAGAACCCATAGCGATGGTACGAACTACACCACCACCTAGTTGTTGCTGAACTTCCAGCACCAAACCATTACAGGCGCCTTCACCTGTGATCTTCAGAGCGTCATATACCTGAGGTACGGCATCTTGTGGAAACTCTACGTCCACAACCGCGCCAATCACTTGGACAACAGTACCTGTGCTCATGATTAATCCTCTAAAACTTGTATTCGTTACCTAACCTAAACCGCAGAGGCACCAGAAACAATTTCCGACAGTTCCTGCGTAATCGCAGCCTGACGGGCCTTGTTATAGACCAGTTGCAAGTCGTTGATAAGCTCACCAGCGTTGTCCGTTGCCGCCTTCATCGCCACCATACGGGCAGCTTGTTCAGAAGCAATGTTTTCAACAACACCTTGGTAAACTTGAGATTCTACATAACGAACCAATAAGGTATCCAAAAGTTCTTTTGGATCAGGCTCGTAGATATAGTCCCAACGATGAGCAACCTCATCATCTTCCGATTTAGGCAAAGGTAGCAGCTGCTCGATCACAGGAGTCTGCGTCATAGTGTTCACAAACTTGTTAAACACTACATACAGACGATCCAGCTTGCCTTCGTTGTAAGCTTCAAGCATGACCTGCACAGTACCAATCAAGTCATTCAATTTAGGTGCATCACCTAAACCCGATGCTTGTGCCGATACTTGTCCGCCGAAGCTTTTGAAAAACTGCACACTACGGGCACCAATTGGGCAAAATTCAAATTCTGCACCTTGGGCTTTCCAGCTTTTCACGTCTGCGACAACCTTCTTGAAAAGGTTAACGTTCAGACCACCACAAAGGCCACGGTCGGTTGCTACAACTATGTAACCAACCCGCTTAGCCTCTCTCACCTCTAAATAGGGGTGTTTGTATTCGAGAGAACCTTGCGCTACGTGACCGATCACCTTACGCATGCTTTCCGCATATGGACGGCTCGCAGCCATGCGTTCCTGCGCTCTGCGCATTTTGCTGGCTGCCACCATTTCCATGGCGGACGTGATCTTCTGAGTGTTTTTCACACTCGCGATCTTGGTTTTAATCTCTTTAGCGCCGGCCATCTCTACTCTCCAATCTGGACCTGAGGTGTCTTAAGACACCTCTATCATTGTTACCAGGTTTGGGTTGCTACGAACTTGTCGAGGCCAGCTTTTAATTCAGCTTCGATCTCAGCGTTATAATCGCCAGTTTCGTTAATAAGCTTCATTAAAGCAGCATGCTCGCTGTTCATGAACGAGAGCAGAGCGGCTTCGAAATCACCGATCTTCTTCAGCTCAACACTCTTCAGGTAACCTTTCTCAGCTGCGAAAATAGACACAGACTGAGCCGCTACGCTCATAGGAGCATATTGCTTTTGCTTCATCAGTTCGGTAACACGCACACCATGCTCTAGCTGAGCACGAGTTGCATCGTCAAGATCAGATGCAAACTGTGAGAACGCAGCAAGTTCACGATACTGTGCTAGTGCGGTACGAATACCACCAGACAGTTTCTTGATGATCTTAGTCTGAGCCGCACCACCAACACGAGAAACAGAAATACCTGGGTTAACCGCAGGACGTAGGCCTGAGTTAAACAGATCGGTCTCAAGGAAGATCTGACCGTCAGTAATAGAAATTACGTTGGTCGGTACGAATGCAGATACGTCACCCGCTTGAGTTTCAATAATAGGCAATGCGGTTAAAGAACCGGTTTTGCCAGTTACTGCACCCTTAGTGAACTTTTCTACATAGATTTCGTTTACGCGTGAAGCACGCTCAAGTAAACGAGAGTGTAGATAGAATACGTCACCTGGGTAAGCTTCACGGCCTGGTGGACGCTTTAGCAGTAACGAAATCTGACGGTAAGCAACTGCTTGCTTAGACAGGTCATCGTATACAATCAAAGAGTCTTCACCGCGGTCGCGGAAGTATTCACCCATAGAACAACCAGAGTATGGCGCTAAGAATTGCAGAGCAGCAGCTTCAGAAGCAGTTGCAACTACAACGATAGTGTTAGCTAAAGCACCATGTTCTTCTAGCTTGCGTACTACGTTAGCGATAGTAGAAGCCTTTTGGCCAACCGCTACATACACACATTTAATGCCAGAATCTTTCTGGTTGATAATTGCGTCGATCGCCATCGCTGTTTTACCAGTTTGACGGTCGCCAATGATCAATTCACGCTGACCACGACCGATTGGGATCATAGAGTCAACGGCTTTATAACCAGTTTGTACTGGTTGTGATACTGATTGGCGTTCAATAACACCAGGAGCAATCACTTCAACAGGAGAGAAACCATCGTTATCGATAGGTCCTTTACCGTCAATAGGTTCACCCAGAGTGTTAACTACGCGACCCAGTAGACCACGACCGACTGGAACTTCCAGAATACGGCCTGTAGTTTTAACTTTTACGCCCTCTGCTAAACCAGCATAAGGACCCATTACTACGGCACCGACAGAATCACGTTCAAGGTTCAACGCGATTGCAAAACGGTTACCAGGCAGTTCGATCATTTCACCTTGCATCACGTCGGCTAGGCCGTGGATGCGGATGATGCCGTCACTTACCGCAACGATAGTACCTTCGTTACGAGATTCGCTAACGACTTCGAACTGCTCGATCCGCTGCTTAATCAGATCGCTGATTTCAGTGGAATTCAGTTGCATGCTCAAACTCCCAATTACGACTGCAGCTTATCAGACAGACGCGATAATTTACCGCGGACCGAGCCATCAATGACTAGATCACCTGCCTTAATAATTACACCGGCGATGAGCGCGGCGTCAGTGCTGCAATTCAGCTTAACTTTGCGTGCGAGACGTTTCTCTAAAGAAATACCAATCTGCTGTTGTTGTTCAGAGCTCAGCTCAGTTGCAGAAACCACGTCGGCTTCCACTTCTTTTGCCCACTCATTACGGTATTCAGTAAATAACTGAGATACAGCAGGTAGTACCTTTAAGCGACCGTTTTCAGCCATTACCTTTATCAAGTTTTGACCTTGCTCATTGATTTGCTCACCACAGACACTAATAAAGAGTGCGGCGAGTTTTGTACTGGCTAAAGAGCCAGCTAGCAGCGGCTGCATGGTTTCGTTTTCACTGACCAGCGCGGCAAACGTGAGCATTTCGGCCCAGTTATCCACTGCGTTATGTTCAACAGCAACGTCAAAAGCTGCCTTTGCGTAAGGGCGAGCGATGGTGGTTAATTCAGCCATAACTCAACTCCCTTATCAAATTTCAGCGACTAGTTTATTAACTATGTCACTGTGGGCGGCTGGATCAATAGAACGCTCAAGGATCTTCTCAGCACCCATGATGGCAAGAGTAGCAACCTGCTTACGCAGATCCTCTTTCACGCGATTACGTTCAGCTTCAATTTCTGCTTTACCCTGAGCGATGATTTTTGCACGCTCAGCGTCTGCTTCGGTTTTTGCTTCTTCAACTATTTGCGCTTTGCGTTTGTTCGCTTGCTCAATAATTTCGTTAGCAGTTACCTTGGCTTCTTTTAGTTGGTCAGTCGCTTTCGCTTGTGCCAACTCCAGGTCTTTTACCGCACGATCAGCATCAGCTAGACCGTCAGCAATCCTTTTTTGGCGCTCTTCGATGGCATTCATCAAAGGGGGCCATACAAACTTCATGCAGAACCACACGAAGATGATAAAGGCGACCGTCTGACCGATTAGGGTAGCGTTGAAATTCACAACAGCCTCCTATTTAGAGTTAAGACAGAAGCGTTTTTTACAGCATTGCACCCAGCGGGTTGGTAAACAGCATAAATAATGCGATACCAACACCGATCATAGTTACGGCGTCGAGTAGACCCGCTACGATGAACATTTTAACTTGCAGCATAGGAGCCATTTCTGGTTGACGCGCAGCGCCTTCCAGGAACTTGCCACCTAATAAGCCGAAACCGATTGCAGTACCAAGAGCACCCATACCAATCAGCAGAGCAACAGCGATAGCTGTCATGCCTAAAATCGTTTCCATCTGTATCTCCAGTATCTAAATCTAATTAGTTGATGATTTAGTTTAAAATTTCTTCAGCAATCCTTAATGATCTTCATGGGCCATGCTTAAATAAACAATGGTCAACATCATGAAGATAAACGCCTGCAGCGTGATAACCAAAATGTGGAAAATTAACCAACCTAGCTGCAGAGTCACACCCAGGGAAGATAATAACAAGTTGGTACCATACATCAGCGCAATAAGGATGAAGATCAACTCACCTGCGTACAAGTTACCAAAAAGTCGCAATGCCAATGAAATTGGCTTAGCAATTAAAGTAACAGTCTCTAATAGGAGGTTGACGGGTATCATTGCCTTATGGTTAAAGGGCTGTAGCGTCAGTTCTTTAACAAACCCAGACACGCCTTTGACCTTAATGCTGTAGTAAATAATCAGCACAAACACACCGATAGCTAAGCTGAAGGTGATGTTTACGTCAGTTGTCGGAACCGCTTTAAGATAAGGGATACCTGCTAAAGCAGCTGCGTGAGGCAGCCAATCGACAGGGATCATATCCATGAAGTTCATCATGAATACCCATACAAAAATGGTCAGAGCTAAAGGCGCGATCAGGGCATTGCGACCATGAAAACTTTCTTTCACGCTGTTATTTACGAACTCAACGATCATCTCGATAAAGCATTGAAGCTTACCAGGAACACCGGAAGTCGCTTTTTTACCAACGCTGCGGAAAATCCACAGGAACAGAACACCAAGACCAACCGAAAAGAACAACGAATCAATGTGCCATGTCCAAAAACCTTCACCAACACTTAAGTTGGTAAGGTGATGTTGGATATAGCCCTGCGGTGTTAACGCTTCACCAGTTGCAGCCATGATTCATCCCACTTAACTTTGCTTGAAGTATAAAGGAGCTGTCCAATGCACGATTAACGTCAGCACGTAACAAACAAAAAGTGGCATAAAAGCGACCTTAAGATTGATAAACACAAACGAAAACATAGCGATGGTTAACAGCAACTTTACCGCTTCCCCCCAGTAAAAAGTCTTAATGACTTTTGCAGCTGAACTTGCTCCCGTATGGGAGAAAGCGAGGGTCGCGAATACAAAATTAGGGAGCACAGCGATTGAACCACCTGCTAATGCAGAATAGCCAAACTGAACTCCCCACACGGCGAAAAAGAGAATTGAAGCACCCCCAGCGACCGCCGCCTGCATCAACACCAATTTATAGGCTGACCACCGGCCACGACGCGCTAAAACCTTACTCAACTCATCCTCTCCGCATTCATACTTTTTGTTTCGATGACCGGATGACAAATATCCGTATTTTTGTCGATGCACAAAAAGCTTGCGAAAGTATACCTTTTCACGCCTTCATTGCAACTTTGAGATAAGGAAAAACAACACTTTTAACGTGATATAGCGTCAAAACAGTCAAAATGTAAAATTAACATCTGTCACAAATTTACATTAAAAACTGTTAATCTACAGACATTAATGAATTTTGCTAAGAATTCCGTCTAATTCAGCCAGATTCTGATAGTTAATTACAATTTTACCTTTGCCCTTACTGCCATGAGCGATAGAAACCTTTGCACCTAATCTTTCAATTAACTGCTGCTCTAAACGACAAACATCTTGATCTTTAGTCGTAGTTTCGGCAGGTTTGGGCGGATTTAAGGTTTGGTTAATCAATCGTTCAGTTTCGCGAACGGTTAATTCCTTGGCAGCCACTAATCTCGCTAGATTTGTCTGTTCTTCACCTTCAATTGCTAACAAAGCACGAGCATGGCCCATATCGATATCGCCATATTCGAGTAAACGCTTAACAGGCTCATTCAAGCCGTTTAATCGTAGCAAGTTAGATACACTCGCTCGGGATTTTCCCACAACATCGGCAACCTGTTGGTGAGTCAGCTCAAACTCTTGCATTAAACGTTGCAATGCAATGGCTTCTTCCATGGCATTTAAATCTTCACGCTGAATGTTTTCAATCAAAGCGATAGCGACGGCGGCTTCATCGGGTACTTGTTTGACAATACAAGGAATTTTACTGATACCCGCCAGTTGCGAGGCGCGCCAACGGCGTTCACCCGCAATAATTTCATACATATCGTTTGCGACTTGTCTTACAACGATAGGCTGAATAATGCCTTGATTGCGGATAGAGTGCGCCAGTTCTTCCAAGGCTTCGGGAGACATGTCTTTACGCGGTTGATACTTACCCGGTTGCAGAAGATCCAGATCAAGATGGATAAGTTCTTCTTTTTTATCGGTAACAGTCACTTCCTCAGAATGCTTTTTACTGGCAGCGTGACTGTTACTCAGCAAGGCATCTAACCCTTTGCCTAATCCTCTTTTCTTTAACGTCATGGTGATCCTTTACGCTTGCTTAGCCTGAGTTTTCTGTTCTGAACGGCGGATCATTTCCCCTGCGAGCGCCAAATAGGCTTTAGCACCCGCGCTCGACTTATCGTAATACATAGCAGGAGCCCCAAAACTGGGCGCTTCCGCTAATCGGACATTACGCGGGATCACAGTTCGATAGACCTTATCGCCAAAATGTTGTTTTAGCTGATCGGACACATCATTTGAGAGACGGTTACGGGGATCGTACATAGTGCGTAGAATCCCTTCGATACCAAGTCCTGGATTCACAAAAGCCGCTAACTTGGTAATGGTATCGATAAGCGCCGTTAAGCCTTCAAGGGCAAAATACTCGCATTGCATAGGCACCAATACAGAATCGGCGGCGGACATCGCATTGACCGTCAGCATGTTGAGCGAAGGAGGGCAGTCGATAAAGATATAATCGTATTGATCTTTTATCGGTGCGAGGGCATTACGCAAACGGATCTCACGGGCAAAAAACTCCATCAGCTTGATTTCAGCAGCCGTCACATCGCCATTACTGGCAATAAGATCATATTTACCCGCGGTATTTTTAACGACGATCTCATCGAAGGGTTTATCTTCAACCAGCAATTCGTAAGCCGTATTTTCGACGTCGTATTTATCGACACCACTGCCCATAGTGGCATTGCCCTGTGGATCGAGATCTATCAGTAGCACTTTGCGTTTTGTTGCGGCTAACGAAGCAGCTAAGTTAACGCAAGTAGTTGTTTTTCCTACGCCACCTTTCTGGTTAGCCACGGCAATTACTTTACCCACAATATCACCCTGTATGTAAATTCTGGTTTATTGCCTACTTAAAAATCCACACAATAGAAGGAGCTTTAAGCCTGTTATTCTTTGATTATTTTTAATAAATGTCGCTGCTCATCGAGTTTTGGCACTTTGAGCTCGATGATATCTTTAACCACAAATCCAGCGGGGATTTGCTGCATTTCCTCATCATTTAACTGGCCCTTAAGGGCATAATATTGCCCATTTTCGGTGGGTAAATGATGGCACCAAGTCAACATATCTTGAATCGATGCAAAGGCACGGCTAAGCACCCCATCGAATTTTTGCTCGGGCTGATAGGCCTCGACACGGCTTTCCACCGAACTGATATTGTGAATGCCCAGCTCAAAAGCGACTTGTTTTTGAAAACGGATGCGTTTACCTAAGCTATCGAGCAGCACAAAGGTTTTATCTGGGTTCATGATCGCCAGCGGAATGCCGGGTAAACCAGGGCCTGTACCTACATCGATAAAACGCTCACCTTGTAAATGCTTTGATACGACTAAGCTATCCATAATATGACGGATCAACATGGCCTCGGGATCTCTCACCGACGTCAGGTTATAGGCTTTATTCCACTTGTTGAGCATGCCAACAAAATCAATTAGTTGTTTTTTCTGCTCCGCTGTTGCGGGCAAATTAATTGCGGCTAAATAAGCCTCTAACTGGGCTGATAACACTGAGCAACCTCAACAAAGATACGATTATGAACGCGAAGGCTATTATGAAGCCCTGAAACGTCGAAGGGAAGCATGAATGCTTCCCTTCTGCGACCAAACTGCCGATTAAGCTAGCATTTACGCACTCTTGCGTAATAAGCCACGCTTTTTAAGGTGAACCAGTAAAATTGAAATCGCCGCAGGGGTAATACCAGAGATCCGTGATGCTTGACCTATGGTTTCCGGCTTGTGGTTATTCAGTTTTGCGATCACCTCATTTGATAAACCTGGAACCTCTTTATAATCGAGATTTAAGGGTAACCCTGTGTTTTCATTACGAACAGCTTTGTTGATCTCTTCTTGCTGACGTTGAATATAGCCAGAGTATTTAACTTGGATCTGCACTTGCTCGGCGGCTTGTGGATCTTCAAGTCCGGGCCCAAAACCATCGATCTGCATCAACTTGCTGTAATCCATTTCCGGACGGCGCAACAATTCCTCAAAGGAGGCCTCGCGGGAGATCGGCGTATTTAAGTGCGGGTTTAACGCATGGATTAAAGGTGAATTTGGATGCACCCATTGAGCACGTAAGCGTTGTAACTCAAGTTCAATGGATTCTAATTTCTGACTGAATGCTGCCCAACGAGCATCATCCACTAATCCGAGTTCACGACCCTTAGCGGTTAAACGTAAATCGGCATTGTCTTCGCGCAATAACAAACGGTATTCAGCGCGGCTAGTGAACATGCGGTAGGGTTCTTTTGTCCCTAGGGTCGATAGATCGTCAACCAATACGCCTAAGTAAGCTTCGTCGCGACGTGGACACCAGGCCTCTTTACCTTGAACTTGCAGTGAAGCATTCATGCCTGCGAGTAAACCTTGGGCAGCCGCTTCTTCATAACCGGTAGTGCCATTGATTTGGCCTGCGAAGAATAAACCATTGATCGTTTTGGTCTCTAATGAATTTTTAAGATCCCGTGGATCAAAGTAATCGTATTCGATCGCATAACCTGGACGAACTATTTCCGCGTGTTCCATACCTTTGATCGAACGTACGAGATTTAACTGCACATCGAATGGCAAGCTAGTGGATATCCCGTTTGGATAAATTTCAGTGGTATTTAATCCCTCGGGTTCGATAAAGATCTGGTGCGAGGATTTGTCTGAAAAACGATGGATCTTGTCTTCGATAGAAGGGCAGTAACGTGGACCAATCCCTTCAATCACCCCTGAATACATAGGACTTCTGTCTAAACCACCACGAATAATGTCATGGGTTTTTTCATTGGTGTGGGTGATCCAACAGGAAATTTGTTTAGGGTGATGGCTTACATCCCCCATAAATGACATGACAGGCAATGGAGAATCGCCTTTTTGTTCAGCCATTTGAGAAAAATCGATTGTGTTTGCATCGATACGCGGTGGTGTACCCGTTTTCAAACGGCCAACACGTATGGGTAACTCGCGTAAACGATGTGCAAGTGCAATGGCTGGTGGATCACCTGCACGGCCACCGCTGTAGTTTTCTAAGCCTATGTGGATCTTTCCGCTTAAAAATGTGCCTGTCGTTAATACGATCGCTGGCGATTCAAAGGCTAATCCCATTTGAGTCACTACGCCGATCACTCGATCGTTTTCAACAATAAGATCGTCTACAGCTTGTTGGAATATCCGCAAATTAGCCTGATTTTGCAGCATATTTTGGATTTTGTGGCGGTATAAAGCGCGGTCAGCTTGAGCACGTGTTGCACGAACGGCTGGGCCTTTACTCGAGTTTAAAGTACGAAATTGGATCCCTGCATAATCGGTTGCAATCGCCATAGCACCGCCTAGGGCGTCAATTTCTTTGACTAAATGGCCTTTACCAATACCCCCAATTGCTGGGTTGCATGACATTTGTCCTAACGTATCGATATTGTGCGTTAGTAATAATGTTTTAGAACCCATTCTTGCAGCTGCCAATGCGGCTTCAGTTCCGGCATGACCACCACCAACAACAATAACATCAAACCGTTCATGAAAATGCATGACACTACCTTTAATAACTTAAGAGACTCAACACGAGCCGATCATTTTAGCATTTGCTTTGAGCTAGGTGAATGATCATTTTACCTTGTTCGATCGGGTTGATCCGGACTAATAGATCTTAAGATCTTTATATAGATCTTCTTATTATGTTTACTATTAGGATCGCTGTTTTCTGTGTATAAGGTTATTTACTCATTTAAATCAATAGATAACGCGTTTTTGATCCTGTGATCTGATCGCGATCTAATGGGATATAAGGTGGGGATAGATCCGCTACTTATCCACAAGGTGGATCATTGAGCGGATCTGAGTGTGAATAGCACAGAGGTTGATCAGATCTAAATAATAGTTTATCCACATATTTATACCGAAAATAAGTAAATTGTGGATAAATAGGATCTAAACTGTGGGTTGTTCCTTGATTAAGCCTGATTGTGATCTCAAATACGATCTTGCCATTGCGCTAACCATGCGAGGGCTGGGTCTTCTGGCACTGGATCCTGTTGTACATCGATCTGGATCTTATCCACAAACACTTTTGCACCGCAGTATTTTAGGGCATCAATTAACTTTTCTGGACCTTGGCAGAAAGTGTCGTAACTGGAATCTCCAATGGCACACAGGGCTAAATTTACATGGGAGAGATCGGGGTTTTTTAGGGTGATTTCATTGCAGAAGGGTTGAATATTGTCGGGTAGATCGCCTGCTCCGTGGGTTGAACAAACAACAATCCAATATGTGTACGAGGTTAATTCGCTTACGGTAGGACTAAGATAACTACTGACTTCATGGCCTAAGGCCTTTAATTGACCCATCATTTCATCGGCTATATATTCACTACTGCCTAAGGTTGTTCCTACTAAAATAGCGATTTTTGTCATTATTACTGCTCTCTGTGGTCGTTAAATTTTTGCTATTTGGTGGTGTTTACATCGGATTTGCCACGTTTTTTGTATAAATTTAGGCAAATATGCTCCGCAGTCTGTTAGTGTCTTTGGCGCCCATATGTGCTTTATACATCATGACCGGAAGGTTTTTATAAAAATTATAATAGGATAATCGATGACAGCTCCTGTTCAGTCGCCAAAGTGGCCACGCCAAATCCCTTATATCATTGCCAGTGAAGCTTGTGAGCGTTTTAGCTTTTATGGAATGCGCAACATTTTAACGCCCTTCTTGATGACGGCACTCTTGCTATCTGTGCCTGAACATCTCCGTGGTGCTATGGCAAAGGATGTGTTCCATTCCTTTGTCATTGGGGTGTATTTTTTCCCATTACTAGGTGGTTGGATTGCTGACCGTTTCTTTGGAAAATACAATACAATTCTGTGGCTTAGCTTAATTTATTGTGTTGGTCATGCTTTTCTCGCCATTTTTGAGCACAGTATTCAAGGCTTCTATACTGGACTATTTTTGATCGCCCTTGGCTCCGGTGGCATTAAGCCCTTGGTTTCTTCCTTTATGGGAGATCAATTTGATCAAACAAACAAATCTTTGGCCCAGAAGGCCTTTGATATGTTTTATTTTACGATCAATTTTGGTTCTTTCTTCGCTTCTTTATCTATGCCATTGTTGTTGAAGAATTTTGGCGCTGCGGTCGCATTTGGGATCCCTGGCGTACTGATGTTTATTGCAACCGTATTTTTTTGGTTAGGCCGCAAGCGTTATGTACATATGCCACCCGAACCTAAAGATCCCCATGGTTTTTTACCTGTGATCCGAACAGCTTTACTGACTAAAGTCGCTGGCCAAGCCAACGTGGGTTTGGTACTCGCTTTAATTGGCTTAGTGTCAGCAGCCTATGCCTTAGTGAATATTCCTACTTTAGGTATTGTGGCGGGTTTATGCTGTGCACTGGTACTCATTATGGGCTTTATCGGTGTAGGGGCTTCATTGCAGCTTGAAAGGGCTAGAGGGATCCACCCTGATCACGCTGTAGATGGTGTTCGATCTGTATTGCGTATTTTAGTGTTATTTGCCTTAGTTACCCCGTTTTGGTCTTTATTCGATCAAAAGGCATCGACCTGGATTTTACAGGCTAACGATATGACTAAGCCTGAATGGTTTGAGCCTGCAATGATGCAGGCCTTGAATCCATTATTAGTCATGCTATTGATCCCATTTAATAATTTTGTTTTATATCCTGCGATTGAACGCATGGGGATAAAGCTAACAGCGCTACGTAAAATGGGGGCGGGGATTGCTATCACAGGTTTAAGTTGGATTGTGGTCGGCAGTATCCAATTGATGATGGATGGTGGTTCGGCCCTTTCTATCTTTTGGCAGATTTTACCCTATGCCTTGCTGACATTTGGTGAAGTATTGGTTTCGGCTACTGGGCTAGAATTTGCTTATAGCCAAGCACCTAAAGCGATGAAAGGCACAATTATGAGTTTTTGGACTCTTTCGGTGACAGTGGGCAACCTTTGGGTATTACTCGCCAATGTGAGCGTCAAGAGCCCTGCGGTTACCGAACAAATAGTGCAAACCGGTATGAGCGTTACGGCGTTCCAAATGTTTTTCTTTGCGGGTTTTGCCATCTTTGCGGCACTGATATTTGCACTTTACGCCCGCTCATATCAAATGCAGGATCATTATCGACAGGTATGATGCTTTAGATAAAGAGTAAAGATATAAAAAAAATCAGCCCTAAACGGGCTGATTTTTTATCGGGTTATCTCACTTTTAAAACAATATTATTTACCGATACAGAATGAGCTGAAAATTTTGCCGAGTAGATCGTCTGAGGTAAAACGGCCGGTAACTTCAGATAGGGCGAGCTGCGCCATTCTGAGTTCTTCCGCTAAAAGTTCACCAGCGAGGTAAATTTCTAATTGTTCTTTGCCTAGTTGCAAATGACTTGCGGCTATCTCGAGTGCTTCGAGATGACGGCGACGGGCGATAAAGCCGCCTTCGAGATTACTTTGATAGCCCATGAGTGACTTTAAATGCTGTTTTAGATCTTCAACACCTAGTCCTGTTTTGGCTGAAATCCGATAGACGCTATAACCTTGCTCTTCGGTCATCATTAAGTCTTCACCGGTGAGATCGGCTTTATTGCGAATGACGGTCACGCCCAAATTGGCGGGCAGGCGATCGATAAAATCCGGCCAAATATCATGGGGATCGACAGCGGCTGTAGTAGTGCCATCGACCATAAATAGCACGCGATCGGCGCTATTAATTTCGTTCCAGGCGCGCTCGATACCAATTTGTTCGACCGTATCTGTAGTATCTCGCAAACCAGCGGTGTCGATAATATGCAGCGGCATGCCATCTAAATGGATATGTTCGCGTAACACATCCCGGGTGGTACCAGCTATTTCGGTGACAATCGCCGATTCTTTACCTGCTAAGGCATTTAATAGACTGGATTTTCCGGCATTCGGGCGGCCAGCAATTACGACTTTCATGCCTTCGCGGATGATAGAACCTTGTTTAGCACTGGCTTGTACTAGGTCAAGTTTGTCGATGATTTTATAGAGAGCGTTGGCAATTTTGCCATCGCTTAAAAAGTCGACTTCTTCATCGGGGAAATCAATCGCGGCTTCAACGTATAAACGCAGGTTAGTGACTTGGTCCACCAGCTCGTGGACTTCCTTTGAAAACTCACCCTGCAGCGATTGCAGCGCGCTTTTGGCAGCTTGTTCACTGGTTGCATCGATAAGATCGGCAATGGCTTCGGCTTGGGTCAAGTCCAGCTTGTCATTCATAAAGGCTTGTTCGCTAAATTCACCCGGTTTAGCGATACGAATGCCCTCGACTTCCAATACACGTTTGATCAGCATATCGAGAACGATTTGCCCGCCGTGGCCTTGAAGTTCTAATACATCTTCACCGGTAAAGGAATTAGGACCTTTAAAAAACAACGCTATGCCTTGGTCTATCACTTGGCCTGAGGCACTTTTAAAATCGCAATAGTCGGCGTAGCGGGTCTTAGGTAGATGACCTAAAACTGCCATGGCAACATCCGTTGCTTTGTCACCTGAAATTCGAATTATGCCAACGCCGCCACGTCCGGGCGCGGTGGCTTGAGCCACGATAGTGTCAGTTGTCACGGAAATACCCACCAAACTAATATCTACCAAATGATGTAAAGGAAAAGGCGGCTAATTAAGCCGCCTTTAGTGTTGTTTTCACTTTATGCGTTGCTAAAGCTAGGGCTTATTTTAAGCCTTTTTTCTCTAGACCTGCATAAATAATCTTCTGCTGGATGATGGCAACTATGTTACCCACTAACCAGTACAGCACTAGACCCGATGGGAACCATAGGAAGAATACGGTAAAGATCATTGGCATCCACTGCATCATCTTGACTTGCATTGGATCCATAGTCGGTGCGATAGGTTGCATTTTTTGCATCACAAACATCGACGCGCCCATCAGCAGCGGCAGAATGTAGTAAGGATCTTGTACCGATAAGTCGTGGATCCATAACATAAATGGCGCATGGCGCAGTTCGAAGCTTTCTAACAATACCCAGTACAAGGCAATGAAGATTGGCATCTGTAAAATGATCGGCAAACAGCCACCCATGGGGTTAACTTTTTCCTTCTTATACAGTTCCATCATGGCTTGACCCATCTTTTGACGGTCATCGCCGAAGCGTTCTTTCAAATCCTGCAGTTTTGGCTGTAGGTTACGCATCTTAGCCATTGAGGTGTACTGCGCTTTAGTCAGCGGGAACAGTAAACCACGAACGGTTAAGGTGATCAGGATAATTGCCACGCCCCAGTTACCGACGAATGATTGATAGAACATCAATAGCCAGTGAATAGGCACAGCTAACCACCAGAGGAAACCGTAATCAACCACTAGGTTTAAGGTTTCTGAAATCGCTGATAATGCCGCTTGATCCTTAGGACCAACATAGAATTGCGAGCTAATTTCTTGAGTCGCACTAGGTGCTATATCGTATACCGCGCCGCGGAAACCAATATTAGCTAAACCGCCTGCGCTCACACTCGAGAAAATGGTGTTGCTATCGGTTGCCGGTGGGATCCAAGCTGAAACAAAGTAATGCTGTAGCATTGCAGCCCAACCGCCTAACGTGGCTTGGTTCAGGTTGCCTTTGGCCATGTCTTCGAAGTTGTACTTCTCATAACGCACATCTTGTGTTGAGAATGCGCCACCGCGGTAGGTTGGCATCATCATGCTGCTTTCAGATGGTTTAATCGTTTGTTTAATCTGACCGTACATCTGAACTTGCAGTGGTGTTGCCGAGGTGTTGTTGATCTTGTAATCGATATCGACGTTAAACTTGCCGCGGTGGAATACGAAGACTTTAGTGTAAGTTACACCGTTATCTGCCACATAGGTTAATGGCACTTCTAAGGTATCTTGACCTTCGGCTAAGGTAAATTCAGTTGCCGAGGTGGTGAATGCTGCACGACCTTTGGCACTGCTATCGATACCATCACGGCCAATAAGGCCACTCTGGGCAATATAAGTGTAATCCTTTGTTTGCTCAAGCAATACGAAAGGTTGGTCTTTACCCTGTTCCATCTTGTGTGAAACTAGCGCTGCAAAAACGATGTCGCCACCCACTGGGTTGATCTGTACATCGAGTTGATCGGTTTTTACCGTAATAATATTTTGAGTTGCAGCGACGGCTGCTGGCACACCTGTATCTGCTTCTGGAACATCGGCGCTGTGAGTGCTAGCCGCATTCGCCACTAGGGACGATTCGGTTGCAACGGGTTTAGGAGCTTTGTCTGCCTGCCACTGTTGCCACAGCAAAAAGCTGACAAACAGTAGTCCTATGAGCAATATATTGCGTTGAGATTCCATAGCCTATTTATTACACCTGTCATTTTTAGGGGGGACGGGATCGCTACCGCCGGGATGTAAAGGGTGACATTTTAATATGCGTTTCAATGCAAACCAACAACCTTTCGCGGTTCCGTGCACTTTTATTGCTTCAATGGCGTAATGAGAGCAAGTGGGATTGAAACGACAACGAGGGCCCAGTATAGGGCTAATGAAGATTTGATAGCCACGAATTAACGTGGTCGCTAGCCATTGTAGCGGCGACTGAGTTTGCGCCATAGCTTTTCTATCAATTTGTTGATTTCTGTGTTTTCCATTTCCATCACGCCATTTCTGACCAGCACAACGATATCGAGGTGAGGGATGTCGTGTTGATTTAAACGAAAACTATCTCTGATGACGCGCTTAATGCGATTACGTTGATTGGCGCGTTTTACATAGCGTTTAGCAACAGTAAGGCCCAGACGCGGATGTTGTTCCGAGTTAGGAATAGCGAGCAAGGTAATTTCAGCAGAAGATGCTTTGATGGGATTGGAGAATACAGATTTAAATTGCGCGGGAGTTAGCAAACGTAACTCCCGCGTAAAGGTATAGCTAGTCAACTAGTTATCCACTTATTAAGCAGATAAACGAGCGCGACCTTTCGCACGACGACGTGCAAGCACCTTACGGCCGCCTACAGTAGCCATACGAGCGCGGAAGCCGTGAGAACGCTTGCGCTTCAGGTTGCTAGGTTGAAAAGTACGTTTACTCATGATGGCAATCCGTCTTTGTTATTAGTGAACATTCCTTATCTCTAGTTATTAGAGGTAAGGGCAAAAAAGAGGCCGAATTGTAATCACTTTACTTGTTCCCGTCAACAACGAAAGTCGGTAAGTGGTTTATTTCTGCCAGCGTGTCCTAAGATCCATCCCCGCAATACACCATAAGATGTGGATAACTCTGTGTACGGCTACTACATCTAGTAGTAAAGGGGATCTTTGACTCGATCAAAGGGCCGCCATTATAGATCAATGTGGATCGCTTAATAAAGCGGGATTTGCGCTAATTGTTTAATAAAAGGATCGATTTTGATCTTTGATGATCGAGGATATCCACATAGAATGATCCCGCTGGGGATAAATATTTTTTAAGGATAGCGATCATTGAGATCTCGCTATAGAATACACCTCTTTTTTGATGATCTTTTGGGGATAACTTA